>NZ_BAABJO010000056.1:0-31984 GCF_039543345.1 Pseudonocardia adelaidensis | reverse complement strand
ACTTCTTCTCCAGCACGACGTTGCGGCCGCGCGGGCCGAGCGTCACCTTGACGGCGTCGGCGAGGGTGTTCATGCCACGCTCGAGCCCGCGGCGCGCCTCCTCGTCGAACGCGATCTGCTTCGCCATCGTTGCGGTTCTCCTTCACGGCCCAGGTGTTGATGTGGATGGACTGAATCGGCGCTCGCCGTCAGGCAGGGACTGCCCCGGAGCGATTCAGGCCACTTCCGCGCGACCTGCGGGGACAGGGACAAAGCCCTCGCCGCGTCCGTCACCCATCTCCGTTGACTGCACTCGATGAGAAGCGGATCACATGCGGTCGGCAGACGGACTTTCGACGCTGGCGCGTCCGTCGTCCGAGTTGCCGATGGCAATCCGTCGCGGCTTGGCCTTCTCCGCAACCGGGATCCGGAGGGTCAGCACGCCGGCCTCATACGTGGCCTCAATGCGCTCGGTGTCCAGGTTGTCCAGGAACAGCTGCCTGGAGAACGCTCCGCTCGGACGTTCGAAGATCTGCATCTCGACACCGTCGGCCACGGCGGCCGGACGCCGCTCGGCCCGAACCGTGAGCACGTTGTGCTCGACGTTGAGATCGATCTTCGCAGGGTCCACTCCCGGCAGATCGAAGTGGACCACGAACGTGTCGCCCTCGCGGTACGCGTCCATCGGCATGGGGGTTGGCCGTGACCAGGTACCTCGCGAGACGCCGGTCATCTGCTGGGCCAGTCGGTCAAGCTCTCGGAACGGGTCGGTGCGCATGAGCACTGCGATCACTCCTTGTCGAACGATGGCGCTCTGCGGCTCCTCGCTGTCGGGCGATCAGGCGAGCCTGCAAGTATGGACTATACGGTCCGAGTATTGAGGGTCCGGCGAGGGTCGGTCAAGGCGGTGGGCTGGGTGGCACGAGCGCGGCGCCGTGAAGGCCGGCCCGTACCCGGGTGGCCCGTGGAAGGGACGGCTCGCACGTCCGCCGACGCCGGGCCGGGCTTCGGCGACCGCGAAGGCGATGCTCGCCGACATGGCCATCCTGGCCCCGTGGCGAGGTCATCTCCGAGAAGGCGGCCCCCACGGTAGGAGGGCATCCTCGTCGATGTGGCGTGGCCCGGCTGCAGCCGGGTGCCGGGCTGTTCGAGGGCCTGGGCCTGGACGGTGACGAGGCCACCGGCGCGAACATCGTCAAGGTCGCGCTGGAGGCTCCGCTCGAGCAGATCGCGGTCAACGCCGGTCTCGAGGGGGTGTCGTGGTGGAGAAGGGCCGCGACCTCACCGCGGGCGAGGGCCTCGACGCCGCCACGGCCCGGAGCATATAGTCGGACTACTCGGTCCAATCAGGCTGACCCGTCGCGCCGCCACGTGGTTGCGTTCGAGGTTGGCGTGTAGGCCGCTCAGCGTGTTCGGCAACTGATCTCGGGCTGGGCGGGAGCAACCATCATCGCGGTGTCCACCGTAGAGACATGGAGGAGATGACTTGGAGCCGAAGTACGGCAAAACGCCGGAGGCTGTCGCCCGATTGACCTCTGAGCAGTTCCGGGTCACCCAAGAAGGCGCAACCGAACGGGCCTTCACCGGCGCATATTTGAACAACAAGGAACCGGGCATCTATGTGGATGTTGTTTCCGGTGAGCCGCTCTTTGCCTCTGTCGACAAGTATGACAGCGGTACGGGCTGGCCGAGCTTCACGAAGCCGATCGTCCAGGGCAATGTGGTGGAGCGGGATGACCGGAGCTACGGGATGCGCAGGGTCGAGGTTCGATCCGCTCATGCCGACAGTCATCTGGGGCACCTTTTCAATGACGGTCCGCTTGACCGGGGTGGGCGCCGCTACTGCCTCAACTCCGCCGCACTGCGGTTCGTGCCCCTCGCTGATCTGGAGCGCGAGGGGTACGGGGAGTACCGAGATCTCTTCGGTGCTGGAAAGGAAGGTGACGCCGCGGATCCGTCGACCAGTGCGTGAATTTCAGAACCACCTCGACGCCGGCCTGGTCGATTCCCGCCGTGAGGCCACCGACCGATGTGCGCGACCAGAAGGACGCACCAAGACGCGACCTCGGCCCGCGGTGCTGGGGACGCCGCGGCTTGCGGCTCGTCTCGGCGTACGTCGATCTGGCCCCGTGGAAGCACAAGCCTTGGCCCGAGGAAGCGGAGGAGCCGATGACCACCTGCCCGAACTGCAACGAGCCGATCCGTGACCCCACCGGCTACCAGGCGCTGCTCGCGTGCCTGGCCAAGGCTCGCGGCGCGGAGGACACGCCGCTCCAACGCCAGCTCCCGAACGGCGTCACGCCGTCCCCGACCCAGCTCGATGAGGAGCTGACCAAGCAGTACGATTGCCGCCCGAACCGGGCTGACCGGGTGTGACCGACCGAGCCGATGACGAGAGCGGGCAACTGCGGTCGCACATGATCGGTTCAAGCTGGTCGGGTGCCGCGGGATACGCCGAGCGAGCTCGTCGGGGAACTGCCGGCGACGGAGGAGACGGCGCGCAGGCGCATCTCTGATACCGGCCTCGAGCTCACGGCCCAGGCAGGGCGAACCGCTCAGCTCCGCCGCGTCAATGTCGGCCGGAACCTGACCCCTGGCGACGCGCGGTCGAAACTGACCGCCGTGGTTGTTCATGTGCCGTTGGTGGTGGCAGGGGGCACGCGGCCGGTCTCACCAGGTCGGTGCAGTGCCCCTGGAGTTGGATGATCAGCTGGCCGCCTCGGGTGCACGTTTCTCCTGTACCGCAAGCGCTTCCATGTTGCGGATTGCGAGGTCGAGCGCCAGCGCCATCGGCTGCGCGCTCCGTGCGGCCTGCGAGAGGAGGTAGCCGCCCTGGTAGGCCGCCATGATGCCGGTGGCGAGTTCGGCAGGGTCGGCGCTTGCGTCGACCTGGCCGCGCTCCTGCATCCGGCGGATGCCCGCGGCGAGGTACGACTCCCAGTGCTGGAACGTAGCGTTGATCAAAATGCGAGCCGGTTCGGACCGGTCTGTCAGTTCACTCGCCAGCGAGCCGATCTCGCAGCCGTGTGCTCCGTGGCGCTCGTCGATGAAGCGAACGATCGCATCACGCCAACGCCGCAGACCCTGCAGTGAGCTGAGTTGCTCCAGGTGCGGTTCCTGTCGCTCCATCACACGCGCGGCTTGCATTTTGATCACCGCAGTGACCAGGGCGTCCTTGTCTTCGAAGTAGTGGTAGAGCTGTGACTTGCTGGTACCGGACGCCTCGACCACCTGATCCATGGTCGTGCCGGCGACGCCGTTGGCGTGCATGAGATCAGCCGCGGCTCGGACGATGCGGTCGCGCGTCAGGGCGCCGCGGGCGGTCAGGCGCCGCGCGGGAGGCTCGGCTCCGGCACTCGTCACGGACGCGATCCTAGCCTGAGGACGTGATGTTGAACGTCTGAACTGGACATTGCGGACTGCTTAGTCTAGCCGGCTTGGTGTGCGACGCGATGCCTGCGGCAGGTGTGGCGCACGATGGCCGGGGATCCATCGTTCTGCAGGACTTTGGCCCTCCTGTGGTGGCCGGGGAGGCGTCGGGGGGCAGCACGAGCGCGCTCGTTGTTCGCCTTCGGCCTGCGATGCGACAGGCAGAATGGACCAACTGGTTCGGGTTCGTTAGCATCTGAGCGTGTCGAGAGAGGAACTCGCGGAGTCAGCCTCGGGCCGGGCCGGTTGGGATTCGGCCACGCGGGACCGGATCGTTCGGGGCGCCGCCGAGCTCGTCGTCCGGCTCGGCGTCGCAGGGGCGAGCATCGAACGGGTCCGTGCGGCGTCGGGTGTCAGCCGCTCGCAGGTCTGTCGCTATTTCCCGACCAAGGAAGCGTTGATCGACGCTGTCGTGGACTTCCAGATCGCTGCGGTGCTCGCCCGGCAATGCTCGTGGCTTGCGAGGCTGGAGTCTCTGGCCGATCTGCAGGAATGGGCGGGCGACGTGGTCGAGTTCAACCGCGTGCGGAACGGTGCGCGTGGGTGCCCGCTCGGGTCGCTGGTGAGCCAGTTGGCAGAGCAGTCCGGCCCCATGCGGGCCAAGCTCGATCATGCGTTCCAAACCTGGCAGTCGTACTTGGCGGCGGGGCTCGGCCGAATGCGGGATCGTGGAGAGCTCAATTCCGAGGCCGATGTGGCCGAGCTGGCCACCGGGGTCGTGGCGGCCCTTCAGGGCGGGCTGATCCTGGCTCAGGCCGCTCGGAGCGAGAATCCGCTGCGGGCAGCCCTCGACCTCGCCGTCGGCAGGGTCGCACTCGCCGCCCACTCGGCACGACCGGTGGCCCCAGCTCAGGTTCATGGAACTTCGGAGACCGGAGCTGAAGTGAGCACCGGTCCGCAATCCGGTTCAGCACCGCCCAGCCGCACGTGTCCGGGGAAGCCCGAAAGACGAGCAGACCGCCCATCAGATTCGAACGGATGAGCGGATGAACGGTGTGCCGGCTTCCGGAATACGCGACTCGATGCCACGGACAACGAACGACTCCGAGATCTGGCCGCGGCCGGCGCCTTCGGCTACACCGCCGAGTTGAAGCTGGATCGCGATCTGGCTCGACTGCTGCGGCTGCGCGTTGCCCAGCTCAACAATTGTCCGGACCGCCTGGTGGTCCACCATGCCGCCGCCCGGGACTCCGTTGCCGGCCTCCGACCGCCACAACCGCGTGGGCCGGCGAGCCGGCGGTGAATGCGAGCCCGGTCAGCGCCGGCCCGGCGCGGCTGCGTGCGCGAACAGGGCAGCGAGCCCGCCGAGCGCCCTGAGCGGCGTGGACGGTTCGGTTCCAGCGTCCGGCCTTGTAGGTCCGGTAGGCGTCGCAAACGCCGACCAGCAGTCGGTCGAGTCCTTCTCCAGCGCCTCACCCCAGTCAGGTCGGGTGGTCCGGATAGTACTGAGGCGCCTCGCGGCGGTCGTACATGCTGTAGAAACGGATGATTCGAATCCGGCGCAGGCGTGTGCCGTCGGGGAATGTCGCCGTCGTTTCGAATGCCTCGGCGGCGGCCTGGTCGTGCCACACGGTCCGCATGAGGAAGTGGCCGGGCCTCATCGCCGCCTCGTAGATGTCCCAGGACGTCAGACCGTCGGCGTTGAGGTCGAGACCGAGGTGCGAGGCCATCTCGACCGGATCGTGTGCGGTGGGGACGGGGGTTGCCTGCGACGTGTCGACAAGTACAGCCGTGTTCCCCGCACCGGCGACAGTCTCGTCGAGTCTCTGCTCGCTGAGCATGCAGCCGTCCGGTAGATCCGTGTCGTGCGTCAGCTGGCCGATTCGCAGGGTGTAGTCGATGAAGACCTCGTCGCGCCCCTTCGCCTGGGCCACCTGGTGCTTCGGGTGCGTGCGCCACCTGACCAGTGCTTTCTCATCTCTCCAGATCGAGAGTGAAAGGACCCAGCCTACTCGGCTCAAGCACTGGTAGTAGTCGTCGTCAACGAACCCGGGGATCTGTAGAAGATTGGTGCCGAGCAGCGTCGCCAACTCGAGATAGGTATCCCTACGGCTGGGCTGCGGGTGAGCCTCGAACATCACTGCGAACATGCTCCTCCTCAATGGTGAAAGCTCGTCCTCGGTCGTCGGCTTGGGCACTGGCCCGATAGAGGCGCCCACGTCCCGGGGGAGCTGGGTGTCCGATCGCACCCTCCGCGTCCCCGATCTGTGGCATGCCCTACTACGGAGGACGTGAAATGCGCGCTCGGCCTGCCGAGGGCTTTGTGCCTTATGTCGGATTGAACGGGCGAAGGTAACGGCGACCCGGCTCCGGTCAATTTCAGATCGTACCGATTGCCTCCAATGTGGAGCGACGGCAGGCGGGGTGGGTGTCCGGGCAAGCGGCGAGGAGGGTCACGCGTTGCGGTGGCCTCCGCGCGGCTCGGATGGCGGGTCGGGGACCAGTCGGGGACCTACCCGGGCGCCGGCGAACCGAGGCGCCAAATCCGCACCTCCGGCCGATTCGTTGGTGCTAGGCAGTCCATGCTCAAGGTGCGCTCCGGCATGGATGGGGGGAGTGCGGGCAGTGCGGCGGACGATCGAACGCAGCATCGCCGGCCCGTCACGGCATGTCCGGCTCCCTGTCGTTGCTGGGAGCACCTTCCCTCGATCGATAAGTTACTGCAGGTAGATGCCTTGCTGTCCCACCATCGGGATGGCTCGCACGTCGACTGAGCGACGAGCGAGCCGATGTGGTGCGCGCCACTTGGTGCCCCTCCTGTGTGTCGCCTGCTAGATGTCGTAGACTGGAACAGTCAGTCTAGTTTCGACGCTAGACGTCCTGTGAAGCCCTGATCTCGCCTGGCTCGTCCGACGGAGCACAGGGTCATGCGCTCGGGGGCGTGCCGAGCCCAGCCGAACGGCAGGGCAGAGCTCGGCGCCCCGAGAGGCGCTGGACAGGTGGTCACCGGGCGAGTCCAGAGAGGAATCCACGTGGCAGACGACCGACTGGCTGCCCTCACCGCGGCGGGTGTCTCGATCTGGCTCGATGACCTGTCGCGTGGTCGCCTGGTCAGCGGCGATCTCCGGCGACTCATCGACGACAAGCACGTCGTCGGCGTCACCAGCAACCCGACCACCTTCGCGGCTGCGCTCGCGCACGGCGAGGTCTACACGCCACAGATCCGGGAGCTCGCACGGCGCGGAGCGACGGTCGAAGAGGCCGTTCGAATGCTCACGGTCGTGGACGCTCAGGAGGCCTGCGATCTGTTCCGCGGCGCCTGGGAGGCGAGCGACGGCGTGGACGGGCGAGTGTCACTCGAGGTCAACCCCGAACTGGCCGGGAACTGTGAAGCAACCGTCCTCGAGGCCGTGAGCCTCATGCGAGCGGTCGGCCGCCCCAACCTCTACGTGAAGATCCCTGCGACGAGGGCGAGCCTGCCGGCCGTCACGGAAGCCCTCGCGCTCGGTGTGGACATCAACGTCACGCTCATCTTCTCGGTGGAGCGGTACCGGGAGGTCATGGCGGCGTACCTCGCGGGCCTCGAGCGGGCACTCGACGCCGGCGTGCCCCTGTCGGGAGTCCACTCGGTCGCGAGCTTCTTCGTCTCGCGCGTCGACGCGGAGGTGGACAAGCGCCTCGAGGAGATCGGATCGGATGACGCGCTCGCGTTGCGGGGCATGGCGGGTCTCGCGAACTCGAGACTTGCCCATCAAGCGTTCCGGGAGACGTTCGCCGGCCCGCGCTGGGAGCGCCTCGTGGCAAAGGGGGCCCGCGTTCAGCGGCCGCTGTGGGCCTCGACGGGCGTGAAGAACCCGGCCTACCCGGACACGATGTACGTCACCGGGCTCGCGGTGCCCGGAACCGTGAACACGATGCCGGAGGCGACGCTGAGCGCCTTCGCCGATCACGGCTCACTGCGCAGAGCGGACAACGGCGAGGCCGTTACCGGCCGTGCCGCGGAGGCCCGTGAGGTGATCGACGCGATAGCGGCCACAGGCGTCGATCTCGCAGGAGCCTTCACCGTCCTGGAACGTGACGGCGTTGATCGGTTCATCCGCTCCTGGGTGGAGCTGCACGAGACCGTCGGGCGGTCCATGGAGGCAGCGACCGGGTGACGGCCACCGCCGCTGTGCGCAGGTGGCTGCAGATTTCCGTACGAAACCATGAACGTGGAGGAGGTCCATCGATGACTGCAACCCAGGACGGAACGGATCGCGTCTCGCCGTCGAGCCAGCCATGGCTGCATCAGCACGCGGGAGGAGAGATCCAGAAGTTCGGGACGGTGAAGCAGTTCCCCGTCGGACTGTCGTATGACGCGCGCATGTACGCGGGTCAGGTGCTGAACCGGACATTGGCGGACACCCAGATCCTGTACGCGCTCTACAAGAAGAGCCACTGGAATGTCCGCGGTGCGACCTTCTACCAGCTCCACCTCCTGCTCGACAAGCACGCTGACGAGCAGCTCGCTCTCATCGACGCGATCGCGGAACGCATCCAGAGTCTGGGCGCCGTGGCGGTGGGCGATCCCCGCCACGCGGCGGAGCTCAGCAGCATTCCACGACCGCCGGACGGGGTCGAGCAGGTTCCGGCGATGCTCTCCCGGTTGCTCGACGCGCATGAACGCATCTTGATCGACGCCCACAAGGCTGCTGCCAAGAGCGCGGAACTGGGCGACGACGGAACCAACGACCTGCTCGTCTCACAGGTCATCCGAACCGGAGAGCTGCACTGCTGGTTCCTGGCCGAGCATCTGGTCGACACGCCTCTCGTCCGTATCTGACGATCCAGCGCGCGTACGGCGCCGGCCCGCGGCGTCGTTGAGGCCGCCATCCCTCGAATCCGCACCATCTCTCCTGTGAAGGCGTCATGACACAGCTCGCCCCAGTCCCGGCGGTCCAGCCGAACGTGAGCCGCCGTTCGGCGAAGGGCTCGGTGTTCCTCAAGATGCTGCGGACCACCGACCCCAAGGACATCGCCATCCTGTACCTGGTCACGTCGTTCGGGTTCTTCCTCGTCGGCGGCGTGATGGCGCTGCTGATCCGGGGCGAGCTGGCGGTGCCAGGCCTGCAGTTCCTGTCCACCGAGCAGTACAACCAGCTGTTCACCATGCACGGCACGGCGATGCTGCTGATGTACGCGACCCCGATCCTGTTCGGGTTCGCGAACTACATCGTGCCGCTGCAGATCGGCGCTCCGGACGTCGCCTTCCCCCGGCTGAACGCCTTCTCGTACTGGCTGTTCCTGTTCGGCAGCCTGGTCGTCCTGTCCGGGTTCCTCACACCCGGCGGGCCGGCAGAATTCGGTTGGTTCTCCTACGCGCCACTGCATTCGGCGCAGTATTCCCCGGGAGCGGGTGGCGATCTGTGGGTCGCCGGTCTGATCGTGTCCGGTCTCGGCACGATCCTCGGTGCCGTCAACTTCATCACCACGATCGTCTGCCTGCGCGCCCCCGGCATGACGATGTTCCGGATGCCGATCTTCACCTGGAACATCCTCGTGACGGCGATCCTGATCCTGATCGCCTTCCCGGTGCTCACCGCCGGCCTGTTCGGGATACTCGCGGACCGGCACTTCGGTGCGCATGCGTTCGACCCAGCGAACGGCGGCGCGATCCTCTGGCAGCACCTGTTCTGGTTCTTCGGCCACCCCGAGGTGTACATCATCGCGATCCCGTTCTTCGGCATCGTCTCGGAAGTCCTCCCGGTGTTCAGCCGCAAGCCCGTGTTCGGCTACAAGGGCCTGGTCTACGCGACGATCGCGATCGGAGCGCTCTCCGTCGCGGTGTGGGCGCATCATCTCTATGCCACCGGTGCGGTCCTGCTGGCGTTCTTCTCGTTCACCACGTTCTTGATCGCGGTGCCCACCGGCGTCAAGTTCGTGAACTGGATCGGGACGATGTGGAGGGGCCATCTGACCTTCGAGACTCCGATGTTGTTCAGCGTCGGATTCTTGGCCACGTTCCTGCTCGGCGGCCTGACCGGCATCCTGCTGGCCTCGCCGCCGCTGGACTTCCACGTCTCGGACACGTACTTCGTGGTGGCGCACTTCCACTACGTGCTGTTCGGCACGATCGTGTTCGCCACCTACGCCGGCATCTACTTCTGGTTCCCGAAGATGACCGGCCGGATGCTGGACGAGACCCTTGGCAAGGTCCACTTCTGGCTCACGTTCGTCGGGTTCCACACGACGTTCCTGGTGCAGCACTGGCTGGGCAACGAGGGCATGCCGCGCCGCTACGCCGACTACCTGCCGACCGACGGGTTCACGGTGCTGAACGCGATCTCCTCGATCGGGGCGTTCGTGCTGGGGGCGTCCACGCTGCCGTTCATCTGGAACGTGTTCAAGAGCTACCGCTACGGCCGGGTGGTCACGGTGGACGACCCGTGGGGCTTCGGCAACTCCCTGGAGTGGGCCACGTCCTGCCCGCCGCCGCGGCACAACTTCACCGAGCTGCCCCGGATCCGGTCGGAGCGCCCGGCGTTCGAGCTGCACTACCCGCACCTGGTGGAGCGGTCCCGGGCGGAGGCCCACGTCGGCGGTCGCGGCCACGCAGAGCTGCCCGCGGCCCGCCCCCACGTCGGCTGAACAGTCTCCCCGTTGGGCAACCACACGACAGACGGCTCACGTGTCGTCCGGGCGCTACGCGCGGTCGGTCGGTGCGGGGGACGCAATCCTGAGGAGGACCTCATGGCCAGCTCGCTGAGCGACATCCAGGTCTCGGACGGCGACGCCGTGGCAACCGAGCACATTCCTACGGCGCTGACCGCAGGCGGGCTCGTGTACGACGACGGCGCCACCCAGATCTTCGAACCCGCCGGCGCCACCATCTACGTCGAGCGGGGCCGGCCGACCGAGGGCGAATGGTATCTCGACGACGACGGCCGCTTCTGCTCGTTCTGGCCTCCGAGCTATCGGGCGTGCTACGACCTGCGCTGGATCGTCGAGGACGGCAGAATCGTTGGGCTCCGATTTACCGAGCTCGGCGGCGGCTCCGGCTTCAATGGTCGTTACCGGTAAACCGTCGTCGAACGTGAGGCAGAAGCGGGGACCACCGGCAGTCGCCCGGTGTGCGGCAGCCCTCCCAGTAGTCGTCGCCGTCGATCTCGGTGTCGTCGGCGTCGGCGATGATGATCTTCCCGGACATTCCCAGGTGAATCCGGAGTGGTGCTGCTCGGCTGCCGACCCGTCCACGGGGGACGTGGTGCAGCAGAGGGCTCGCCGAGGCGGCATGCCCTGACGAGGCGGCGCCCGACGAGCGCGTCGCGAATCTGGCCCGGCGGGTGCGGTCGGCAGACGTAGGAGCCGCTGTCGTCGACCGTGGCAATGCAGCGGCCCAGCGCCGCCCGCTCGATGACGGTCCTGGCCGACTCCACCTCCGGCAGCTCGGGCATGGGCCTGCCGCTCGCTGCGAGGAAGGGCTTCCAACGTCACGCCCTCACATGTCGAGAACCAGGCCGCCCGCCGACCGCGCACAGCACACGAGCACCCTCACCTTCAGTGAGCGGCTCGAGGGATCGATGCGACCGCGGGGGGGATTGGCGAGACGCGCCGCCCGCCAGTTGCGTCAGGGGTGATCGCGGCGAGCACGCCCAACGTCTCGGAGCGGATGCGGCCGCTGGGGTGACCGAACGCGGCGAGGGCGCCGTGTCGGGCAGGCCTGCGCCGCCGACCTGGCCCTTGACCGACACGTGCGCGGCCATGGGGGATCTGGTCCTCTCAGACTCCGGCTTCCCGGTCGGCCGGATCGATGTCCGGCTGGAGGACCGCGTGCACGCGGGCGCGCAGCGCCGGGATGGCCTCTTCGGCGAACCACGGGTTGCGGGTCTGCCAGCGGAAGTTCAGTGGTGAGGGGTGGACGAGGGGCATGCGGTCGGGGAGGTGGTCGCGGAACGCCCGGACTGTGTCGGTGAGGTTCGCTCCGGCGGACTCGGGCAGGTGGTGCTTCTGGGCGTGGCGGCCGATCAGCACGGTGAGCCGGACGTGCGGGAGCTCGGCGAGGAGTCGTGGATGCCAGCGTGGTGCGACGTCGGGGCGCGGCGGCAGGTCACCGTGGGCGGCCTTGCCCGGGTAGTAGAAGTCCATCGGCAGGATCGCGAACAGTGTCGGGTCGTAGAACTGGTCGTCGGTGACGTCGAGCCAGCGCCGCAGCGTCACGCCGCTCGGGTCGTTCCAGGGGATCCCGCTGCGCTGCGCGCGTATCCCCGGGGCCTGCCCGATGAGGACGATCCGGGCGGCCGGGTGCGCGGTGTAGATCGGCTGCAGGCCGGCGGCGGTGGCGTCCCGGTTGGCCGGGTCGGCGATGATCTCCTCGCGGATCCGCTGCAGCGTGGGACTCTCCCCGTTGCCGATCCGTCCATGGTGGCGATCGTCAGGTCAGCTGGGACGACGGCCGCGACGCGACGTCACCGCGCCGCGGCAGCACCCACCCCGGGCGTGGGAAGTGGCAGGTGTAGCCGTGGGGGTAGCGCAGCAGGTAGTCCTGGTGTTCGGGCTCGGCCTCCCAGAACGGGCCGGCCGGCGTGACCTCGGTGACGACCTTGCCCGGCCACAGGCCGGAGGCGTCGACATCGGCGATCGTGTCCTCGGCGATCCGGCGCTGTTCGTCGTCGAGGTAGAAGATCGCTGATCGGTAGGACGTGCCCACGTCGTTGCCCTGCCGGTTCGTCGTGCTGGGGTCGTGGATCTGGAAGAAGAACTCCAGCAGGTCGCGGTAGGTGGTGGCGGCCGGGTCGTAGATGATCTCGATGGCCTCGGCGTGTGAGCCGTGGTTGCGGTAGGTGGCGTTGGGGGTGTCGCCGCCGGTGTAGCCCACGCGGGTGGACAAGACACCGGGGCGGGAGCGGATGAGGTCCTGCATCCCCCAGAAGCAGCCTCCGGCGAGGACTGCTCGCAGCGGCTCGGTCATCATCGGGTTCCTTCCTCCGCGCGGCCGGACCCCGCGGGCGAGAGCCCGCTGGCCGCGGTCGGCGCGGCGTGTCGGTGGTGCTCAGGCATCGTCGGGATCGCGCACGATGTGAACGGCTGCTTCTTCGGCGCTGGCGGCCCCGCCATCCCTCCCGACGTCGACGGCGTTCAGGTAGGCGAAGTCGTCCCACTCGCCGGCGGCCTCGACGTCGACGAGGCGTCCGGAGCGGGTGGCGCCGACTTCGTCGTCGTACAGCTCGCCGTCGGTGCCGGTGGTGTCGCCGAGTCCGTCCCCGTCGTCGGTGTCGCTGATGTCGGGCAGTTCGCGGGCCAGGCGGCCGTCGAGGTTCTCGTGTTCGTGTGCTTCCCGAGCCGTGACGCCGTAGTGCTCGCGTTCCCACGGTCTTTCGGGCACCGTGTAGCCCTCGTCGAGCACATCGACCCCGCGCCCTTCGAGGGTCTCGTCATCCTCGAGCAGGCCGTTGTCGATGTCGACCCCCTCCACGCCGTCGCTGTCATCACCCATGTCATCCTCCTGCCACCGCGCCGGCCCGGCGGGCGGATCGGCATACCGTGTCGTGCCGGAACACCCGGCCGATCATCCCGAGAATCCGAACCGCTCGACCCTGATCCGTTCGGTGGGCACACCAGCGGCCGCGACCAGTCGGGTGGCGGCATCGCAGAAGGCAGTGGACCCGCAGACGTAAACATCACGGTCTCCGTCCAGGGCTGTAGCGAGGTCCCGTGTCATGAGACGACCGGGTGGCCGAACATGCCCGTCGGGGACGGCGCGCGTGAAGACGATCGAGGTGTCAGGTCCCTGGATCTCGGCGGAGTAGTACAGGTCCTCGGGTCTGCGCACCGAGACGACGACGCGGAACAGGTCTGGCTGGTCGAGCTTGCGGGCGTGGCGCAGCATCGACATCAGGGGCACGACCCCGGACCCGCCGCCCACTCCGAGTGCGGGTTGGAGGTTCCAGGCGAAGTGGCCGCCGATGGGTCCCCGCACGTCGAGGGTGTCTCCCACCTCGACGGCCTCGTTGAGGAAGCCCGACACCTCACCGCCCTGCAGGATCTCGACGGTGAGATCGAGCTCCGCCGAGTTCGACGGTGCGCTGGCGATCGAGTACGACCGCTGCGCCCGGTACCCGTCGGGTGCGGTCAGGCGCACGACGAAGTGTTGGCCGGGCCAGAACGAGCACGGTTGGGGCAGCGTGAGGGTGAAGGTCTTCGCCGTGGGGGTCTCCTGGCGGATGCAGGTCACCGTGGCGGTCTGCCACGGTCCCGGGTGGGGCGGCCCTCCAGAAACGCTGGTGGTCATCAGTCCCCCTGGTAGCGCTGCTCGAGCCACGGGTCACCTCTGTCGTGGTAGCCGCGCACCTCCCAGAAGCCCTGCTGGTCCTCGGCGAGCAAGGTCAGACCCGACACCCACTTCGCGCTCTTCCAGAAGTACAGGTGCGGCACGAGCAGCCGGGCCGGGCCGCCGTGGATGCTGCTCAACGGGGCACCGTTGACGTCCCACACGACCCAGGCCTTGCCGCCGGTGAGGTCCTCGAGCCGGAGGTTGGTGGTGTAACCGGTGTGGGATCTTGCCAACGCGAACGCTGCGTCCTCACCAACCCCCGCGGCGTCGAGGAGGGTGTCGACGGACACGCCGTCGAACCGCATGCCGAACTTCGACCACGTGGTCACACAGTGGATGGCGCCCTCGTACCGGGAGGCCGGCAACGCATGGATCTCATCCCAGCTCCAACGAACCGGCTTGTCGACCAGACCGTCGATCTCGAAGCTCCACCTGGCAGTGTCGATGCTCGGCGTGGGCTCGGCATGTAGGACCGGCCAGTTCGCACCCGCGTCGTACTGGCCGGGAGGCAGCAACGGGTCGCGCGCGCCACGGCTGCGACCAGTAAATCCCCTCGTCAACGCCATCTGATAATCCCTGTCGATCGTCGCCGACGCTCGGAGGACAGGCCCCCGCGTCGGGCAAGAAGGCCGGCTGTGGCCTGGACGGACCGAATATGGGGGCCGCACTACTGGACTGTCAAGTCCGACTACGTCACGGCAGTCCGAGCCTGAACGGGGTCAGCTGCCGCCCCGGCGCGATCGCCGCCCAGCCGCCGAGCTTCGATGCTGTCGAGCGCGAGGTCCAGCGCCATCGCCATCGGACGCGAGCTGCGGGCCGCCTGGGAGAGCAGGTAACCGCCCTGGTAAGCGGCCATCAGGCCAATGGCCAGCTCGCCCGGGTCGGCCCCGTCGTCAAGCTCGCCCCGATCCTGCATCCGCCTCAGTCCGGCCGCGAGATAGGACTCCCACGTCCGGAACGCGGCCTGGATCAGAATCCTGGCCGGCTCCGACCGGTCCGCGAGCTCACTCGACAGCGAACCGACAGCGCACCCGTTGGCGCCCCGAGCATCCTCGACGAACCACACGACAGCGTCGCGCCACCGTCGCAGATCAGCGACCGACGCCAGCCGCTCGAGGTAGGGCTCCTGGAACTCCAGCACCCGCGCGACCTGCAACTTGATGACCGCGGCGACCAGCGCGTCCTTGTCGGCGAAGTAGTGGTAGAGCTGCGACTTGCTCGTGCGCGACGCGTCGACCACCTGGTCCATGGTGGTGCCGGCAACGCCTGCGGCATGCATGAGATCCGCGGCGGCTCGGACGATGCGGTCCCGAGTCACCGCTCCACGCGCAGTCAGGCGCCGTACGGGAGACTGGGCTCCGACGCTGGTCACGGTTTCATGCTAGTCCGACCAACCCTGAAAGTAGTACTTGACAGTCCACTTCCAGTCCCACATAGTTCCCACGGCCGGTCCAACCCGGGTGTGCCGAGGAGTCGAGTCCCGGCCCGACGGACGACGCCCGGGCCAGGTCCGTCCAACCAGGGTCTGGCCGGTCCCGACGCGCGCAGCAGGAGACCCGATGGACGGCGTGATTGATGAGGGCGGACTCGGCGAACTCCTGGTGGCGTCCAGTGACCCGCAGCCCGACGCGATCAAGGACGCGGAGCCGGCCTCGCTGACGATGTCGAGGCGGTACCGGAGGTCCAGTCTGATCGGCAGCGGTCGGGCGCGTGCCGGGTTGCCGGTGTGGCCGCCCTCGCGGGGGCGGTGACCCAGACGTCCACGCTCGAGCCGAGCCAGTGCACCGCGAAGCTGCTGAGCCTGCTCGACGACGCGGTGGCCGCCCTTGCACCGGTGATCCTGCGGCCGGCCGGCCCCGGCCACCGGCATGCACGAAATCGAAAGTGTTCATACCTGAATGGAGAGTGACCCGCGTGGCCACGGACTTCGAAGGCAAGAAGATCGCCGTGATCGGCGGCACCAGCGGCATCGGCTTCAAGACCGCCGAGGACGTGATCGCTGTGGGCGGCAGTGCGGTGATCGTCGGCCGCCCAGGTCGCAAACTGGATGACGCTGTGGCAAGCCTGTCGGGCTCCGGCAGCGCGTGGTCGATCGCGGCCGACCTGACGGACTGGGACCAGGTCGTCGAGGCGCAGAAGCAACTGGCGGAGAACCACTCCGACACCACCCTCCTCGTCAACTCGGCCGGGCTCGTCCGGCTCGCGACCTTCGTCGACCACCAGCTCGCCGACTACGACTCCTATCACGACCTCAATCGGGCGACCTTCTTCCTGACCCAGACCGTCGTCCGAGGCATGATCGCCGGCGGTCAGGGCGGCGCGATCGTGAACGTCGGCGCCATGTGGGCGCACCAAGCCCTCGCCGCGACACCGTCGTCGGCGTTCTCGATGGCCAAGGCGGGCCTGCACGCGCTCACACACAACCTCGCCATCGAACTCGCCGGCGAGGGCATCCGGGTGAACGCGGTGGCTCCCGCCGTCACCGACACGCCCCATTTCGACTGGCTTCCCGCGGATCAGCGGGAAGCCACGCTGCAGCAGATGGCCGGCCTGCACCCGCTCGGCCGGGTCGGCACCGCCCAGGACTTGGCCTCCGCGATCACCTTCCTCCTGTCGCCGGCCTCGAGCTGGATCACAGGCGCCATCCTCAACGTCGACGGTGGGGTCATGGCAGGCCGCAACTAGTGGTGGTCCTCACGGGACGACGGCACGCATCTCGACGGCCCAGCTTCCCGCTCGGCGAGCCGGTCGAAACACGCGAGATCACGGCGGTTCGCCGATAGCGGCGACCGCCATCATCGAACAGCACAGGAGTCAGGATGTCTGGGAACCGCTTCATCGACGACGCAATCAACCGCAGCGCGGAAACCGCCGAAGATCGCGCCAAGCTCACCGGTATGGTCGCCGAAGCCGCCACCGGCGCACCGACGACCATGACCGGAGAAGACGGGCCGAGTGACGGTTCGATCCTGAACTTCGCCCTCAACCTGGAGTACCTCGAAGCCGAGTTCTACCTGCGCGGCGCGACGGGTGAGGGCCTGCCCGACGACATGGTGGGCGGGACGGGGAACCCGGGCGGGGTATCCGGCGGCCGCCAGGTCGACTTCCGCAGTCCGCTGATCAAGAACATCGCCCGCGAGATCGCCATGGACGAGCGAGCCCATGTTGCGTTCCTCCGCAACGCACTCGGTGCCGCAGCCGCTGCGCGTCCACGCATCTCCCTTGACCGCAGCTTTACCGCCGCGGCGACCGCGGCTGGATTGATCAAGCCCGGGGAGGTCTTCGACGCGTATGCGAACGAGCGCAACTTCCTCTTTGCGGCGTTCCTCTTCGAAGATGTCGGAGTCACTGCTTTCAAGGGGGCGGCGCCGTTCATCTCCAACAAGACTTACCTGGACGCGGCGGCCGGTCTACTGGCTACCGAGGCCTACCACGCCGGCGTGGTACGGGCCACGCTGTTCAGTGAGGGGCTCGTGGATGACTCGGTGTTCGACGTCGTGCACAAGATTTCTGCGGTTCGCAACGCGGTGAGCGGGCCTGCTGATGATGATCAGGATCTGGGCACGAAGGAGGTGGCCAACCTGGTTCCCACCGATGAGTACGGCCGTGCATTCGGCAGGAATGTGATGGAGATCCTCAACATCGTCTACCTTGATCCCCAAGCGGGTTCCTCCGGCGGCTTCTACCCGGATGGGCTCAACGGGGACATCGTCCAGGGTACCGGGTCGGCTGCTGGATAGATTCTGCCTCCGCCATCCAGTCATGCCGACGGCCGCGGTGGGGCCGCTGCAGCGGTGAGTCGAGGTCATTACCGCGGCGCACCGGTCGCGCGCGCGTCCTGTCTCGACACAATTTGCATATGGACTGTCTAGGCCGCTTTTGCGACGCTTGTGGGGTGACCACGACTCGCATGGGGAAGCACGCGACCGAGGAACAGCGCGCCGCATCGGAGTACTTGGGCTCGCTCGACGACTCACTTGCACCGTGGGTGCGGTCGACAGGGCCGATTGATGCCTACGAGATGCACCTCCCCGTGAAGGTCCGCAGTCCGGTCGAATGGTTCTCCTTCGCCATAGCTTCGCGCCAGCTCAGCAGGGCGGCAGCCACCGCGATCTACAACCGGCTTGTCGCACAACTGGGCGGCTCCATCACGGCCGAACGCGTCATCGCGACCGATGAGCAGACCATGCGCCGCGTCGGCTTGTCCCACCCGAAGGCCAGGGCGATCCGCGGACTTGCCGAACTCGCCGACGACGGCTTACTGGAACAGGACAAACTCGCGGCGATGTTGGACGCCGAGATTCAAACCGAACTCGTGGCCGTGCCGGGAATAGGCCCATCGTCAGCGCAGATGTTCATGATGCGGTACCTGCACAGGTCGGACATCTTCCCGGCGAGCGACCTCGGCGTGCGTGCGGCGGTGACCGAACTCGACGGACTGGGCAAGAGGATCACGCCGAAGGCGGTGGAGCAACGCAGTGCGCTGTGGCGACCGTACCGTTCGTATGCGACGTCGTACTTGTGGGGCTATACATGGGAGCTTCATCATCCCGCCGCTGGATGAAAGGGCGGGGCGGTCTCGTGGTTGCCGAGGAGAGGTCGGTCGGAGAACGCCGCGTTTCACCGGACCGGCCTCGGCGGTCGCATGGCGCGCGTCTTCGTGCCGTCACCAGCGCACCACTCCGCCCGGACACCGTGCAGCGACATGTCGGAGCGGATCGACGGTTGGTCGAGGTTGCCGGCGAGTTGCAGTCCTGGCAGGCGTCGGGTCACGGCGGCAACGACGGCGCGCAGTTCCTGGTGAACCAACGCCCGTCCCATCCACTGGTGACTTCTCATACCGCAGTCGAGATGACGAAAGGCGTCTCGGCATCGGTCGAACGAGTCCGGGCGAGGGACGCGACGCGGATCAGCTGCAGTGTCTGCGGCCGGGGCGTCGAGCTGATCGATCTGGTGAAACCAACGTCCCCAGGGGGCCTCTTCCCATGAGCAAGCGACGCGGCTCCGGCATCGGCTCTCGCGCCATCCGCGGCATGATCGCGGGCGCAGTCGGCACCGCCGCGATGGACCTCGTGTGGTTCAGCCGCTACCGGCGCGGCGGCGGCAAAGATCCACTTCTGCGGTGGGAGTTCGGGGGCGACGTGCTGAGCTGGGCCGACGCATCGGCCCCCGGGCAGTTCGGGCAGAACGTCGAGCGCATCGTCACAGGGCGGCAACCCCCTGAAGGCTGGGCCCGGACCACGACGAACGTCGTGCACTGGGCCACCGGCATCGGCTGGGCAGTCCAGTACAGCGTGCTGGCCGGCCGGCCGGCCCGGCATCCCGTCATCCGGGCGGTCGCGCTCGGACCCGTCGTCTGGCTGTCGGGCTACGTCACCCTCGCGCTGACCGGCGTCTACGAGCCGATCTGGAAGTACGACGTGCGGACCCTCGCCGACGACCTGTCCGCCCACTTCGTGTTTGGTCTCACGACCAGCGCCACGTACGCCGCCCTGACGCGGCAGCGCACCTGACCGACCACGCTCACCGACGCGACCTACGACGCCGACGGCGGCCAGCAGAATGCACGTCGCCGCCACCGACGATCAGGTGGGTCTCCCAGAACGTCTCGTACGCCGCCAGGTACGCGTTGCCCAGGGCCGAGCGAGGCCTGGATGACGGCGAGGTTCGTCATGATCATTCACCGGGCGGAGTACTCCCGGTCGCATCGGTACGCGGGTTGTGTGCGGCGATGACGGTCAACAGGGTTGCGATGAGGGCGAGTGCGCCGTATCCGAGGGCGATCTGCGGTAGCGAGAAGGTGTTGGAGAGGTGGCCGGCGATGAGGGCGGGGATCGTCGCGCCGCTGTAGCTGAGGAGATAGATGGCGCTGAAGATCGATGCCCGGTCGGCCAGAGTGCTGCCGTGCAACAGGCCGCGGGTGGCGGCGCTGATGGCGATGCCTTGACCGGCGCCGGCGACCATGGTCGCGGCGATGAACAACGCCAGTGTGCCGGTGAGGATCGCAGTGACGATGCCGATCATTCCGGCGAGGAAGGCGGTCATGCCGAGGCGTTGCGCTGCGGCTGGTGCGAACCGGCCGCCGAGGGGAGCGCCCAGAACGCTGGGGGCCATGTAGGCGGCGAACACCAGGCCGACGACGAGCGGGCTTCGGGTATGAAGCTGCTCCTCGACCAGCGCGGGCACGAACGCTTGGTAGAAGGCACCCGCCGCCCAGGTCGCCAAGAACACCGCGGCCGCGACCGGGAGCAGACTCCTGACCCGGACCGGCACGCAGACCCGGGGCCGCAGTGATCGCCACGCGCAGGGCATCGGGGTCGCGGTCTCCGGGCTGACGACGATCAGCGCCACCGACGCCAGGAGGAGGGCGATGACGATCAGGAAGATGAGTTGGCGCGGCCAGGGACCGAACTGGACCAGCGTGCCGGAGGCGATGGCGCCGACGGCCAAGCCGAGCATGACTGTCTGGCTGGACGCGACGGACGCCAGCCAGGCCGGCCTGGCCGGCGCCGCATCGACGATGTACGTGGTGATGCTGCTGCTTCCCAGCCCGGCGCCCAGGCCCATCAGGAGCCGACCGGCGATCAGGATGCCGATGTCGTGCACGTTCAGCAGCAGCACGCAGCCGAGCAGGAGCAGGACGAGGCTGGCGATCGACGTGGGCCGTCGGCCCAGATGATTGGAGAGCCTCCCCAGCACCACCAGCGCGGTGAGGGTGGCGGCGGAGTAGGCGACGACGGTCATCGAGATGCCGGCGTTGGTGAACCCGTCCTCGGCTCGGTAGATGTTGAACAGCGGGATCGTCGAGCCCACTGCGGCAAAAGCCGCCACCAGTGAGACGACCGCGGACGCGAAAGCCAGCCGGAGTGTTCTGTCCCGGCCGGCCACGTTGGTCACTGGTGCCACGTTGTGCATCGAGCAGTGCCTTTCGCCGGCGCTGGATCGCCCGGAGTCTGGAGGCTTGGGCGGTTAGGCGATCGCGATGGGATCGGGCGCGCAGGCTGCAACACACACCCAGGCTCCCTCACGCTTCTGGTACGCATCCGTGTACAGGGCTTCTTTCGGCACTCCATCGGCGAGTGTGGTCAGTGTGACGCGAGCGTGGATCAGAGCAACGTCGCTGAGGATGCGGATGTTGACGTCGTGCACAGCGAGATCCTTGAAGGGGCGCGGCTCGGCGATGTACTCGAGGTATTCGTCACGATTGAGGGTGGCGCCCTCGATCTGGATGATGAAGTCCTCCGCGAGGAACTCCTTGAAACGCTCGACATCGTTCGACTGGTCGGAGCGGATGTAGTCGAGGTTGAGCTGCTCGAGGATCGCCAGGTCTTCAGTCGACTGCGCGGTGCCGTTGATTTTTTTGCTCCTTCTGCGTGTGGTTCGCGGTCGTCGATGGCGTGCACGACGAAGGGCGGCATCGTGGAAGTTCGTGACGCCGGTTCGTCGTCGCGCTGTGTCGTCACGAACCGCGTGTTTCAGACTGTCCTTCACATTCGATGACGAGTGAACTCTGGAAGGCTATGTCAGGTCGCGCTCGAGCGCGGCCAGGTCCTCGTCGTGGTTGCCACCCCCGGGTTCGTGCCGGGGGTAGGCGCCGGAGCCGGGATGAACCTTGTCGATCAGGTCGAGGTATTCCGCGTGGCGGGCGATGAATTCACCCACGACCGGGCAGATGACCGTGATCTTCTTTCCGCTCTCGCGAACCTCGTCCAGTACGCGAGCGATGAGCTCCGTGGCCACCCGGTTGTGGCGGGCGGCGGGGTCGACCCAGGTCGTCAGCAGTACAACCCGCCCGCCTACGAACCGGTACGAGAGCTCTGCGATCGCGTCGGCGCCGACGGTGGCGATCCAGCGGCCGCGCTCCGCGTCGTTGATGACATCGAGCACCCAGCTCGACTCCACGTCGCCGAGGTTCTTCCCGTCCAGAGCAGCGATGAGCGTCGCGTTGTTCTCTTCTCGGGCGGCCGCCTCGGCCTCGATACTGATCGTCACGGTGACACTTTCTGCCGCGGAAGCCAATGGATGGTCAGGACCGGCGTGGCCCCTTCGTCACTCCTGGGTGCTTGGAATCGACGAGGCCGGCGTACTCGGGGTTGTTCTCGATGAAGGTGCGCACGATCGGGCACATGACGGTGACCGTCTTGCCTTGCGCGCGTACATCGTCGAGGACCTGTCGGATCAGCTCGGTGGCGATGCCCTTCTTGCGGAACTCGGGGAATACTGAAATGGCCAGCAACACGAGCCGGTCGTCGTCGGCGACGTTGTATGACAGGCCGGCGATCTCGCGATCGCCAACGGTGGCTTCGTAGATGCCGGCTTTCTGGTCGTTGACGACTTCGAAGTCGGCCGCGGACGCGGACGCGTGGGGATTGTCGAGTAGTTCGTCTATGAGAACGGTCTGGTCCTGGCTGAGGGTGCTTTTCCCGCCTGGGTGTTCCGCCTCGTCGGGGTACTCGAAGTCGTAGCGGCTCGGTGCGGTCGGGCCGGACATGGGAGTTTGAGTTTCCCTTCGTTGGTGGTTCGTTCGCCCGCCGGGGTTGCTCGGTCGTGTTCTCCTCGCGCCGAGTCCTTCAGGGGCGAACGTGGATGATCGTCTTACCCATGACCCGCTCGCTCGGGTTGAGGGCGGCGACGGCATCGTCGAGGGTCGCGATGTTGCCGATGTTCGTCCGCAGTCGTCCGTCCCGGACCCGCTGGGCGATCTCACCCAGTTGGTCGGGAACGGACACGACGACGAAGTCGACCGCCAAGCCGTCGGCGGGCCGCGCCTCCGGCGGCCCGGTGACGGTCACCAGCGTTCCCCCGGCTCGAACCAGGCGCGCGGACCGCTTCTGGATGTCGCCGCCGAGGACGTCGAAAACCAGGTCGACCCCGCCGATGTCTTCCAGGGCATCGTTCTCGAGGTCGATGAACCTGTGCGCGCCGAAGTCGAGTGCCGTCTGGCGGTGGGCAGCGCGTCCGGTGCCGATGACGTAGGCGCCGGCCTCCCGGGCGAGCTGCGTCACCATCGAACCGACTGCGCCTGCCGCACCGTGTACGAGGACGCTCTGCCCCGCTCGGAGGCGGCCGTGCTCGAACAGCCCTTGCCACGCGGTCAGGCCCGTCATCGCGATGCCCGCGCCCACCGTGAAGTCGACGTCGCCCGGAAGCGGCGCGAGGTTGCGCGCCTCGACAACCACGTACTCCGCGAGGGTGCCGTCGCGGGTCCAGTCAGTGAGGCCGAAGACCCGTTGTCCCACCGACAGGCCGGTTGTGCCATATCCGAGGGCGCTGACCACGCCAGCGAGCTCGTGTCCGGGGATCGACGGTGTTCGGTCGCGGCCGAGGCGGTCGGTCCAGGTAGATGGCCACTCCAGCTCATTACCGGTGAACCCCGACGCATGAACTTCGACGATGACATCGCCGTAGCTCGCGCCCGAGAGGCTGGCGAGCCTCGCCGCATCCGGATCGGGCCGCTCCGCCAGCTTCATCCCAGCCGTTCCGGCGGCCGGGTCCGTCACCACGATCGCTTTCATGTGAATGCCTCGATGTTTCAATCCTCGCCTGTACGGCGCGTTGGGTCTACGTTGCGTGCCTGCTCGGGGGAGCGCCCGGCTCGTTGTGCCGATCTGCCGCCCGGTGATCGCGTCCCGGAGTTGTCACGGACGAACGCGGATGATCGTCTTTCCCTTGACCCGCTCGGTCGAGTTGAAGGCGGCGACGGCGTCGTCGAGGGTCGCGATGTTGCCGATGTTCGTCCGCAGTCGTCCGTCCCGCACCCGCCGGACGATCTCACCCAGCTGAGCACGGTCGGACTCGACGACGAAGTCGATGGCCAGGCCGTCGGCGGGTCGTGCCTCGGGCGGGCCGGCGATGGTCACCAGTGTTCCTCCGGCTCTAACCAGCTCTGCGGACCGCTTCTGGATGTCTCCGCCGATGACGTCGAACACCAGGTCGACTCCACCGACGTCTTCCAGTGAGTCGGTCCGGAGGTCGACGAACTCCTGCGCGCCGAAGTCGAGCGCGGTCTGCCGATCAGCAGCGCGTCCGGTGCCGATGATGTAGGCACCGGCCTCGCGCGCGAGTTGCGTCACCATCGATCCGACTCCCCCGGCCGCGCCGTGCACAAGGATGCTCTGCCCCGCCCGGAGGCGGCCGTGGTCGAACAGCCCCTGCCATGCGGTCAGCCCCGAGATCGGCAGGCTGGCGCCCACCGTGAAGTCGACGTCGCCCGGCAGCGGCGCGAGGTTGCGCGCCTCGACGGCCGCGTACTCCGCCAGGGTGCCGTCGCGGGTCCAGTCCGTGAGGCCGAACACCCGCTGTCCCACCGACAGGCCCGTCGTGCCGTAGCCGAGGGCACTGACCACGCCGGCCAGCTCGTGCCCGGGAATCGAAGGCGTCCGGTCACGGCCGAGGCGATCGGCCCAGTTCGAGGGCCACGTGAGCTCACCCGGGGTGAATCCCGACGCATGTACCTCGACCAGGACGTCGTTCCCCGCCGCCTCGGGCTCAGGTCGCTCCACGAGCGTCATCCCGGCCGTTCCCGCGGCCTGATCCGTCACCACGATCGCCTTCATCCGGCACCTCCCAGTACTCATACCCGCCCGTCATACGCCGCGGGGATTTATGGACGATTTGGTCCATTATTTCTGCGGAGCAGAGGCGCCTGGCCAGACCGGAGAAGTACGGTACCGGAGGCAGGGTCGCTGCACCAGGTGCTCCGCCAGGACCCCCAGGTGCGCTGATGCCTCCAACCCCCTGGTGGCCAGCGGAGGCCTGCGGATCGGCGTCACGCTACTCTAGCCTGGACGTGCTAGTCCAGTCGACTGAGGTAGGCCTGTTGGTGAACGACCACGTCCTCACCGCACGCTCATCGCGAGGTTCCTCGGCGAGGCCATGATCTGTAAGGCGCTGCCGGTGCGGACCTGGGAGAGGTTCTCGGCGAAGGCGACATCGCGGGTTCAGCGCACAACGTTGTTGCTGCGCTCGCGTTCGAGGGCCAGGAGCTTCAGCGTCGCTGTAGGCGGGGATCGCGTGTGAGCGAGCCCGGCGCCGGCGGGTCAGCCGCTCGATGCAGAACACCTGCGCCGCCAGGGCCTGGAAGATCGCGGCTCGCAGCGGGCTCGGACCGCTCATGGGGTGTGAGGAGGGCCTGCCGGTGTCAACGAGTGACTGAACGGCACGGTCAGGTGCCACCTCGAGTCGACCAGTGGTGAGCGCGGAACATCGAACGTCGTGCTCCAAAACATCGCGGTATCGCTTCCGGCCGAGAAGATCAACGTCAGGGTGTACGACCGCGGGGCAGCGTCGTCGTGGTGCGCGGCGAGGCTCCGGCCGGAGAGGTGAATGAGGCGCGGAAGCGAACTCAACAAGATGGAATTGATGTGCAGCTCGAGACGTTCTGTTCCCGGGATGTTCTCAGATGAATCGGCGGCGCTTTCTCTCGACTTGTCGGTTGTGGCGAGCAGGATGTCGAAACCGCCCAGCACGCGTGCACTGATCGAGAGTTTCAGCTGCAAGAGGTGATCCGGCTCGAGGTCGAGGTACCGACTGCCGTCAGCTGTGATGGTGGCTGAGGACAGCTTCAATGGAAGACCGGTAGCCGGTGAACTCGGCGTGGATCCCGGCTGCTCACCCACCGTGGTTGCCCTTCTCGTGTTCGTGGTTCTGTGGTACGTCCGCAGGGTGCGAGCAGGGTCGAGGCCGAGCACGTCGGCCGTCGTGCGCACCGCAGGCCCCTCCGCGGACGCAGCTTCCGCGTCGTCCCGGTCGAGGCCGAGTCGTCGACCGGCATCGGACCTGGACGGGCGGAACCGCGGTCGGGCCCGAGGTCCGCCCTCGTGCCCGTGCGGCCGGCAACGGCACCTGTGTCACTACGCCCTCGTCGCCGAGGCGGCGAGCTCACCCGGTCCGTTGGTGATGTCGGTCCGGACACTCCACGCGAACTGGAGCAACAGGGTGACCGGGGATCTTTCCACGATGTTGATCATCGTCTGGAAGTCCTCCTCGGGGATCTCCTCGGACAACCGGACAGTGCGCTGCAGATAGCGGGATCCCCCGACCACCCTCGGCTCGTGGTAGGCGACGTCCACGGTGATGTCGCCGGCGTAGTCGTACTTGCGATCCGCATAGCCGCGCAGGGTGATGGCCGTGCACGAGGCGAGCGCCATCATCAGGTACTCGGTCGGGGTCGGCCCCGCACCTCGCGTGCCGGCACGCGGGTCGTCGGCCCGGCCCACGAACTCCCCGGCCCGGACCTCGGTCTCGAGTCGACTCGTGGCCAGCAGCGTCGCTCGCGCGGTCGCGACGACTCGGTCACTCTCCGGGCTCATGCCCGCTCCTCTCGATTGGCGACCGATCCTGACTCCCGGCCGCTCCTGCAGACGTCCGCCGCTGTCGATCGCGGCAACCCAGCCCCTTGGCAGACGCGTCGCCCCCGCCGTGCGGCCCCACCTCGATCCCGTTCCGACCAGCGCGGCGTGACCAGCGGGCGCGCACGAACGCGTCGCTGAGGCCCGCATCGCTCTCACGGCCGGACATCCTTATAGTCGTACCAGATAGTCCAGTCGGATCGACCCGAGGGCCTGCCTGCTACCCAGTCGACAGTCGCCACGATCAGGAGGGGATGCGGCGGTCCTGACGTGCTCGGGCAGCTGATCCGTGGTTGACCCTCACCCCGGGTGGGTGAACGCATCGTCCCCACGTGACGTCGCTCTCGGTGTCGGCGGCGATGCCCTCCTTCACAGCGGCGTCGGTGTTGCGGACTGTCTCTTCGAGGCGGGTCGTAGTCGGTGTCGTAGTCGGTGTCACGCGCCGTCGGCGATGGTGGTTTCGTCCGTCGCGACGACGGCCTTGCGGGTGCCGGCCGGCAGCGACAGGTCGGCGTTCTCCAGCTTCAGCCCGACCTGGTCCGAAGCACCTCACCACCGGTGAGGATGGCCATGTGGGTGATCAGCGCCTCGCTGGGGTCATCTGGGCCCGGGTCACGAGGAGGTGAGGGTTCTCGAGCTCGACCTCCATCCGCTCGGCGTCGACGACGAAGTAGCGCGGCGGGCTGCCTGTCACGAGCCATTTTTTTTGCCGGTGGGCGCCCAGGCGGGCTGGATGAAGCCTCACAGCCCTGGCGCGGCGTCGGCGGGACGTGCGAGCTGCCTCCTCTGTGGGCACAGCAGTCGGGGGTCAGCCTTCGAGGTGCGCCGAGCAAGGCCGTGTCATCCGGGTCGTCGCCTTGACCGAGCGCCGCTCGACGCTCAATACTCGAACCGTATAGTCCAATGTTGCCGCCCCATCTGATCGCGCGCAAGGCGGTAGGCGAGCACAACCATCCGCTCTGGAGGGCGGACGTCACGTCCGGCAGGACCACGACGCCCGTCGTGTCAGCGATCATGATGGCCGCACGGCAGTTGAGTCGACAGAGTCGAAACGACCATGCCAGCCGCGACAGCAGAGTTGTGGCAGCAGCGATGGGGCATCTGATGGATACGTTGGCTACGGCCGGGTCACGAGGAGCGCTGCTGATCGTGGTGTCCGGTGGCGCCGGATTGGGTGCCTGACGAAGGTAGGGCGAATCGACGGAACAATTCCGTCGGTGCCGCCGCAGGTCGTTCCGAGATCGTCTTGGCAATGAGCTGAGGCGGGGTTGTTGTCGGTCGGGTCCTGCGACCGAATCATGTTGCAGCTGGGTCTGGCGCGCGTCGATGTGGCGAACGTCCTCGGGACACGGACAACGTCGTCTGCGCGCCGAAACGTGGGCGTGATCAAGGTTGCTCACCGGTCGCGCTGTGCTGCCTTGCGGAGAGGCCCGACGATGGGGGAGCAGAGCAGGCTCAGCTTCGGGAAACGAATGGATCGCCCGCCAGGGAGGCGGTGGTCGGGAAGCAGCATCACTCGTCGTACACAGTCTCGTCGGACGCAGTCTCTGCCAGCGGTGCCGCGCTCGTCATCGCCCGCAGCCCTGCCCGGGCTTCCTCATGCGCGGCCGCCCGCTTCTGCCCGGCGAGCCGGAGAAGTTCGACCGCCTGGCAGGCGTCAGCGGGATCCTCCAGCGCCGTGGTGGCGTCCAGGACGTGCTCTCGCGCCTCGGTCAGCAGCCGGTCGACCTCGCGGAGGCGGCGGTACACGCGGGCGGACCTGAAGATCGCTTGGTGGTCGCCCGTGTAGACGGTCATAGCTGCTCCTCCCAACGTTCCTGCACGGACAGCTGTTGCGCCACCATGCCCAGGTGGGCAGCCACGCCCAGCACCCGCGCGCTCGTCGCAGATCCCCGGGTCATGCGGCATGGTCGGTGCCGACTTCGATCATTCCGATGTAGATCCAGTAGTGCTCGACCAAGCCGTGGCTTGTGATCGGCCCGACGTACACCTTGCGGAAGACCTTCCCGTGCATCTCCACCAGCTCGGTCTTGACCCCTTGTGGCGCGCGGGGCCCGGTGGTGTTGGCCATCACGCCGCCCTGCCCTCGGGAGCGACGGCCTCGGACCGTCCGACGACGCCGGACAACTGGTTGTCCACCCTGCTGGGCATGGTCCTGGCGGTCACCGTGACCAGGCCGCCGCAGTCGCAGCACTCGGGCTCCATGACCGGGTCGGTGCCGAGCACCTCGCACCGGTGCCAGATCCAGACGGACCTCAACAAGCTCACGCCGCCCGCAGGGTCCGGCCTACCGTTATCCGTGATCATCAGGTTCGCCGGCTTCACGTCGCAGTGCACGACGCCGGCCTCGCGGACCGCCTCCAGTGCGGCGGATAGTTGCAGGCCGAGTGCGGCCACGACGGGCGGTGGCAGTCGGCGCCGGCCCCGCAGCAGCTCAGCGAGGCTCACGCCGGGGTGGTAGTCCATCACCAGGCGGGCCGAACCGCGGTGCGGCACCAGGTCGTGCACGGCGACGACGTTGGGATCCCGTACCAGCGCGGTGAGCCGCGCCTCGACGTCGATCGGGTTGTGGTCCCGGAACAGCTTGATCGCGACGTCGCGGTCCAGCAGCTCGTCGTGGGCACGCCACACGTCCGCAGTCGCCCCACGGCCCACTCGTTTCGCGAGCCGGTAGCGGCTCCCGATCAGCACACCACATCGGGGAGCGGGGGCGTCGTCGGCGGCGCGAGTGCGCGATGTGTCGGGATGCGGACGAGTGGGTCGGAAGCGACAACGGAAAGTCATGAGACTCCTCTTGACCAGTGCCGCCGATGTCCGGGTCGATGAGGAGGTCGTGTGGACTCCACGGCTCGGGCCGGGCGATGATTTACGACTCCCACAATCGCGGGGCCACGAGGCCCTGTCTGCCCGGCCAGCAGCCAACGGCGGGCCCGGAGAGCCGTCCGCTGGAAGCCCTGCTAGCCGGTAGGCGGTCGTCGCAGGGCGGACAGGGTAGGGGAGGCGTCGACTACGAGGTCTGCCCGCTCGGACAGCGGCTAGCTGCGTGGTGGGGGCATCGCGGCGGCCCTAGCCTGATGATCGTGACCCTGCGGTGTTTGCTCGTCGATGACAGCCTGGAATTCCTCCACACCGCGCGGACACTGCTCGAACAGGAGGGTCTGCAGATCGTGGGCGTGGCCACGACGGGCGCCGACGCAACCGTCCGCGCCGCCGAGCTGCGTCCTGACGTAACGCTCCTCGACGTCGATCTCGGCACGACCGACGGCTTCGAGCCGGCGCGGCACCTGGCGGACCGCCAGAACCTCGACGGCGGTCACCTGATCCTGATTTCCGTGAACGCCGAGGAGGACCTCACCGATCCGATCGAGGCGAGCCCGGCCATCGGGTTCGTGTGGAAGCCGGCGCTGTCCGCCGCGGCGATCGAGTCACTGGTTCGCGACGTCGGAGGTGGCGCACGACGATGAGGTGAGCCCTGCTCGGCTATGCGCCTAAGCCGTGTGTTGGAGGGGGAACTCGGCCAGAACGGCAGTGCCGGTGCCAGGGCGGGAGTGCAGGGCGAGCCGGCCGCCGAGCGTGTCGACGCGGTCCTTGAGGCCGAGGAGGCCGGATCCGCCGGTGAAGTGTGCGCCGCCTCGGCCGTCGTCGCGAACCTGGACTCGCAGGACGGCGTCGGCCGGCGTGGTGTCGATCTCGACCTCCACGGTCACGATCGAGGCCTCGGCATGCTTGGTGGCGTTCGTCAACGCCTCTGCAACGACGTAGTAGGCGGCGACCTCGACCGGTTCCGGCAGCCGTCGGCCGGCGGGCGCCTTGATCCGGACGGGGACGCGCGATCGGCGGGCGAGCGCGTTGAGGGCGGGGAGCAGTCCACCTTGGGCGAGGGCCGGGGGGTGGATGCCGCGGGCGAGCTCGCGCAGTTCGGTCATGGCAGTGGCTGCTTCGGATGCGAGAGCATCCAGCCGTTCCCTCAGTGCGCCGGACTCGGGCGGTACGGCCGCTCGGGCGATCCGCGCGCGCATGGCGATGCCCCGTGTGTCTGCCCGCCAACCTGCGGCGCTCACCACCAGCACGTTACCGGCCAGGCAGGGCTACTACTCGCAGGGGTGTTCAGGCTCTGCGGATCGAATACCGGCCGGGGGGCTGCTCTCGCGGCCGAGCACGTTGCCACGAGGTTGTGCGCCGGCCTGCAACCGGCGCGCGCCGGGCGGTGTTGTGGAGGGTCGGGAGGTGTTGCAGAGGGCATGCCCGAGAGGCTGAGTGGCGAGTCGGCGCGCATCGATGCGGCCGCTGAGGTCGAGGATCGTCTCCGCGATGCGCTGGTCGTCGACCTCGATGCCGGGTTCGCCGACGTCGTGCGGGTGCACGAGAGGGTTGTGTACTCGGTAGCACTGCGGCTTACTCGACGGCGAGAGGACGCCGAGGACGTGGCCGCAGATGCGTTCCTGCGGGCCTACCGTGCGCTGCGCAGGTTTGACGCGGCGCGTATCCGGGTGCTGCGGCTACGGCCGTGGCTGTTGACGATCCTGCGCAACACGGCGCGGAACGCCGTCCGCGACGCCGGCCGGCGTCCCGGCCCAGCCCTCGTCTCCGAACCGGTTGACGGGGTCGCGGCCGGGCCGAGCGTCGAGGAGCAGGTGGAGGCCGACCACGCGCAGCGCGCGTGGGGTGAGTTGCTCGCTCGGCTGCCGGAAACGCAGCGGACTGCGGTGGTGCTGCGCCATGTTGAGGACCTGCAGACCGGCGAGGTCGCCGAGGTCCTCGGCTGCCCTGAAGGCACCGCCAAGTCGCACATCTCGCGCGGGCTGAAGAAGCTGCGGGCGCTCCTGGCGGATGATGCGGATGGCCCACCGGGCTCACTCATGATCGAGCCGCCGCAGGCGGCGACGTCTGGGAGGACGGTTCGATGATGATCAATGGGATCGATCCGGTGCTCAGTGCGCTGCGTGGACTCTCCTGCCCGGCGCCAGCTGGGCTGAGCGCCAAGGTGTTCACCCGCTGGGTGGCCACGCCGAGCCCGCTCGGCGAGCTGTACGTCGCGTTCACCGGTACCGGGGTCCAGTTCGTGCGCACCGCCGAGTCGGTCGACGGTGACCCTGCCGCGTTCGCCGAGGCCTACCGGCGCCGCTTCGCCCGACCACTGCGCACGGCCGACCGCGCCCCGGCCGGGCTGCTCCCGGCGCTGCGTGGACGCCGCGGGACAGGGCTGCTGCTGGACCTGAGCGCTCTTTCGGACTTCGAGCGCGACGTGCTCGCTGCGACCCGCGGCATCCCCGCCGGGGAAACCCGGCCCTACGGCTGGGTGGCACGGGAGGCCGGGCGACCACGCGCGGCCCATGCGGTCGGAAGCGTGCTAGCCCGCAACCCAGTGCCGCTGCTGGTGCCGTGTCATCGGGTGGTGCGCGCCGACGGCCGGCTGGGCGAGTACCTGTTCGGCCCCGCGCACAAGGAGAAGTTGCTGCGCGGCGAGGACGCCAACCTCGACGACGTCCTCGCCTACGCCAGACAGGGCATGCACTATCTGGGCAGCGACACCACCGGTGTCGTGTGCTTCCCCACCTGCCACCAGGCGCGCCGGATCACGCCTTCGCACCGGCACGGGTTCCGCACGCTCGCCGACGCCGCCGCCGCCGGGTATCGACCCTGCCGCGTCTGCCGGCCCGCCGTCGACGCGGCATGACCACCACCCCGACGCCGAACGCACCACCCTCCCCACCGATCGGCCGACAGCTGCGGGATGTTCCGCTCCTGCGGAGGAGGGCTTCTGATCGTCGGCTCTGGCACACCCGCGGCTTGCGTCGGTGAAATGTGGCGCGCAGCCCGGCAGGGCGGTCGCGCCCTCGGTGTGGATCGTCCGGAGACGACCGATTCCCGGGGTTGTTCGGGCCGCCGGCTCTGCGCTGCAACCCATCAGGCGCGGGCGGTGTTCTGTCAGGTGCCGCGTCGATGCACCCGGCTCACGCCCACGGTGGCTTCCCAT
>NZ_BAABJO010000055.1:0-33613 GCF_039543345.1 Pseudonocardia adelaidensis | reverse complement strand
GTGTGCGACCGCGCCGACCCCACGGGACTCGACCGGCAGCGGCGGGTGCCCGACGCGAGCTCACGTCCAGCTTGGGCGGCGGCGTTCAAGCTCTGCACGGTCGCGGCCGAGCATCCGGCGTGGGGCGATCAGGCTTGACTTGTGTTCGACGCATGCGAATGCGAGGTGAACCGTCCTGGGATCGCGAGAGGCTGACGTTCAGGCCACCTCGCCCCGTTGGGCGATGGTGTGAGCATACATGACTTCTCGTTCGATTGGTGTCATGTAGTCGATGGATGAGTGGATTCTTTCGTTGTTGTACCAACGAACCCACTCGGCGGTCTCGCGTTCGACCTCCCGAAGACCGGCCCAGTTCCGGCGGCGCGCGCCGGGCACGATCAGCTCGGTCTTGTAGAGACCGATCGTGGATTCCATCACGGCGTTGTCCAGGGCATCCCCGACCGTGCCGATCGATCCCGCGACCCCGGCCGCGGCGAGTTCCTCGGTGAACGCCAACGCCGTGTACTGCGAGCCGGCGTCGGTGATGAACGAGACGTAGCAGAACCCGCTCCCAGTCCACATAGGTGAAGTCCGCGACCCAGATCGCGTCCGGCCGGTTCGGCGTCTTCCAGCCGCGTCTGACCAGGTCCGGGTGCCGCGGCGCGCGCTCGTCCCGGGTCGTCGTGGCGGTGTGGTGCGCGCCGCGGCGGACCCCCTGGATGCCCGCGATCCGCATCAGCCGACCCACCTGATCGCGCCCGATCCGCAGGCCGGCACGACGTGCGGCATGCCACATCCTCGCCCTCGCCGGCACCGACGTCCGGTCGAAGCCCTACGCGGCCCGCCGGGCCCTCCTCGAGGACCTGCTGGGCCGACAGCTCCCGCCCGGGCTCGTGCTGATGGCCCATGACCACCGATCTCACCGTTGCCCGCACCTGGATGCTCGACCACAGCCATCCCGGAGTCGAAGGCGTGGTCGTCAAACGCCTGACCCACACCTATCGCCCCAGCGGCGGCCGGCCCTGGTTGAAGATCCGCACCAGGCTGACAGCCGAAGCTGTCGTGGGCGGGTCCTCGGCGCGCTCGACCACCCCGAGGCCGTCGTCTGCTGACCCCGGCCGCCGCCGGCCACCCCTGGCCGCTGGCCATCCCGTCCAGCTGGCTCGGGCAGCTGCCGAGCAAACCCGTCGACTACCGGCCCGTCGTACCGGACCGGGTTGTGGAGCTGGACGTTGATGAGCGCGTTGATCCACGTTCTTCATGCGACGACATATTCCTTCTTCAGATGAAGGATGGTGCTGAATTCCTCTGATCAGGTGCCCTTCACCGCGCTGGATGCGGCCATGAGTCATATCGGGGCGGGGGGCGTATCGTGTCTGGTTCAGCCGCTCTACCGGACAGCCAAACGCTACGAAAGCATCATCCGATGAAACTCGCAACGTTTCTAACTGACCGAGATGTGGATGTGGTCGTAGTGGCAGCCTGTGATGTTGTTCGGGTCGGGGCAGTGGTAGGTGTCGGAGCGGTAGGTGGTCCAGGTCGGGGATTGTGCTGACCAGATTTGTCCTTGCCAGATGAGGTAGCGGATGCGGTAGGCGGCGTGGACGGTTGCGAGCCACTGCGCGATCTGCCAGCCGCGGGCGACGGCGGTGGGGTCGTCGGGGTTGTAGAACAGGTCGCAGGCTTTGCCGCGGGGGTGGTCGCTTTCGGGGTTGTGCAGGTGCGGGTCCCAGCAGGTCGCGCCACTACTGGTCGCCCCCGCCGAGGCGAGTGCCTGGTAGAGGGCGTGCATGCGTGGGGTGACGTGTCCGCCGGTACCGGTGGGATCGGGCAGGACGGCCTGGCCGTCGAGCCCGGGGGCGTCCGGCGGATCGGTTTGGCGGTAGCGGGCGGCGCCGTCGAGGACCTGCTGGACGTAGGAGTCGACGTGGTTGTACGCGAAGATCGCGCGGGTCGGGTCGGCGGGGGCGCCGTTGTCGCAGAGGTAGAACGCGGCGGCGTGGATGGCGTCGTGGGGGTTGTAGCGCGACGGCGGGCTGGCGCCACCGGGTGGGATGTGATGGCGGGTGAGGATCTCCTCCCAGGTGGTCGGAAGGATCTGCATGACGCCTGCGGCGCCGTACGGGTTCTCCCCGGAGCGGACTCCGGGGAGATCGCTGCGGCCGTGGTCGGATTCAATCTTGCCGATGGCGGCGAGCACGGCCCAGTCCAGCCCGGGACAGACCGTGGCCGCCTGCTGGTAGCGGCGAAGGTAGTCGGCCGGGATGTCGGTGAGCGCGGTACTGCTGGGGCGAGGTGCCGGGGTAGCTGTGGCGTCGGCGAGCGCCGCGGTAGCGACGGCGACGCTCCCGACCACGACCACCAGCAGCGCCGAAACGGCGACCACGACCAGCTTCACGCGTCACCACCGCCTCGCGCGATGAGATGGTGAGCGGCCTCTGTGGAGGGTGCGCCGGGGCGGCAAGGGTGGCGGCGCGGGCAGCTCAAGTCCGGAACCGGGCCGGTCGAGCTCGTCGACCGGGACGGCGCGGCTGGGGGAATGACGTCGAGGGTCGCGGGGGTCGTGGTGCGGCCCCCGGTCCCTGTGGGGCCGTCTTGGGGGCCGGAGTGTGCTGGCGAGTTCGGTGAGGGTGAGGCGGCGCCCGTCGGCGTCCGGCGCGAGGTGTGCGGTGACGGGCCGCCACACACGGCCGAGTTGATCAGCGTCGCGGCGCCCGCGGTGAACTGGGGGTGCGGCCGTGGCGAGGGGCACGAGTTCGGGGTGGGGGAGTGTGCGCAGGGCGTGGGTGAGCGCGGCGCGGGCGCCGGGTTCGCGGCCGGGGCGGGCGGTCCAGATCAGTAGCGGGGTGGCGATTCCGGTGGCGGTGGCGAGGCGGTAGTAGCCGTGCAGTTTGGCCGCGAGTACGGCGAGCGCCTCGGTTCCGGTGTCGTATTCGACGAACGCCTCCCACCACGTTCCCGCCCCGCGACGCGACGACTCGCGCTCGTCGTGTCTACCCAGCCGGGCCGGATCGCTGCTGGGGTTGTTGGCCGGCCCGGGATCGTGCTGGGCCGGATGGGTTCGGTGGGCGGTGAGGGTGAGGTAGGCGTCGGGTCGGGTGTGGTGGCCGAAGTAGCGGGCGCAGCGGGTGGGTGACCACCAGCGGGTGAGGGTGATGTCCGGGGTGGTGGCGAGCCGGCAGATGACGTCGTTGGTGGCGCTGTCGTGGGCGAGGGTGTGGCGGTGTGCGGCGGCGAGTGCCCGGTCGTGGCGCCACCCGAGCTGGTGGGTGTCGATGCCTTCTTCCGCGGCGATGACCCGCGCGCCGACCGGGCCGAGGATGTGGTGCAGCGGGAAGGAGCCGTGCGTGGTGAACGGCCGGAACCGGTCGGTCACCTGTAGGGCGTGCAGGGTGCGGAGTCGGGCTTGGGTCATGCGCAGCGACGCGAATCCCAACAGGACCAGTTGTGGGGTGGTGAGGTGGCCGTGTTCGTGCAGCATCCGGATCAGCCACCGGTCCCGCGGGGTGAGGCGCGCGACGATCCTGCCCGGCCCTGGCCGATCGGCCCGCCGGCCACCCGCGGTACTGGCCGAGCGGGAGCGTGAGGAACGGTGCCGGGCCGCGGACCCGTGCGGTCCGTTCGAGGCGCGGCTGTCTCGCATGATCAGTTCTCCGTTCGGGGTGAGGGAATCCGCGCAGGCCGGGTTTGCCGCGGCGGCCGTGGTCCGGCGTGGCTGGGTAAGGGCTGGGACGGCAGGTCGCCACGGCCACCAAATTGGTGAGGGACCGCCGAGGCGGTCGCTGCAGATCGAGGTGCCGCGGAGTAGCCGAGCCCGGTGATTGCGGCGAGCCTGCTGTCTGGGACTGGCGCCGTGGGTGAAGCCGCGTGGGCGGGCTCAGGCGGCAGGGCCGTGGCGGGGCTGGGTGTGGTGGGGGAGGGGGCGGGTGGTGAGGGTGAAGGCGGGGGTGGTGGCGCCGTTGACGATGAGGCGGGCGGCGGCGTGGAAGCCATCGAGGTTGGCGAGGTCGTGTTCGCTGAGTTCGGGGCGGGTGTGGCGGGCGAGGTCGCGGGCGTCGTCGGGGCTGACGGAGAAGATGATTTTGTTGCGGGCGTTGGTGGCGATCCCGTCGCGCAGGGGGCGGGGGAGTTGGGCCAGGTGTTGGTTGGCCAGGGTGATGGAGACGTGGAAGCCGCGGGCTTCGGCGAGCATCTCTTCGATGGTGTAGGGCAGGTTGAGGAAGTTCTGGCATTCGTCGAGCACGAGTGAGGCGTCGGCTCGCGTGAATGCGGGTTGGTGGGCGCGAGCGGTGGTGGCTTGCCAGGCCTGGGCGAGGATCAGTGAGCCGATGAGGCGGGTGGTGTCGTCGCCGAGGCGGCCTTTCGGCAGGCGGGCGAGCAGGATGCCGCCGCGGTCGAGGACGTGGGTGAGGCTGACGGTGGACCGGCCGTCAGACCTGCCGCCCGGCTGGTCGCCGGCGAGTAGGTGGTGGGCGAACGGGCGCAGCAGGACGGCGCGGAGTTTGTTGAGCAGGGGTGCGGTGATGGTGGTGCGGGCGGGGTCGGAGAGCTGGTTGTAGGTGTGCCAGAACCCGCGCAGCAGCGGGTCGCGCAGGTGCCGGCTGGCGCGGTAGCGGGCGGTGGGATCGGTGAGCAGGGCCGGTACCTGGGCGAGGGTCGGGGTCTCGGGCGATGCGCGCAGGGTGAGCAGGGCGACCCGGAGCAGGTCCTCGGTGCGTGGCCCCCAGGTGGCCGCCCACAGGCGGGCGAAGACGGAGACGATGTTCTCCACGAGCGGGTCGCCCGCCCACCGGGTGCGCAGCGCGGCCTCGGCGGCTGGGTGCGAGGCGAGCGGGTTGAGGCAGGGCGGTGGGCGGTTCGCGTCCGGGTCGAGCACCACCACGCGCCCGGCCCGCCACGCCTCAGCCGGGAGGTGGTGGGTGATGTCGTTGATCAGGTCGCCTTTGGGGTCGATGACCAGCACGCCGCGGCCGGCGTGGGCGTCGTCGAGCACCAGCTGGGCGAGTAGGGAGGACTTGCCGGAGCCGGTCGGGCCGATCACGTGCAGGTGATGGCGGGCATCGGCGACGGCGAGCCCGACAGCCCGCCCGCGTCGCTGTCCTGCTGCCCCGGGGCTGGGCGAGCCCGGCCGGTCCGCCTGGTTGCGTCCGGGGTTCGAGGTGATGGAGGTCAGGGGTGTGGCGTCGCTGTCGCCGAGGAGTTTCACGCCGGGCCCGGGGTGCGGGATCTGTGGGGGTGGGGCGATCGCAGCGGCCCCGGCCCTGCGTAGCCCGGGGATGTGCTCGTCGGTGGGCAGGTGCGCGATCGCGGCCAGCTCGGCCACCGACAACACGTCCCCGCGACCGAGGCGCCGGGCCCGCATCGTGTGCAGGGGGTGGCGGAGACGGTGGCGGCGGTAGTGGTTGTGGTCGGAGAACCCGGCGAATGCCGAGGCGAGTGCGTGTGCCCGCCCGCGCAGCACCGCCCGGGCCCGCGCCTGCGCCTGCGCGAGCCCGGCCGCGGTGCCGTCGTGTTCGGGCAGTGGGGTGGTGGTGGCGTAGCGGACGAGGGTGGCGTAGGCGCCGCCCCGGGTCTTCGCGGCGGCGGCGCGGTGCTCGGCGGAGGCGACCAGCCGCTCCCGCGGCCCCACCTGCACGGATCGTGACGCAGAGCCCGTGATGGTGGTGCGGCGATCGCCGGCGGCGGGGGTGGCGATGTCGAGGACCTCCCGCAGCAACATCACAGCGGTGCCGAGCAGGCCGCGGACGAGCGGCCCCGCCACGCCGAACACCCCACCGGTGGGGCCGTGGGTGCGGGTGGTGAGGCGGCGGCCGGTGATGGGGCGGGCGAGGATCTGCACGCCGGCGTACTCGCCGGGGCCGAGCGGGCCGGGCGCGGCCAGTAGCGCCCGGATCGGGTCCGGGCGGCGTGGGTCGTGCCCGATCGGCAGCGCGTCACCGCGAGCCAGCCGTAGTTCGCCGCCGGCCACGACGAGCTGTCCTGGCTGCACACTCCTCGCCGGTTGCTGCGGCAGCGGGAAGAGGCGCCGCGGTGTCGGGGACCGGTGTGGTGGTGCGGGGGCGGTGGTGGTGCGGGCGCCGGGCCAGGCCGCGGTGATGGCCTGTTCGATCAGCCCGGGTGGGATCGGGCCGGGTACCCAGATGCGGATCTGGATGCCGTGCTGGCTGCTCAGGTAGTCGAACCCGAGGTGGGGTTGGCCGTGCCACAGCCGGGCCCAGCGGGGGCGGAGCAGGCCGAGCAGGTTCGCCCACAACGCGACGGCGCCGTCGGGATCGACCCGGGGCGGCGGCAGGATCGTGACCAGCCGCGCGTTGGCGTGGCAGCGCGCCTGCTGACGCCCCATCCGCCACCGGTGACCCGCGCTAACGGTAGCTATCACGGCGGCCGCGGCACCCGCGGTGGTGGCCGCCCACCCCGCCCACTCCGTCAGCTGCTCGGCCGCCCCGCCAGCGCTCAGCTCGTCCACCAAGGCTGTCGTGATCGCGGTGTTGGGGTGGCTCACCAGGCCTCCGTGGCGCGCCGTGCGGGTGGGTGAGGACCGGTGGGTGTGGGGTGGTCGAGGTTGATCCAGTCGGGGGCGGTGGTGGTGTCGGCGAGCTGGCGGGGGTCGGTGGTGATCAGGGTGTCCTCCAGTGGGGAGGCGATCGCGGCGAACGCGGCCTGGCGTGGGCCGGCGAGCAGCAGGCCGTGGCCGCGTTCGGCGGCGGCGAGGAAGGCGCGTTGCCCGGCCGAGAGGTGAAAGGCGGCGGCGACGGGGTCCAGGGCCTGGGGTGCTTGGCCCATCAGGATCTGGGTGGCGCTGTTGGTGATCACGGCGCGGCCCAGGTCCGAGCCCAGCACGTCGTCGACGTCCTGGGTGGACACGGTCAACCCGGTCCAGTACTTGCGGGCGGATTTCGCGGTGCGCAGCAGGAACCGGGCGGCGGCCTCGGATTGCAGCAGCAGCCAGGCCTCGTCCACGGTGACCAGGCGGGGGCGTCGGTCGTAAGGGTGGGTGACACTGCGCCAGATCGCGTCGAGCACCAGCAGCATGCCGAGGGGTTTGACCTCCTCGGCCAGCTCGCGCAGCGACCACACCACCAGATGCCCGGCCGGTGGGGTGGTGGTCGGACCGGCGAACAGGTCGGCGAACGCGCCGTCCACGTACGGCGCCAGTCGTGCCGCCAGCCCGGCCGCCACCTCACCCAACTCCCCACCCGACCCCTCAGCCGACTTCTCGCTGCTACCGGCCGTGTCGGGGCTGGCGCCGCTGCTGGTGGACACGGTCTGGCCGGCAGTGTGCGGGGGGTGGGCGAGCTGGTGGAGGGCGGCCCGTAGGTCGCGCAATAGCGGCGCCGGTTGGGGCCAGGTGGCCGGGTCGTCGGTGATCCCGGCGTGCCGGTAGGTGGTGGTGATGGCGGTGTCGAGGACCGCGCGCTCGGCCGGGGTGGGGTGGCCGAGGGCGAGCGCGAGGAAGGTGTGCAGGAACAGCTGCCGGCGGCGCAGGGTGTCCGGGGCGGCGATCCGCGCCCCCGATCCGGGGTGGGTGTGCACGGGGAGTTCGAAGGGGTTGAGCCGCACCCCGGGGGCGCCGGGTCGGATGATGGTGCCGCCGACCGCGGCCGCGAGCCGGGTGAACTCGGACTCGGGGTCGATCACGTGGGCGTGGACGCCGCGGTAGAGGTTGCGCAGCAGCTCCAGCTTGATCAGATACGACTTCCCCGAGCCGCTGCGACCCAAGACGATCGCGTTGTAGTTGTCCAGGGCGAAGCGGTCCCAGAACAGCAGGCTGCCCGGGGCGCCGAGGTTGTGCCCGTAGAACACCCCACCCACCCCGCTGGCCCGGCCGGCGGTGTGAGGCGCGCCCCACACGCTGGGGGGTTCGGGGGTGGGGAGGTCGGGGCTGGCGAACGGGAATGCGTAGGCCAGGGCGTCGGTGTCCATGACCCGCCCGCCGGGCCCGATCGCGGAAACCGCGCCGAGCCGCCCGGCCGCATGGATCGGGGCGCCGGGGGTGAGGTGGTTGAGGCCGGTGGGCAGTCCGGTCCACCAGGCCAGCGCGGCGCGCCACGTGGTGGGGCGCAGGTCGATGAGCAGGCTCGCGGCGACTGCCCGTAGTGCGGCGACTTCGTCGTCGAGGTCGGCGCGGGTGCCCGCGTGCACGGTGAGAGTGAGGGTGAGCGCGTAGAGGTGGGCTTCGGCGCGGGCGACCCGGTCGGCGAGGGCGTAGGCGTCCTCGGTGGCGGCCTCGATGTGCGGGTCGAGCAGCCGCCCGTGTTCGGCGGTGGAGCGGCGCCCGGATTCGAGGCGGCCGAGCTGGCGCTCCAGCCGGGCCGCCGCGATGGCGGGGTCGATCGGGGTGATGTGCAGCGACACGTCGACCAGGCCGGGGTGATGGGTCAGCGGCGTCAACCAGCCCGGGTAGACGGTGCGCGGATACCCGGTCACCGACAACGTCGCCACCCAGGCGTCCCCCACCTGCAGATGCCGCGACCCCACCACCAGCGACCCCGGATCGAACAGCCCCGGCATCCGGCTGCGAGCGCGTCGCAGGCCGGTGCGGGCGGCTCGGATGCGCGCGGACAACAGTGGCTTCATCCGAGGTACCCCTTCGCTCCCGGCGCCCAGCTCCAGGGCAGCGCCTCGCTGTCGCGCTCGCCCGGCCGCCCGGCGGTCGCGGCAGGTCGGATCGGGTGGACGGCGTGCAGGTTGTGGTCCTCGAGCTGCTGGTCATCCGGCTCGCCGCCGTCATCGCCCGTGACGGCGGCGAGGTCGGCGAGGTCGTAGAGATCCGCGGTGTCCGCATCGGTGTCGATGTCGCTGGTTTCCCGGTCGCTGGCGGAGCGCCAGCCATCGCGTGTCACCGCGACCGGTGCCGCGCCGCTTCGCGTGGCGCCACGAGCCGTGCCCGAATGTCGTGCATGGCCGCGAGGCGCTGCCCGGTTGATCAGGTGAGCATCGCGCGGCTGGTCGCCCGGTTCGGATGGCGGCGGCGGCCACGACCAGCTGGGCTGGTCGATCGGTCGCAGGTTGGGCGGCCCTGGTGGGGGCACGGGCAGACGCGCGGGTGCGGGCGGAGTGGGCAGGTGTGGGGTGAGGTGGTGGTCGGGGTGGGTGGCGGCGTGCAGCGTTCTTGCGGTGGTGTGCGGGTCGAGGGGGGTGACGCGTAGCCCGAGGGCGCCGAGTAGGTGGTCGGCTTCCTCGGCGCGGCGCAGTAGCTGTTCCTCGGCGGCGCGGACGGCGCGCCTGACTCGAGTCCTCGGGGCCTGGCCGCCGTCCCCGCCGCCGCCTTGGTGCGCCGTGGGTGGGCTGGGTTCGTGGAACACGAGGTAAATCCGTCGGTGCAGCAGGTCGGTGTGTTGGGCGAGGTCGGTGAGGTGATCGGCGTGGGCGTGCGCGGCGGCGGCCAGCGCCGGGTGCGGTAGCGCGTCGGCGTCGGTGCGCAGGTGGTCGACATGCCCGGTGAGGTCCAGAGGGGTGGTGCGCACGAGGATCTGCACGTTGCAGGTGAGGGAGTGCAGCCAGCGGGACATGCCGGCGACGAGCTGGTCCTGCTCGGCCGGTGAGCGCAGGGTCAGGCTGATCGGGCTGACCGCGCACAGCAGGGCCAGCCCGTACCGGCCGAGGTCGACCAGCCCGGCCTCCCGGCTGACCCGCGACCCACGCACAGCGCGGGCCGGCACCCACGGCACCACCACGCGCCCCGCGCCATCCCGACGGCGGCGACCCGTCCGGGATCCCGGCTCGGCCTCGAGGGTCTTGTGGGTGTCGAGGGCGGATTCGGATGGGGCGAGTGCGTGGTGTGGGTGGAGGGTGGGGGTGGCGAGGCGTTGGCGGGCGGCCGCGACCAGGAGCCGGTCCAGGGGCATCCCGTCGCGGCGGCCCAGCGCCAGCGCGAGCCCGGCCACCCCGGCCGGGACCGCCAGCGCGGTGAACACCAGCCCGCGCAGCACCGGCGCTGTCTGGGCCCAGGCCGGGCTCCACGCCGGTAGCACGCGGAAAAGCAACATCCAGACCCCGTAGAGGGCTGCGCCGGCGGTGGCGAGGATGGCGAGCTGTCGGGCGGTGAGGTCCCCGATCAGCCGGTCCTCGCGGTCGACATCGGCGGGGACCCGAACCGGTGAGGTCATGAGGTGCTCCTTCGCGGACGCCGCGGACGCCGCGTCACGCCATCTCCTGTCGGACCCGCTGTGCGGGAGCCCTCACCGGGCGAGTTCGGGCGCGGCGAGCCGGGAGACGGGGCCGGCGGTGCGGGTGGTGCGGGTGGTGCGGGCGCGGGTGGTGGGGGCGCAGCTGTCGGGGGTGCGGATGGTGCTGTGGGGTGGGCATCGAGCGGAAGATGCAGCTGTCGCCCGGGCGGCCGCGCCCGAGGCGAGCCCGCCGGCCAAGCTGCCGGTGCGGGCACCGGTGGTGAGGGTGGCGTGGGTCGGGGGTGTCGGGTGAGGCCCTCGAGGGGCAGGGGGTACTGCCCGCCGGGCAGGGCGCGCACGTCCTGGTAGCGGTCGATGGGCAGGTCGTCGTAGGGCAGCTCGAGCTGTTCGACCCGCCGGGGCCGGGGTCGGGGTGCAGGTGGTGTTGAGGCGGCGGGGCTGAGGGGCGGGGCGGCGGGTCGTCGTCGGCGAGGGAGCCGGCCCAGCGGCAGCGGGTACTGCCCGGTCGAGCGCAACGGCCGAGTGCCGGAGTAGACGAACGCCAGCGGGTCGTGCAGCGGTAGCTCCAGCTGCCGCCCGGCCGCGTCCGTCCATGGAGCCCCGGGAGCCGCCGGCGCACTCGGCCCACCGGCACCGGCAGCGGCACCGGCAGCGGCGGCGGCAGAGGTATCAGCGGGGCCCGGCTGCGCTGGAGGAACGCGGCGGGTGAAGATCGGAAGGCCGAGCTGTTCCGGCTCGCGCGTCTGGTCGAGTGGCAGCTGGAGCTGCTGCCCGCCGTGCCCGCGTCGGCCGCTGCCGCCTGCACCGCCGGAGTTCGCTGCGGCGGAGTTCGCGGTGGCGGGGTCTGTCGCAGTGTGAGGCGGGACGGGGCGGCTGGGGCGGCGGCGCTCGCGGTGCAGGCCGGGCAGCGGAAGCATCAGTTGCCCGTCGGGGGTCGCGCGTGCGCCTGCATACGGGTCGCTCTCGGCGTCGGAGGCAATGCTGCGGCGCCCTGGGTTTCCCTGTCCGCGGCGGCCGTGGCGTAGGAGGGATCCTGCCCCGCGGAGCAGACCGAATGTCTTGTAGGCGACGAACGCCCGCATCGCGGACCCGAGCATCGACCCGCCGCTGCGGCCGCGGATCGAGGCGAGCACCCAGAACGGGATCTTCCACAGGATCCACAGCAGAACGATGGTGACCAGCAGGTTGATCCACCCGGTCCTGCTCAGATCGGGCCCGAACACGCCTTCGCTGACGGCGGGGGTGTCACGGGTGGGGTCGCTGTCGTCGTTGAGGAACACCCGCAGCGCGGTCACCAGCACCAGGGACTGCAGGACCTGGATGGCCAGGCAGCCACCGAACGCCCGCCACCACCAGTACGCGACCGACTCGGTCTGCGGGAGGGCGTGCAGCATCAACGCCAGCGGCGCGGCGGCGATCAGCAGCACGGTGAACGCGACCCGAACGATGTAGACCAGCAGCAGCCCGATCAGCAGGATCGCGACGATCAGACCGAGCAGCAGCAGGAGCAGTCCCTCCTCGCCGGTGACGACCGCCAGGATCAGCTGGCTGAGCTCGTCGACGGTCTCGTCGGGGCTGGCGCCGCCGGCAGTGACCCCGACCGAGAGGCTGTTGGCGATCTCGATCGCTACCCCGGTTAGCGGTAGCGACAGGGCGGCGGCGAAGAACCCGACCAGCAGCCGCGGCAGCAGCTCGCGCAGGCCGTAGCGGGTCTGCACCGATTCGTGGGCCATCACGATGACCCCGCCCACGGTGATCAGCAGCCCGTAACAGGCCAACAGGATCTGCCACGAGCTCGACCACAACTCCTGCACCCGCGGCAACTGATCGAGCGTGGGGGTGGTCAACAACGTCCCGGACAGCAACTCCAACGCCGGGTTGAGCGCGTCGGTGATCACCCCACGCAACCAGGTGTTGATCGCGTCCGCGATACAGCCGCCCAGATCCGTGATCGAGCAGCCCGGCTGGCCGGCCGGTGCGGGTGCCAGACCGGAGCCGGGGACGAGGTCGTACTCGGACGGAAACCCCGGCGCCGGCGGCGCCGGGCCCACGCCGGGCCCGGCCGGGGGACCGCCACCGGGCGGGGTGCCCGGCTCGGGCACCGGAGCGGGCGGGGGCGGCGGAAGCGGGGCCGCGGCAGGGCGCCCGCCGGAAACGACGGTGACCACGGTGGCCCGGGATGTGAGGGCCGGGGATGTGAGGGGCCGGGATGCGGGGTCCTGGGCGGCGAGGCCGGCGCGGGCGAGGCTCGCGGTGGCGTTCGGTTCGGCGACTGCGCCTGGTGCGGCGGGGCGGGGCGTGCTCGCGTTGGCGGGCGCGGTCCAGCCGAAGACACCGGCGAGGGCCACTGTGGCCGTGGCAGCGAGCACGGCGCCGAGGCGGCGGCCCGTGCGAGATCGGGCCACCGGGGCTCGACCCGTTGGGACGTGGCGGCTCTCGATTCCGCCCGAGGCTGGCGCGGTCGTGGCGTGGGCCGGGGTGGGTCGCTGGCCGCGACTCGCCTGCCCGGGAAACCGGGTGCCCGTGGCCGTGGCCGTGGCGGCGGGTGTGGTTGTGGGGGTGGGCATCGTCGTCACAGCCCCACGACGCCTTGCAGAACGGTGACCAGCAGCGGGGCGAGCGCGGCCAGCGCGAACCCGATCCCGGCGTTGCGGAACGCGGTCTTGGCCCGCTGCACCTCGCCGGGGTCGCCGTCGGCCATCGTGTAGCGGATCCCGCCGATGGTGGCCATCACGGTGGCGAGACCGGCGAGGATGCCCATCAACCAGTTCCGGATGTTGGTCAGGACTTGGTCGACCGACTGGGCCTGCGCCAACACCATCCCTGCGCCGCCCTCGTGTGCGGCGGCCGGGGCTGAGGCCGCGAACAGGAGCGCCACGACCAGCAGCGCCGCCAGCGCGAACGCTGGGATGCGGGAGCGGGACCTCGCGAGGGTCGGGGAGGGCGCGGTGCGGGCACGCGGGTTGGGCGGTTGGCCAGCGGGGCGGGTGATTGCTGGGGTGAGGCCGGTGGTGGGGGTGTCGCCGGCTGTCGGCGTCGGAGTGGGGTTGGCAGGCGTGGTGGGCATCAGCTGGGCTCCGCATCGGATCGGAGGCCGGCGGGGTTGGTCCGCCTGCTGATGGGTGGGCCGCTGGGCCGGGTGGCGAGGCGCCGCCGCTTCTCGGGCCGCGGACGGACGTCGCTGTGGGAGTGGCCGCCGGGGATGTGGCCGGCGGGGGTGAGGCCGCCCGGACCGGAGTCGGCCGCCGCACGACTCCCGGATTGCTGCGGCGACGGGGTCCGGGGCAGGACGGGGCCCGGGGCTTCCGTGGAGCCGGTGGGCTGGGCGGGACGGCGATGAGGAACTCCGGCACCACCGGTCGGATCTGACAGCGGGTCGCTGGATCGGAGCAGCCGCCGTCGCGGCTGCTCGGGCACGCGCGGGCGGCGAGCCCGACGACTCCGACCAGCCGCCGATTCCCGCGCGGTAGCCGGGGCACTGGATCGGCCGCACCCGGGGCGCGAGCCGGAAGAACCATCACCGTCCACTGCGGACGCGCAGGCGTGGCCGCCGTTGCCGGTCTTGACCGAGGGCGAGGGGGCGGCCGGTGGGACCGTAGCGCTGGTGGAAGTGGTGACGGTGCGTGTCCGTCGGCGGGCGTCGTTGCGGGCGCGGCGCCGCCGCGTTGGGGACGGCTGCCCGGTCGCCGCCTGCGCTGTGGCGGGCGGGGCGGCGGGGCCGCGGGTGCTGATCGTGGCGGGCTCTGGGGTGGTGTCGGGGGCGGTGAGGTAGGCGAGCAGGCGGCGTTCGGCTCGGTAGCGGGCTGTGTTGGTGGCGGTGTAGGTCTGTCCGCGGGCGGCGGCGGCATCGGCGAGTCGGACGTGCTCGAGCCGGGTGGAGCCGATCAGCGCGGCCTCGTCCGCGGTGATGGCCTGGTCGGCGACCGCGCGGGCCAGGACGAGGTCGGGATGCCCGGCCGGCGGGTGCGGCGGGGTGGACTCGTGGCTGCGGTGTCCGACCGGGACCGGGGCGCGCAGCGCGTCCCGCACGGCGGCCAGCCCGCCCCGGTAGGCGGCCCAGCGCAGCGACACCAGCACCGCCGGCCGGTCGGGGTCGACCCGGGTCAGGCCGTGGAGGAACCCGGCGATGACCGCGGCGTGGATGTCGCTCGGGTCACCGGCGAAGCGGGCGCTCAAGATCCGGGCCACCCGCACCAGCACCGGCAGCGCCATCCCCGCAGCGGCGACGGTCCAGGTGCCGCCCTCGGCGCGGGCCCGGCGCACCAGGTGCGCCCACACCGCATCCCGCGTCGCCGCCGAACACCCGCGGCTCAGCAGCCGGGCGCGCAGCTCGTCCAGCGGGACCGGCCGATCCGGCAACCCCACGATTACCGACCCATCCACGCTGACCGGGTGGGGGCGGGCGCACAACCATTCCCACGCCACCCGCACCGCCTCCAACGACGCGCTACTGGGCGGAAATCCGCGCCGCGCACCCACTACGGGCGGGAAAGAATCACCAGGCAAGGCCACGTTCTCCCCTTTCTCGGCTCTCGTTCGTGACGAGGCGAGAAAAGGACGCCATAGCCGCTGCTACGACTCAGCGTCGTGCCTGTGTCGCACGCGCTACGTGCCAACCACGCGGCTACTACGGGCCGGGAACCAACGCTCGCGGGCAGCTACTACGGATCCGGCGGACGGCGGCCAGGTTCCGCTGGTGCTGCCTGTCCGAGCGCGTAGCAGGGCGCCGACGGCGGGAGTTTCTGCTGCTCAACGCTGAGTTCTGGTCGCTGTGCCGGACCGGCGTAGGGCAGACAGCGACGCAACTCCTACGAGAGCAGGCAGCGATGAGGCGCGCCGCCCGGTCTTTCGAAGGGGCGGGCACGACCGTCATGGCATCGCAGGACACGTGCGCGATGACTCCGGTTCAGCCGCATCGGGCGTCTCGGGCACAGCGACTTCCAGTCGCTTGACCCAGCCGGTGATAGCGGATCCCGTCGAGGCCACCGGCTCAGTCAAGTCGGGACGGTCGGCGGAAAAGACCGGCAGGTGTGTCAGAAACGCGGTTCGAAAGCGGAGTTAAGAGACGCCACGTCAGTCTCGACACGACAGGACACCGATGACACAACCCGCCCCCGCCCTTCCTGCACCGCTCACTCCGCACTCCTCCGCCCCCGCGCCCGGGCCGGATTCTCGGGCCGCCCGCACTCCGCGCTCCGCGGCACCCGCAGATCCACCGACCACCGGCAGCATCCGCCTCGTCCCGGATACCGCGCACACCCGGGGCCGCCGCGCGGCCCGTCCCGGATCGACGCGACGCCACGTGGATGCGGCGGCGCTTCCGACGACGGTGTGGACCGCCCCGTCCCCGGGCAGCGGCGCGTGCAGCACGGTCGGCCGGATCATGGCGGCATTCCCGGACCGCGCCCACAACGCCATCGTCCTCACCGCGGCACACCTCCACCGCTCCACACACCGCCACACCGACGCCGCCATTACGTCGCCGCCAGCCCCACCCCCGGACGCTCCCGCGGGCCGGGCAGCCCGAGCCAGCGAACCCACTGCGTTGTGGGCCGAGATACTCACTCCACGACCCGGGCATCGGCCGGTGCCGCCCTCGACTGCCGCAGCCGCCACCGCCAGCCGCACCCGCGGATCGAACGTTCCGGGCGGTGGCCAGGCCGTCATTCGACACGGTCGTACCGGTGACTCGGTGCTCACGGGCGAACCGGCCGCGGCGCCAACCGACCTCGAGGAGCCGCCCCCGGCGCTGGCGGCTGCGCGGCGGTGGGACCTCGTGGTCGTCGACCTCGGCTGCCGGCCGGCCGGTGATGGTCTCGGGCTGCTGGGGGCCAAGCTTCTCACCACCGGCGGTGTCCTCGCCGTACTCACCCACTGTGAGCAGATCGAGGGCCGGCTGCTGGACCCGATCGGCTCGATCGTCTCGTCCGCGCAGGCCGCGGACCTGCTCTACCTGCAGCACATCGTGTTGCTCACCGAGCGCCTGCACCCCACGCCCCGGGGGCATGCCGGCGATGCCGGGCAGCGCACCGACCCCGCCACCGGCATGGCCGGTAGCGAGGACTCCGGCCGCGGCGACGGTGTGACCGACCTTCTCTTGTTCCTCCAGCCAGGCGATACCGACCAAAGCGACTCGACCGACAGCGACTCGACCGACCGGGCTCACCCCAGCGGGGACCCGCTACCCGACGCCGCGCCCACACCGAGTGGCGCTGCGGGATCCGGTCTGCGGGCGCCCGGAGGTGCAGCATGAACCGTCGCGACCTGATCAACGCGTCCGGCCCGGACCTCAACCGCGACCGTGGGGGCGGGCGGATCGCCGCCCCTGAGGAGACAGGGGCGGCCAGCACTGTGGAGCGGTCGGCAGTTGCGACGGGGGCGCGGGGACGGGTGTGGTTGACCGGGCAACGGCCACCGCGCAGCCAGCGCGCCGGCCGGTACGTGCCGGGGTCGGTGGCGCATCCGGCGAAGATGCTGCCCGCGATCGCCGCGCACGCCATCGCCACCTACAGCCAGCCCGGGGACCTGGTGCTGGACCCGATGTGCGGAATCGGCACCACCATGGTCGAGGCCATCCGCGCCGGCCGCCGCGCCGTCGGGGTGGAATACGAACCCCGATGGGCGCACCTCGCCGCCGCGAACCTCGCCCTCGCCGCCGCCGACGGCCACACCACTCCCGCAAACGTGGTGCGCGGGGACGCGCGCCAGCTCGCCCACCTCCTCCCCGACGAGTTGCGAAGCCAGGTGGGGTTGATCGTCACCTCGCCCCCGTACGGGCCCTCCACCCACGGCCACGTCACCCACGACCCCAGCAACAAGATCGTCAAGATCAACCACCGGTACGGGTCGATCCTCGACCGCGGCAACCTCGCCAACATCGGCCACCACCGGCTACTGGTCGGGTTCACCCGCATCCTCACCGCTGCCACCGAGTTCCTCCAACCGGGAGGACACGTGGTGATCACCGTGCGGCCCTGGCGCGAACACGCCGAACTGATCGACCTGCCCGCCCAGATCACCACCTGCGGGGAAGCCGCCGGCCTCATTCCGGTGCAGCGCTGCGTCGCGTTGCTCGGCCGGATCACCGAGCACGGGCATCTGGTCGCACAGGGGTCGTTCTTCCAGCGCGACTTCATCACCAAACAGCGCCGCGCCGGGCTACCGCTGCATCTGATCGCCCACGAGGACGTGATCGTCCTGGCCAAACCAGCGACCACCGCGGCAGCTGCGGCATCCGCCGTCCCACCCGCAGCGGCACGCCCACCACAGGCCAGCCTCCCGCACTTAGCGGCTGGCGGGACGGACGAGCGGACGGCGGCATGAGCCGCCTCCAGTGGGGCGACCAAGCCAGCCGTGCCTCCTAGCCGGTGGCGTGACGTTCGCGCCCGCGGTGCTGGTGAGGGCCGCGACGGTGGCAGGCGACAGCGTGCCGGCAGTCGGGCGCCGATTCAGGGGTGGCGGTGAAGACGCGCTGGCTCTCTGTCCATTGACGAGCGTCCATAGATCCAGCGCGTGGTCCGTCCATGCGCCGATGCACCCACCACGTGCTGTTCCTGCAACTGATGATCCGGCATCATGAAGGCGGTAAACCGATGCTGCGCGTGGCTGCTGAGAACGCCGAGGTTGCGCAGGTGCGCAACCTCGCTTCGCAAATGCTCGAAGCGCAGCGGACGGGGACCGAGATGATGCGACGGATGCTCGCAGAACGAGGGGATGAGTCGCTGCCGGGCTAGGTGTGCTAGCGAATGAAATAGATGACGGCGAACAGGCCGATCCAGACCACGTCGACGAAGCGCCAGTAGTACGACATGACGATCGCCGCCGTTGTCTGCTGAGGCGTGAACTTACTGAATCGCGTCCGGAGGAGGAGCTAGGTGAATGCGACGAGCCCACCGATGACGTGCAGCCCGTGGAAGCCAGTGGTGAGGTAGAAGACGGTGCCATAGGCGTTGGACGCGAGCGTCGTGCCGTGCTCCACCAGCTGCACGTACTCGTAGGCCTGGCCGATCACGAACACGGCACCCATCAGCAGCGTGACCAGGTACCAGCGGCGCAGGCCGAAGGCGTCGCCACGCTCGGCCGCGCAGACGCCGAGCTGGCATGTGAACGACGACGCCACGAGGATGATCGTCACGGTGAGGGCGTACGGCACGTTCAGCTCGGTCGGAGGCGGCGGCCACTCGAGTTCCGGGGGATTCTGCGTCCGGGCTGTGAGGTAGATCGCGAACAGGCCGGCGAAGAACATCAGCTCACTGGACAGCCAGACGATCGTGCCGACGCTGACCAGGTTCGGCCAGTTCAGTGAATGAATGCGGTGGGCGATGGGGAGGCCGCGATCACTCACCCATCCTGCAGCATCAGCATCTTCTACTGGATGTCGAACTGCCTGTCAGGATATTCTGGATCCGTGCCGAGAGGCAACGGTTCCTCAGCGTGGTCTCAGCGCGGCCCGCTAGCATCGAAGCGGACTGAGGCGTCGGCCGGAACCCCCTCTGCGGCTGACGCCTCGGTCCCAGCTTTCCAGGCGGCGGCCCGCGTACCCGCTTCCGGATAGGAGAATTCATGACCTTTCCGGAGGCCTGAGGGCGACGGCCGTCATGAGCGCTCTCCCCGCCGTGCTGGTCTTCGCCGGGCTGCCGATTCTGATCGTCGCCATCGTCACGGTGGTCGTGTTCGCCACGACCAAGCCGCGTGCGCCGCGCCAACCGATCGATCCTCCCGCGGGCCTCGTGGCCGGCGCCATGCCGTGCCGGGTGGGGACGGGCACCGATGGTCGCCGGATTCATTTGCCTATGTCCGAGCCGACCGACGGCGACATCTCACCGTGCTTGCAACTCGCCTGCGCCGAGTGCGGCACCCCCTACCAGGAAGGTGGCAGTGCGCAGGTGCACTTCTCGAGCCCGCGACGTGCGATCGAGACGGCGCGGGCCAGGGGCTGGACGCTCGCGGGGTACCGGGTGCGCTGCCGCCGGTGCGCATGACATTCCAGCGCGCAACCACGGTTCAGAAGCAGTTCGAGGATTCGATGCTGAAAGACGCATCGCCTCGGAGCGGCCCGAGCCCGGATCCGCAACCGAGCTACCGTTGCCGGCGGCGCGGTTCACCGGCCCAGGCGATCCTGTGGCGCGACTGCGCCCACTTCGCCGAACCCGCCGACCCCGATCAGGCCAGCCGGCTGGAATGGGTGCCACTCACCCGCGTCTCCGTCGGTGGCGATCGAGTCGAAACGCCTCGCCGTTGAACCACTTCAGGCTGCGGGTGCTGACCCGGGGGCACGGACACTCCCGGACCGCGCGGAATGTGCCGCTACGCCGTGCCGTCCAGTCCCATGCCGGTCGGCGTGGAGCCGCCATGGGAGGCGGGATGGTGGTCGGGTTGCCGGACTGGGGCTGTGGCTGGCGCCTCCTTACGGGACCGGCAGCGGCGTCGCGGCCCCGCCGATGTACGGGAGCACGTCCACCGCGCCGTCGTCGCGTATGTCGCCGGGATGGCTGCCGCGCAGCATGCAGAGCGCGAGACCGTCCTGGAGCGTGCCCGGGACTGCAGGAGCGACCGAACCGGGCTGCGGTTGTGGCCTGGCAGCGATCTCGACCCGCTGGACGTCCGGTGCGACTGTCATCAGCACGACGATCAACACATCGGGACCGGCGGTGCTTTTACTGCCGGTCGGCTGTGACGATGCGCGAATCGCTGACCCGGTGCGTCCGCGAGGGTGTTCCCGCCGGAGACCGGTCCCTTCGGGTCGTCGTAGCAGTACGTGGCCCAGCTCCCGGCGACGCGACCGACGAGGGCACGCGGAGTGTGTTCCCGCGCCTCCTGTCGCAGGACCATTTCCTGCTGTTGAGGCGGTGCGTACTTCGTCGCGGGCAGTGCGGCGCGCACGCAGTCCTCCAACGGCTGGCTGGGCGTCGGCTCACCCGTCCCCAACCGGTCCCTCACTTTGAGCGGGGGGAGCCGGGATCGGGGATCGGTCCGCCGTACGATGCAGCGCGGCCGCAAACTTCATCTACCGCGGTACTACCACGACCGACGATTCACGGACGGCGCTCGCCCACGCCGATCTCGACTGGCTCATGCCCGACCTACCCGCACAGCTCCGCCGAGCGGACGAGCTCTACTTCGACTCCGCCAGCCAGGTCGTTCTCGACCGGTGGAGCAACGGCTGGGTCGTGTTGCTCGGCGACGCGGCCTGGTCGCCGTCGCTGTTCTCGGGTGCCGGCGCTGCCACTGCCCTGACCGGCGCCGACCTCCTCGGCACCCTCCTGCACTGACCTCCCCGACATCCCCGCCGCGATCATCGCGTGGGAGGCCGAGCTCCGTCCCCGCACCGAGCGCCGGCAGCGGGCCGCGCGCCGCAACGCCGCCCATTTCGTGCCCACCGGCCGGGTCCGAACCTGGCTCGGCCTGGTACCGATCCGGCTGGCCGCCCTGCCGGCGGCCTTCCGGGCCGAGCGCCTCGAGGCAGCTGGACCATGGGCTCGGTGTTCCTGGCCGACCCCGGCTTCTCTGGTGGAATGCGGGAGGTCAAGCCGGTCTCCGGGATCGATGACCGCTCCCGCTACGCGGTCCTCGCCACCGTGGTGCCCCGAGCCATTTCCCGCGCGGTCTGCACGGCGTTCGTGGCCGCGCTGGAGCGTTTTTGGGTGCCTGAGCAGGTGCTCACGTCCAACGCACGGTTACCACGAACGCCTGGTCCGGCCTGCCCACGCTGGGGCGCGACTCCAACGACCGATGGCAGGCAACCGCCACCCGCGCCGCCAAAAGCTCCGGGCGGTGCCGAGGAATCCCCGTCAGCACCACCGAGCTCCTCGACGCCACCGCCGCCGTCATCGACGGCGTGCCGACCCTGACCGGCACCGCCCGGGCGTCAACGGCGGCATCGGTATGCACCTCAACCCCATTGACCTGGAACGTCACAGGCATAACAGCCGCCAACTCGCGCTCGCCCGCGACGTGGACGCGTGCGTAGATCGCCTATCGCGATCAACGGGTTCCGAGCACGGGTAGGACCACCAGGTCGACGATGTCCGCGATCTCCGCCGTGGTAGGTGCCTGACCGTGCTCCAGTTCGTGCTGCAGGACCATCGCGGGTCCGACCCTGGCAATCAGCTCCACCGACACCGGAGGCGGGATTTCGCCCCTGTTCACGGCACGCCGGATAGCCACCGCGAGCCTCGCGAGCCGAGGCTGGATCAGATGCGTGATCACCGCCTGGGCCAGTTCGGGATGGCGGTGACGCTCCTCGATCAAGGCATGCATCGCCCGCCCCGGGGCGCTGCGCATCGTGGAGGCCATGGAACCGAGCAGGATCATCAGCTCCGCGCGTAGCCCACCGGTCTCCGGCGATTGATCATCCTCCTCGGGGAGTACCGCACCGGTCGACAGTGCTTGGTCGATGGCGCCGACGACCATGTCACGCTTGTTCGACCAGCGCCGGTACAACGGGGCCTTCCCGGTTCCCGCCCGTGCCGCCACGGCCTCCATGTTCAGCGCCGCATAGCCGGACTCGGACAGCTCGGCGAAGACCGCATCGCGGATCGCCTGCTCCAGCACCGCTCCCCGCCGGCGCGTGCGGGTTTGATCCGCGAGGTCCTCGACCATGGCCCGCCTCTCCTCATCCCGTACGACGTCCACCAACTTTAGCGAACGGTTGCGATCCCTAGCCCGGAGAGCTACTCTGATTAAGAGACGCCTGCGTCCCCAATTGACAGCCAGGAGACTCGATGATCAGCACCATCCCGGCGTTCGAGCATGCAAAGACCTCCGTCAACGGGCTGCGGCTTCACCACGTCACCTCGGGGTCGGGACGACCCGTTGTGCTCCTGCATGGCTGGCCACAGACCTGGTACGAGTGGCGGCATGTCATGGCCGGACTGGCCGAGCACCACCGCCCCATCGCAATCGACCTCCCCGGGTTCGGAGACTCCGACATCCCGCACCGCCCCGGGGAAGCAGCGGTGATGCCCGATGACCTTCTGGGACTGATCGACGCACTCGAGCTGGACTCCGTCGATCTCGTCGGCCACGACCTGGGCGCGCTGGTGGCATTCGCGTTCGCCCGGCTGCATCCCCACCGGGTACGCACGCTGACACTTGCCGATGCACCTCTGCCCGTGCTCGGCGTCGAACATCCCCAGTGGGCGAACATGCAACACGCCCTGTGGTGGCAGAGCTTCCACAAGGTTCCCGACGTCCCGGAGGCACTGATCGCCGGCCGGGAGAAGCTGTACCTTGGCTGGTTCTTCAGCCAACACAGCGCCGATCCCAGCGCAATCGGCCCCACCGACATCACCGAGTACGTCCGCGCGTACGCCGGCCCCGGCCGACTACGGGCAAGCTTCGCCTTCGGCCGCTCGCGCGACGAACTGACCGAACGATTGCGCCGCGAGGCGACTCCGACCCTGACCATGCCCACCGTCGTTCTCGGCGGAGCGCACTCGATGGGCGACCTCATGGCCGCCGCACAGGGCCTCGGCGACGACATCACCCACGAGGTGGTCCCCGACAGCGGCCACTACATCCCGGAAGAAACCCCCAGCTGGCTCACCGCCCGACTCACTGAATTCTTCAACAGACCACCTACCTGCCTGCGATCATCCTGACCGACACATGACAGTTGACACCGCATGGGATGACGAGCTGTTCTCTCCGCGAATGGGGCGTTGGGGTCTACCGGGCGCGCATCACCGGGCCCGACATCGGCGAGATGGTCGCATTCGCGATGGCCGCGAGGTGGCTCGCCGCCCGGCTGTTTGCTCGACCTGGTCGCCTGCGTCGGCAACCGCGCTCTGGGCGGTGTCGAGATCGCCACGCCCACGTTCACGCGATTGTTCAGCGCACTGTCACCCGATCAGGGGTAGGTGGCCGATAGGTTGATCTCGTGTCGACGTTGCCTGCGGGGGTGGAGCTGTACCGGCTCCGGAATGGCGGTGAGATTGAGCTGGTCAGCGCGGGTGCCACCCATCGGCTGGACGGTGAGTTGCTCCGCTTCATCGACGACGGCCAGCGGGCGTACTACCTCGTCGGCGATGCCGAGAGCGGCCCGGGGCGCCCGTCGCACGCGACGGTGAAGCTCGGCATCGTGGCGCCGCACAGTGCGTTTCGCCCGCATGTGCACGGCGCGGGGCACGTCGTGCTGAGCCTGGGGTACGGCAGCTGCACGCTGGTCGAGCGGGGGCGCGTCGTGGAGCTGGTGCTCCCGCCGGGCCATTGCGTGCGGATCCCGGCGATGGTGCCACACGCGTTCGGCAACCGCGCGGGGCAGCCGCTGGTCATCCTGGCCGCGAACACCGGGCTCGGGCTCGCCGACGCGAACTACGCCGTGGACGCGAACGAGGCCACGGCGCGGGGCTGGGACCAGGTGGCAGCCGAGCTGCGGATGCTGAACGGCGTCCGGCCCGCCGGGCTGCGGGCCCGGGAACGGCTCGCGGCCGGGCTGCGACGGGTGGCCGGGCTGCTCGAACCGGTGGGGCCGCGATGATCTGCCCGCACTGCGACAAGATCCTCCGGCGTCGGCAGCGGAGCATGCGCACGTGCGCGCACTGCCGCCGGAGATTCGCGCTGGAGCCGAAGGCGAACTCGCTGCACCTGCACGACCTGCGGGTGCGCACGCTCGCCGAGAGGCTCTCCGACCCGGGGCAGGCCGGGGCGCCGCCGCTGCGCTACACCGCCGACCAGCTGCGGATGGCGGCATCACGCAAGGTCCTCGCGAACCCGGACGGCTCGAGCGCGTGGCTGGGGTGCATGGGTCCGGTCACGTTGTTCGGCGTGTTCGTCGGGTTCTTCGCGCTGGTCGCTCAGCTCGGTGAGCTGTTCGTCGCCGTGGTCCTCGTCGTGTTCTGGGTCGTGGTGATCTGCCTGATCGGGCACGTGGCCACGGCGCGGCGGCGCCGATTGTCCGGGGAACCGATGTCCGCGTCGGCCTTCACGCTGTGGGTGCTCGACCCCTGGGTCGAGGTGTACGGCGTGCAGCCGCCCGGCCTCCTCCCGCCGCGACCCGTCGTCGACGTCCTGCCGCCCGGCCCGCCCGCCGCGCTGCTGTACTGCCCGGACCCCGGAACGATCGATTTCCTCACCGCGTCCGGGATCGTGGACAGGCGCGGTGTGGCGCTGATCGTCCAGGGCCGGGAGTGGCCGCCCGCAGCGTTGCTGGCCGCCGACCGGGCGGTTCCGGTGCTGGTCCTGCACCACGCCGACGCCGCGGGGTGCCTCGTGGTGCCCAGGGTGCGGGCCGCGCTGCCGGCCGGTACGCGGGTGATCGACGCGGGGCTACGTCCGCGCGTGGCGGAGCGGCTGGGCCCGCCGGTCCGTCTGCCTCCCGACCGGTCGTTGCTCCGCGAGCTGGCCCGAACGGGATCGGTCGACGCGGCCGAGCAGGCGTGGCTGGCGCGGGGCAACACGCTCCCGCTCGCCGCGGTGCGACCCGCGCGGCTGCTCGCGGCTGTCGAACGGGCGTTGCCCGATGGCGACCCCGACGAGGCGCGGGCGGAGGCGGTGGGCTTCATGGCGTGGCCGGAGCCGGCCGCGTGATCGCCCGGGCACTGGACGGGGTGCTCGCCGAGACCGCGGAGGTCGGGGTACGGGTCACCGCCGATCAGCTGTACTACGCGACGTGCCGCGCGGTGCTGCCTCCGCTGCACAGCGGCCCGCGCCGTCCCGGGTACCTGCTGCCGCGCGTGCTGCCGCGATCGGCCTTCGATCGGGTTCTCGCCCGGTCCGGATCGGACGTCGTCGCGGAGCGGCTGTCCTCGCTCGCCGCGGCGAGCGACGCTCCCGACGTGCTCGACTATGGGCTGCCCCGGCTGCTGATCTGCCAGCACGACGACATCGCCGCGATGCTGCTGGCCAACGACCTGCACATGGAGAGCGGCACCGCCGTGCTCGGCGGCAGCCAGGTGGTCGCCGGCGTGCCGGACCTGCTGCGCGAGGCGATGGAACGGGGCGCGACCACGGTGTACCTCCTGCACGACGCGACGCTGGCCGGTGCGGCCTGGCGGGAGCGCGTCGAGAACGGGCTTCCGGGGCGGGTCGTGGCCCTCGGCCTGCGCCCCGAGCAGGCGCGAGCGCTGCACCTCATGCGCGGGCCGTCCTTGGGCGCGGAGCTGGCCGCGGTGCCGCCGGTCCACCTGCTGCGGGTGCTGCGCAGGCTGCTCGGGGCAGGCCGCCCGCATGCCGGGCCGGGTTCGTTGCGTGACCGTGCGGCCCTCGGGTTCCTCAGCTGGCCGGGGGAACGGCGGTGACGCGGCAATACCGCGAGATCGCGTTCCGCGACGAGCTGCTCGCCGACGGCAGCGTGCGTCGTGCCTACGCTGACGGCCGCAACGAGTGGCGCCACCGCGCGCCGGGCCCCGTCGTGACGTGGCGCGACGATCGCGGCCGGTCGGGGGTGGACGAGCAGCTCGGTGGCCGGATCATCAAGCGCCGCATCGACCCGGACACCGTGCTGTACGGCCGCGACATCGGGTACGGGCGTACGACGTGGACCGACGGGACGATGACGGTCAACCAGACGTCGCTCGGCGGGCGGGCCGGCCTGATCATCGCCGGGATCGGTGCGGCGGGGCTGCTGCCGGCGATCGTCGACCCGCCGCTCGCCCTGACCTCCGAGGAGGAGGAAGCGCTGCGCCAGCAGCAGGCCCAGCAGGCGAGCTCCGGTGGCGGCGACACCGGTGGTGGTTCGGGTGACACGTCGTCCGACGACGACTGGGTCGACGCGAACGACGGCGCGGACGGCGACTTCGGGTGAGCCGGACGGGATACGTGATCGGCGCCGGCCTGGCGAGCGGCCCGGTCGAGGTGGACGGATGGTGCGTCGCGGGTGAGGTCACGCTGCACAACGCGGCGGCGCTCCGGGTACAGCTGGCGGCGGCCGGTGCCCCGGCGCCGGACGGGTGTGGCGACCTCGAGCTGCTGGCGCGGAGCTTCGTCCGGCTCGGGCGTGCCGGGCTGCGCGCGGCGAATGGGATGTTCACCGTCGCGCTGTCGAGAGCTGACGAGCTGGTGCTGATCCGCGACCACGTGGGCGCCCGCACCGCGTACTACGCGCACACGCCGCGCGGGTGGGCCGCCGCGTCGTCGCTGCGCCTGCTGCGTGATCACGTGGTCGCGTGGCGCGTGGACCTGCCCGCCATCGCGACGTTCCTGACCTTCGCCTATCTCCCGGGCACCGAGACGCTCGTCGAGGGCGTCTCCGAACTGATGCCGGGGCGCATCACGCGGCTGGGTCCCGGTGGCGCGGCCGCATCGGAGGCGTTCTGGGAACCGCAGGAGCGGATCGACGCGGACGCCGAGCACGTCGGGCGGCTGCGCGAGGTGCTGGAGCAGGCCACCGCCGCGCGACTACCCGAAGCCAAGCCGGTCGCGGTGACGCTCTCCGGTGGGATCGACTCGAGCCTGGTCACCGCGCTCGCCGCGAAGCTCCACACCCACCCGGTGCACACCTACTCGATCAGCTTCGGCGACGAGCTGCCCAACGAGCTCGCCTACTCCGGGCTGGTCGCCGTCCACTGCGGCACAGCGCACCGGGCGCTCCGCGTCGACGGGGCGCAGGTGGCGGGGCGGCTCGCCGAGACCGTCGCGCTGCTGGACAACCCCGTCGGCGACCCGCTGACCGTCCCGAACCTGATGCTGGCCGAGGCGATGGCCGCCGACGGGATGGGGGTAGCGCTCAACGGCGAGGGCGGTGACCCGGTGTTCGGCGGACCGAAGAACGTGCCGATGCTGATGTTCGAGCTGCACCGCGTCGACCCCTCGCCGGACGCGCGTGCCGATGCCTACCTGCGGTCCTACCGCAAGTGCGGGGAGGACCTGCCGCGGCTGCTCACCCCCGCGGTTCGCGAGGCGCTGACGAGCGCGCCGCCGCTGCGCAGGCTCGTGCAGCCCTACCTCGAGGGCCCGATGACGGCGCAGCTGAACCGGCTCCTCCACGCCAACCTGCGCACCAAGGGCGCGCACCACATCCTGCCCAAGGTCGAGCGGCTCACCGCTGCCCGCGGCGTCGAGGCACGGGCCCCCTGTTCGACCCGGTCGTCGTCGATCTCGCCTTCACCGTGCCGCCGCGGCTCAAACTCATGGACGGGCAGGAGAAGTGGGTGCTCAAGCAGGCCGTCGCCGACCTGCTGCCCGACACGATCGTGTACCGGCCCAAGAGCGGGATGCGGGTGCCGGTGCAGCAGTGGCTGCGTGGGCCGCTTCGCGACCTCGCGCAGACGCGCTGCTGTCCCGGTCGGCGACGGACCGCGGCCTGCTGCGGCGCGATGTCGTGGCGGGCTGGCTCGCGGGGCGGGGAAGCCTTCACTCCCGGCACGGCGCCAAGCTCTGGCTGGTGCTGACGCTCGAGCTCTGGCTGCGCGCCCACGTGGACTGATACCGGCTCAGTTCGCCCACGTGACGGACCGGTGCCACCAGATCGATGACGAGGTGTGGGCGGCGTACTCGGCCCGGCTCGACCGCGGCCTCGACGAGCTTCAGGTCGAGATGGCGCGTGCCGCTGACCACCCGGACTCGGGGCCCTCCGTCGACGACGTTGTGTTCGTCCGGACCGCACGGCTGCAGCTCGACGGCGTGCTCGTCCGACTCGACGTGCCGGGCGCTGCCCCCGACCAGGCCAGGGTGCGCAAGTTGGCAGCTCGGAATCAGAGGACTCGCGGCTCCGGTCTTGAGCAGGCGATGGCGGAGCTGCGCCGCGCCGCACGATGAGCCCGTCGACCTCCGGCGGGCCTGCTCGGCCCCCGCGAGCGGCGCACCGGTTGAAGACAAGCTAGGGTCTCCGCCCGACCGCGACGCCGGGAACGGGCGTCCGCTCAGCGAAGGTTCGACAGGAACGCGACGACTCGCCCGGCTTCCGGCGTGCGGAGCCGCACCGAGAGCGTGCCAACGTGGACGGCCGGATTGCCGTTGAGCTGCGCAATGACGACGAGGCGGTTCGGCCGGTCGGCATCCACGCTGAGGCGGGAGAACCACTTCTGGGTCAGCTGATGCCGGGCCGGTGACCGCGCGGGCGCGGCCTGGACGAGATGATCATATCGCTGTATGCGGGCGGGATGACGATGCGCGACATCGGCCACCACCTGCAGCGCACGATCGGCACCGAACTGTCCCACGACACCATCTCCAAGATCACCGACTCGGTGTTGGAAGAGGTGAAGGCCTGGCTGAAGGCCTGGCAGTCGCGCCCGCTGGAGGAGCTCTATCCGATCGTCTACCTCGACGCGCTGGTGATCAAGGTGCGGGACGGGCAACAGGTCCGCAACCGGTCCGCGCACCTGGCTGTCGGCGTCGACCTCGACGGGATCAAGCACGTGCTCGGGATCTGGGTCCATGCCAGCGAAGGCGCGAAGTTCTGGGCCGGGGTGTGCGCCGAGCTGCGTAACCGTGTCATCGGCAGGGCGTGCGGGACGTGTTGATCGTCTGCTGCGACGGGCTGAGCGGGTTCCCGGAGGCGATCGAGGCGACGCCAACATCAACTGGGCCGCAGAGCATCGTGCAGACCTGCACGGTGCACCTGCTCCGCGCAGCGATGCGGTTCGTCTCCTACCAAGACCGCAAGCGGGTGGCGGCCGCGCTGCGGCCGATCTACACCGCGCCCACCGACGAGGCCGCCCGGCTCGAGCTGGACGCCTTCGCCGGCTCGCCAGTTGGGCCGCCGCTACCCGGCGGCGGTGATGGCCTGGGAGAACGCCTGGGAGCGGATCACCGGAGTTCTTCGGGTTCCCACCCGAGCTCCGCAGGATTATCTACACGACGAACGCGATCGAGTCGCTGAACTACCAGCTGCGGAAGATCATCAAGAACCGGGGGCACTTCCCGAACGACGACGCCGCGATCAAGCTGTTGTGGCTGGCGATCCGCGATATCGAGGACAAGCGCGCCCGCGCCCGGGCGAAGGAGAATGGCCTACCTGCCAACGAACGCAAGGCCCCGGGCCGGCTGGTCGAAGGCGCCGTGGTCCAGGGCTGGAAACAAGCCCTCGGCTCGCTCGCCCTGGCCTACCCCGAACGCGTCAACCCCTACCTGACCTGACCGACTTCTAGATCGACTTACACAGACTTCTTGACAGGCCGTCACCCCGGGCCAGCCGCAGCAACCCACCTGCCACCACCGACTCTCCGCATCCGGCAGAGCTCGACCCGCCCAGCGTCTGCTGGCGGTTCGTGTAGGCCCGTGGCGACCCTGCAGGGACAGACGTAACAGCAGTTCAACGCTCATCGCTCAGCCGTTGGTGCGGAGCGTAGTAGCTTGCCGGCGGACATGCTACGGCATCAGGCAGCGACGAGTACGAGGCTTCGACGAACAAGCTCAGGAGCACGCCGAGATACCCGCGGCCTCAGCGGTGCGTGCTTTCATCTTCAACTCGGGCTCGAGGATTCCCAGGCATGAGTCGGCGCCGGCTCCGACCAACGCTGGCGATGTCGATCATGTTCCGGAAGAGCTACGCGCCCAGCGCTGCAACGGGATGAAAAACGGCGGATAGGCGTGTCAGGAAACTGGAGGGAAAGAGGAGTTAAGAGACGCCACGTCCGTCTCAACACGACAGGACACCGATGCCACAACGTGAGCCCGGCCCATCTGACCAGCTCCACGGATCCCGCTCCCCGTCCGCGAACCGCCCCGACACCCCGGCCGGCCAGGCACCGGGCGCTGCCACGAACGCTGTCCGACCGATCGCAGGCACCGGTGTAGCCCCGGGCACCGCATCCACCCGCACTCGACGCGATGCCGATTCCGTACCGGCACGAGGCCGTGTTCGACCGGGGGGCCACGCACCGCGGTCGCTCGGATCATGGTGGCGTTCCCGGACCGAGCCCGACACGCCATCGTCCTCGGGCAGCTGGTGCTGGATCCGATGTGCGGGATTCGGCACCACCCCGTGGCCACCGGATCGCCGGATCCGCATCCCGGTCCCGCCACCCGAAGCCCGGCACCGTTCACCGGGGGCACGCTCGGGTCGGCCATCCGGCGACGCCGTTGGAAGCCTCCGAACAGCACCTCCCGTCACGACCAGCCGCCCAACGTCAACCCAAGCAGACCGTTGCGTGGCGCTGCTTGGCCGGATCGATGACCGCGGGCGGCTGGTGGCGCGCGGATCGTTCTTTCAACGCGACCTCATCGCCAAGCAGCGCCGTCTCGGGTTGCCGCTGCACTTGATCGCTCACGAAGACGTGGTCGTGCTCTCCAAGCTGGGATATCCCGGGAGGTCGTCGGAACTCAAGGCATCTCAGCAGGGGCCAGTGCGCATGGCGCGGTCGTCGACAGCGGACCTGGCAACTGGCTCGTACGCCGAAGCGGCGTGCTCCTTCCCGGGCCGGTCGCCGGCTGTCGATCTGGTGCCGCGGCGGCAGCGGCGGAAGTTGCACTGGCTCTCTGCCCGTTCACGAGCGTTCATGGGATCGGCGCGTGGCCGATCCACGCGTCGATGCGCTCACCAGTCGTGGCCGCCCGGGGCGACCGGCGATCAAGACCGTCGCGCCCCGACTGTGACGGCTCGGGCTGGTGAGGGCATGGCACCGCTCGTTCGGGCGGGCCCCGGGAGGCGTTCGCGGCGCCGCCCGGAGCCCTGACCGCACCCCTGCCTTCACAGGAGTCCGGCTATGTCACATCCAACCCGAGGTCGTCGCGGCCGTCACCGTCACCGCCGTTGGGGCGCGCGTCGGCACGCCACCTGGTCGATGAGCCCGCCCCGCCCTAGTTGGTGGGCAGGCTCGCATCGGTTCCGGCGCGTGTGTCTGGCGCTTGCACATACCGTGATCGTCTGTTGCCGCGGTGGCGGCCGGGCCGCTCGCCGGCTGGCGGCCACGTTGACCGGGCGCGGCCGACCACGTGGACCGGGGGACGGGATTCGGCGGGCTTCTTATCCCGCGTTTGAGGGCTCGCTCGAGGGGACGGCAACGGGCCGGCCGCCATGGGTGCTTCCTGTCCCCGAGCGGGCTCGTTCTCGTCCCGCATTTGTGGTCATTCGCTGTGGTACGTCGGCGCGATGGGTTCCGAACACTGAACCGAGGCGTCCTGCGCTGTTGATCTCGTCGATCTCCTCAGGGCCAGGGGCGTTGCCCCGGCTCGGCCCGAACACCGGTACCGCTGAGCTGGGTGCAGGCTCGCTGCCCGTTGATCCGTTGGCTGTCGGCATGCCCGACCCAGCTTCGGGTTCTCACCCGTTGACTTCATCCGAGCTCGTTTCTTGGGAGGTCATCTTGTCACGCACTGGGCGTCGATCGGCGGCCGCACGTAACCAGGCTCGTCGGCGCCGTAATCCCAATCGATCCACGAACGTCCATGAGGTTGACATCGAAAAATCCTCGGGTGCTATCAGGCTGTGCCGGAACCAGGCGACCTACTGGATTTCGGTGCGGGCAGCTGTGGACGGCAGTCCCTCGCTGCAGCCCTCGCAGCGCGTTCTACTTCGAATGATCTTCGCAATCCCGTCCAGTCATGAGCCGCAACGCCGAACCGAACGCGAGAGTTCCCTCGATGCGGCATAGGTTGTGCACTGGCGATGCCGCCGGTCAAATCCATAGCCCATGTCGTGCCAGTCGTGAAGCCGGCGTATTGACGACCGGTCATGCATCAAAGATGGGCGTGGAACCTGGCAGTCAGGTCGGCACGGCGAGGCTATTTCTGCGGCCGTTGTGTCGGGCTTCGGGCGGCGTCACCGGGCCAGCTTCGAAGAGATGTGAGTCGTGAGGTCTGTCAACCATGCCCCGGATGTGCGGCGTGCTGTCCTGTACGGCCGTGTCAGCAAGCTGCCGCGCAGCGCGAAAGCTCGAGAGAAACTGCTGGCGAGCGGCGACGTCAAGAGCGTAGATCAGCAGCTGGCTGAGCTGACGCGGATCGCGCGACGGGAAGGCGTCGAGATCGTTTCGGTACGCCGCGACGACGGAATCAGCGCCTCCCGGTACGCGGCCAGCAAGCAGCGCGAGGGATGGCGCGATGTGATGGCGACCATCCTTGACGCCCGGGTGACAGAGCTGTGGGTGTGGGAGATCAGCCGCGCAACTCGCGATCGGCCCGTCTGGGCGGCCCTGATCAACGCCTGCATCGCCCATGGCGTCCTGATCGTCATCAACGGCAAAGTGCACGACCCGAACGACCCCGACGACGGGTTCATGCTGGACCTGGGCGCAGCGCTCGCGGTGCGAGAGTCCGCACTGACCAGCAAGCGTATCCGCCGCGATGTGGCTGCGCGAGCTGCTCAGGGCCTCCCACACGGAAAGATTCCCTACGGGTACCGCCGCGTCTACGACCCGCTCACCCGCGCCTTGATCCGCCAGGAACCCGACCCAGAGACCTCGCCGATCGTGCAAGAACTCGCCCGCCGGGTCCTCGCGGGCGAGTCGATGTACGCGCTCACCAACGAGCTCAACGCCCGCGGCGTGCCGAGCCCGGAAACGGTGCGCATGCGCCGCCTCGGAGACACCGACTCCACGTGGTCGTGGCGGCAAGACCAGGTCCGCGACGTCATCATCTCGCCGGCTGCCGCCGGGAAGCGCGTCCACCAGGGAAAGGTCCTCGAAGGTGTGGCCGCCGCCTGGCCTCCCATCATCAGCCCGCAAGACCACGCCCTACTGGTGCAGAAGCTGCGCGACCCCGCACGCCGCAGCTGGGTCGATGCCTCGGTCAAGCATCTGCTCGTCGGGCTCGCCCACTGCGGGGTATGTGGATCACCCCTCCGGCGAACGATCAACCGCAAGCGGTACGGCAACTACTCCTGCATGGGCGGGAAGGGCACCTTCTGCGTGAGCCGCAAGCAGGAGTGGCTGGACACCTACGTCACCGACGTCATCATCGAGCGGCTATCCCAGCCGGACGCGCTCGAGGTATTCACCGCCAACGACGGCGACGACGTTCAGGCCGCGCAGCGGGAACTCGCCGCGCTACGAGCAGAGCTGGCCGAGTTGCGGCATGCGAAGAAGGCCGGACGGATCTCCCTGTCCGCGTTCCTGGAGTTCGAGCCAGACCTGCTCGCGAAGATCGACGACGCTCAACAACGAAGCGCCGCCGCGGCCGGCGTACCACCGCTACTTGCTGATACCGCCGGCCCCGATGTGCGGGAACGCTGGGCTGCACTCACCATGCCCCAGCAGCGCGAGGTCGTGCGGGCGCTGTGCACCGTCTACGTCCACCGAACGCGCCAAGGAACCCGTAGCTTCGACCCCAGCAGCGTCACGATCAATTGGCACAGCGCCGAACGGCTCGATCCGCCCGAGCTCTCGCAGCATGTCGGCGCCCGGCCGCCGCGCTCGTCAACGGCGGCCTGCGCGACCGCGAGCAGCTGATCTGCGTCATGTGCATGGCGGTCATCTACGACGCTCCGCAAACACACCGCCACGATCAGCTCAGACCTGACTTGGCTCACGAGTGGATCTTGAAGCAGGTAGTGGTTCGCTGATGCAATGAAGGGGCGGGGCCTCCGCTCCTCGTGACCCTCGGCTCATGCTCGAGGCGCTTCACATCAACGACTTGGGAGGCCCCTATGAGCGAAGCATACGAGGGACGGCAGATCGTCGGGA
>NZ_BAABJO010000054.1:0-35510 GCF_039543345.1 Pseudonocardia adelaidensis | reverse complement strand
GGGATCAACGCGGCTATCCGGCGGTTTCCTGCGCTCGCATCAGGAGCCACGCCCACTCAATTAGTCCATTGAGCACGAACTACCCGGCTGCAGAGTGCAGCCACTTCTCGCCAACTTTGATCAGGAGCTCGGCCAACAAGTGCGGTCGCAACAGACGAACATTTGCGGTCGGTTCACACTGTCACGGCCACTCAGTCGTTGCGTCTTGGACACGCCGAAGATAAGCAGTCCAACAAGGTCCGCAGGACGCCCCGGTTCGTGTCGGCGACATGGTGGATCCGCCGTCGACGACCCCAGATAACCCCATCGACGACGGTATCGACGGGCAGCTGTTCAACAAGACCGTCGGTCACCTCGGAAAAATACCGGGTCAGCGGACGCAGCTGGTGAGACTGCAGCAGCACCGCGTCCCTGGTGCGGAAGGCGATGCAGCGGTTGGTTGACTGAACTCCGGCGTGCTCGAGCGGCTGGAGCTGTCTGGGTGTGAGGTGGGGCATGGTCGGGTAGACGTGCTCGCGATGGCGTCGTCAGGAGAGGATCAACGAGCCGTCCGCCTATTGCTGCGTGATGATGACGGCCATCATGCCGCGGTCTTCGTGGTCGAGGATGTGGCAGTGGTAGACGGTACGGCCGGTGAAGGTGTCGAAGGCGATCCGAGGCGTGACGTTGCTCCTGGCTGGGACGTTGATGACGTCCTGCGACGTGGGCGCCTCCAGGGGTTGGCCGGCTTGTTCGACGAGCTGCATGGGCCACCCATACAGGTGTAGGGGTGGTCCATGGGGCTGGTGTTGGTGATGGTGATGGTGATGGTCCGCTCTTCGACGGCCCCGGCCCGCACGGACTGGTCGATTCGGTTGCGAACTGGTTGCCGTCGATGGTGAAGGCCATCCCGCCGCCGCCCATGCCGATGGCGAAGGTCAGTTCGCGATGGCTGGTGGCGGTTTCGGCGCGCAGGTCACGAGGAACGGGTTGGGCGGGCACCGCGGGCAGAGGTTCAGCCGTGGGCCGGGCGACCTCGAGAGTGGCCAGGACGATCGGTTCGTCATCGGCGGCCGGTGTCGACCCGGCACCGTTTCCTCGGTCCATGCCGCCCATCGGCGAGCCGTCGTGGGGGCCGCCGCCCATCATGGCGGTCATGTTTCCACGGTCGTAAGGCAGTGTGCGCAGCTCGCTGGTGCCGGCCGCGGTGGTGACGAGCAGGTCGGCGCGGTTGCCGGTTGTGAGCACGATCTCGTCGACGTCGTGGGGGGGCGGACAAGCGGCCGGAGTCGATGCCGAGCAGCTGGGTCTGCTGGCCGTCCAGGCGCAGCCGCAGGTAGCGGGCTGTGCTGGCGTTGACGATCCGCCAGCGTTCCCGCTCCCCGGGGCGGGCTTGCAGACGCGGACCGGTTTGGCCGTTGACCAGCACGAGCCCGCCTTCCGTGTGGAACGGGATCGTGCTGGCCGAGGCGCCGCGTACGGTCCGGGTCGAATGGAACCACTACTTCCCGCCGACTCAGTGAAGAGCGAGTACACGGATCGCCACCGAGAACGTGCAGATCGGCGGGGTGACCATCAAGGCGGACGAGGGAGTCGTCATCTCGGGCCTGTCTGCCAACTGGGACCCGGCGGTGTTCGAGAATCCGGCCGAACTGGACGTCGAGCGCGGAGCCCGCCACCACATCGCCTTCGGCTATGGCCCGCACCAATGCCTCGGCCAGAACCTGGCCCGGCTCGAACTGCAGATCGTTTTCGACACGCTGGTCCGCCGCATTCCCACCCTGCGCCTCGCCGTGCCGGTGGACGATGTCCCGTTCAAGAGTGACGCCGCCATCTACGGCGCCTACGAACTTCCGGTCGCCTGGTGAGGAGGACGTGATGCGGATCAAGGCGGACACCGGGGTCTGCGTCGGCTCCGGGCAATGCGTGCTGGCCGAGCCGACCGTGTTCGACCAGGGTGACGACGGCATCGTGGTGCTGCTGACCGATCGACCCGACGGCGAGGCCGCGGCCCGGGCGCGGAACGCGGTCAACCTGTGCCCGTCCCGGGCTCTATCCACTGTGGAGGAATGAGCACGTCGGAGGAATGACAGAACTTTGTCACTCGGCGGTTGACCTGAGGTGAACCGGCCGCCGCCTCGTCCGCGTCTGCGTGGCCCGCGCGCGCCGTAGGGCCCCTGGCTGACCAGCACCATCAGATGGTCGATCTGGCGACGCCGCCGACAACACCAAGCCCGAGCAAGCCACTACCGCCGCCGCGGCCATCACCCACCACGATCATGAACTGCCGTTGCAGTAGTTAGGCTAGGGGGACGTGCCTGAGATTGGTCGGGTGTACTGGTCATCGGGTTGAAGCTCCGGTGTGTCCGGAGACCTTGCGGGTCTGGGTGACAGGCTCTGTCGAGGGCGATGGCATGACGCTAGTGCGCCGCTTCGAGTCGAGCAGGTGGAACATGGCCGGAGGTCTCGAGCAGACCGTTGGTGATCGAAGCGCTCGACGTACTCGAGGCCGGCGATCGACCTGTTCGGCGGCTTGATCAGCCAGTGCGGTGGGTCCTGCGCGGCCATCCCACCGGATGCGCGCTACCGACACCTCACGCCGAGGTCACCGTTGGGTGCCGGACACCTCCGGAGTCCGCGTCAGGGATGATCCGGTCCACGGCAAGGGGGAGATGTCGTGGGCCGCGGAGAAGGGCGCTGGGACGGTATGGCGGCGGGTCGGCCAGTAGCCGGGGGTTGTCCAGTCGCCGGACCAGTTCGACGAGCGCGATCTGCGTTTCCTGGCGGGCCAGCGGTGCGCCGAAGCAGTAGTGGATGCCGCCGCCGAAGCCCAGATGCTGGGCGCTGTCGCGGTTGATCGCGAGGTACTCGGTACGGAACCGTTCGGGGTCGAAGCGGTCCGGGTCGGGCACGTGGTCCGGATCTCGATTACCGGCGGCCAGGACCAGCGTGATGGGTGCGCCCGCCGGGATGGTGGTGCCGGCGATGTCGACGTCGGCCAGAGCTCTACGGTTCGGCAGGAGGTTCACGGGCGGTTCGTAGCGCAGCAGTTCTTCGACCGTGGGGATGACGAACTCGGGTTCGCGGCGGATGCGGTCGAGCACGTCGGGATGGTGCAGGAGGGTGAGCATCCCGTTGGCGATGAGGTTGACCGTGGTCTCGTGCCCGGCGAACAGCAGCAACGCCAGGTTGGGTTCCAGTTCGGCAGGTGAGAGGCGGCCCAGTGCACCGTCGTCGGTGACCAGCCCGGATATCAGGTCATCGCCCAGGAGGTCCCGGCGGGCGTCCGCGAGTGTGCCGAGATACCTGCCGAGCTCGACGAACGCGGTCTCGCGTTTCGCGCGCACCGCGTCCGCCCCCGCCCCCGTGCCGATGCTTTCGACAATGGCGTCGGCCCAGACATGGAACCGGGGCTCGTCCTCGACCGGGACGCCGAGCAGTCGGCAGATCACCGTCACCGGATAGGGGTAGGCGAACCCATCGACCAGGTCGATCTCAGTCTTGCCGGTAAGGCCGTCGATGAGGCTGGTGACGATCTCCAGCATCTCGGTGCGCATGGCGTCGATTCGGCCGGGCGTCTCGGGTGGGCCGTAGTGCCGGGTGAGAATCCGGCGAATCCGATCGTGCTCGGGAGGATCCGTACTGATGAAGCTCCGCGCCGACTCGTCGTCTGCGGTGTCGCCGACCGGCTGGGTGGTTTGCGAGCTGACGCGCGGATCGTGCAGGAGCGCCACGATGTCGCGGTACCTGCTGACGACGTAGGTGCCGTCGTCCTCTCGCGCTACCGGTGTATCGCGCAGTTCGGCATACAACGGCCAGGGATCGGCACGGTTGGCGTAGTCGAGGATCTGCTGGAAGACGCTCGCCGGGGCCATCGTGCCGCCTTTCTCAACGCCCGTGCACCAGCACGGCTCGGCGTTCGCTGGGGTCGTGGCCGGTGAGCACGACCGTGGCCTGTTGGGGCAGGGCCTGCTCGTGGATCTCGGCCGGCACCGGCCGTCGGCTCGATGGCGGGTCGACGACCGGGAACTCTGGTGGGAAAGGCGCCGCCTGCTCGATCAGCCGGCCATAGAACTCCAACCACATTCCGTGGTCGAACGCCACCGCAGCGGTGATACGTCCCTGACGGCCGTAGGCCGCGACGAACCGTCGGGTATGCGCGGATCCTTGCACCAGGGCCACTTCATCGGCGAACGTGGGCACGCCGATCGACTTGATCTCGATACCGAACTGCGTCGACCAGAACACCGGCAACGCGAGATGCGCCCAACGCTCCGCGGACGGATTGATCATGTTGTGCGCCGCGATCTCGGCTTGGTCCACCGCGTTGCCCCAGTGCTCCAGCGCCAGCAACTGGTAGCCGTACAGCGGGTGCGGAAACCGGGCCACGTCACCGGCGACGAAGATGTCGTCGGTGACCACGCCGTTGACATCGAAGGCGCGGCACCCGGCGTCGCATGCGATGCCCCAGTGGCCGGCAGCCAGGCCGGAGCCCTGAAGCCAGCCCACGTCGCGTTCCGCGCCGAGGGCCACCACCGCGACATCGACATCGAGCATGCTGCCGTCCGACAGGCGCGTCCGGCACACCCGGTCTTCGGCGTCTCCTTCGAGGGCGTCCACAGACACGCCGCAACGCAGGTCAACGCCGTGCTCGCGCTGTAGACCGGCCGCCACGTGGCCCATCGCTGCCCCCAGCGCGCCCGCCAACGGAGCCGGACCCCGTTCCACGACCGTCACCGGCGCGTCGAGCTCGCGGCAGTCCGAGGCGACCTCGGAGCCGATGAACCCGGCCCCGATCACCAGCACATGCCGGGGATGGGCGGCGAGCAGTTTCCGCAGCCCGGCCGCGTCGTCGCGGCGGCGGATGGCAAACACCCCCTCCAGGGCCGCCTCGGCCGGCCTCGGCCACTGGCGGGCACGGACCCCGGTCGCGATCAACAAGCGGTCAAAGTCCACGGCGTGGCCGTCGCCCAACTGCACGCGCTTGTTAAGGCGATCGAGCCCGGTGGCCGCCTGGCCAAGCTGCCAGTCCGCGTCAAGGCCGTCGTTGCCCGGCAGCGCCGTGCTCTCAGCCGACACCCAGCCCGTCAGCACGTGCTTGGACAGTGCCACCCGGTCGTATGGCTCATACGGCTCGTCCCCGATCAGCGTCAATGAGCCTCGAAAGCCCTCCCGGCGGAGCGTGTGCGCGGCGCGGAGCCCCGCGAGCGACGCGCCCACGATCACGATGCGCTCCACCGACGAAGACGTCCCGCCGCCGGCCGCGGGGCGAGGGGCGGGCACGCCCGCGTCGGGATCCAGCACGATCGCCCGCACCGGGCAGGCGGCCGCGGCCTGTAGAACCTTCTCGCGCTGCCTGTCGTCGGGGTCCCCGTTGTACAGCAACGCCTCAGCACCGGGCATCCGGAACACTTCAGGCGCGGCGAACGCACACTGCCCATATCCCTGGCACCGCGTCAGATCAACGACAAGCCTCACTCGTCCAGGGTTGGCCGGTGCATCCCACGACCGCCTCACCTGTCTCGGGTGAGCTGATGCTCGCTATGGAGATCTCCATCGTGCGCAACCCGCCACGCGCGCGGTGAGTACGTCCTCAGCTAGTGGCTCGACACGCAGTGTCGACCAGGTAATCGATCTTGCCTGCTGGTCCCGGGAAGCTGCCCGCACGTCGAGTGCGGGAGGTGATCATGGCGCGCAGACCGAGCGTGTTTGTGCGGCCGTTATCAATGGACGAGGGCCGCAAGCTGGCGCGGATCAGCCGGACCGCCAAGAAGCCGGTCCGGATGCGGCGCGCGATCGTGGTCCTGATGTCCGCCCAGGGCCAGACCGTCCGCGACATCACCCCGTTGCCCCTGAAGGGGCGGGGCCGGTCAACCTCCTGTCGTTGTAGTTGATCTTTTCTTGGGTCAAGTCCGCCGGCGTGGTGTTTGACGGTTGATGCGTGATCTTCTCGTTGGTTAGGCGCTGAGCGCCGGGATGGTGTCGGTCGTGGTCACCTCCTCGCCGGTTGTGGTGTCGGGAACGGCACTGAGGCGGGCTCGGGCCAGGACGTCGAGGCCGAGGTAGCGGCGGCCTTCGGCCCATTCGTCGTGTTGCTCGGCCAGCACGGCCCCGACGAGGCGGATCAACGCGTCCCGGTCGGGGAAGATGCCGACCACATCGGTGCGCCGACGGATCTCCCGGTTGAGCCGTTCCGAGGGGTTGTTGGACCAGATCTGGCGCCAGAGTTCCTTCGGGAACCCGGTGAAGGCGAGCACGTCGGGGCGGGCTGCGTCGAGGTGCTCGGCGACCTTCGGCAGCTTCTCGGCGACTGCGTCCAGAACGCGGTCGAACTGGGCGTGCACGCTTGTGGCGTCAGGCTGGTCATAGACCGAGTGCAGCAGCGCCCGCACCCACGGCCAGCTGCTCTTCGGGGTCGCTGCCATCAGGTTCGCCGCGTAGTGGGTGCGGCACCTTTGCCAGGACGCGCCCGGCAAGGTCGCCCCGATGGCCTCGACCAGCCCGCGGTGCGCGTCGCTGGTCACGAGCCGGACCCCGGTCAGCCCGCGGGCGGTCAGATCGCGGAAGAATCCGAGCCAGCCGGCGCCGTCCTCGGCCGAGATGACCTGCAGGCCGCGATGATCAACAGGGATCTCCCGGTGACCGTCGGCGTTGACGCCGGTGGCGAGCAGGGCGTGCACGTTGACCACCCGCCCACCCTCGCGCACCTTGAGCACCAGGGCGTCGGCGGCGACGAACGTATAGGGGCCTTGGTCGAGCGGGCGGGTGCGGAAGTCCGCGACGTGGGTGTCGAGCTCGGCGGCCATGGTCGAGACCTGCGACTTGGACAGCCGGGTGATCCCCAACGATTCGACCAGCTTCTCCATCCGCCGGGTGGACACGCCGAGCAGGTAGCAGGTGGCGACCACGGTGGTCAGGGCCCGTTCGGCGCGGCGGCGGCGCTCGAGCAGCCACTCCGGGAAATAGGAGCCGGAGCGCAGCTTGGGGATCGCCACGTCCAGGGTGCCGGCGCGGGTGTCGAACTCGCGGTGGCGGTAGCCGTTGCGCACATTGGTCCGGTCCGGGCTGGACTCGCCATAAGCGGCGCCGCAGACGGCGTCGGCCTCGGCGGACATCAGGGTGTTGATGAAGGTGGTCAGCATCGAGCGCAGCAGGTCCGGCGAGGCGGAGGCCAGGTGCTCATGCAGGAAACGGGCAGGGTCGAAACTGCTCGGTGCGGTCATCGCGTGGTCGTCCTTCTGAATGACTGTGAGAGGTCTCCAGAAGATCACGCGATGGCCGCCCTACGCCCCTCCGCCACGCCCCTCACCAGGGCCTGCCGCACACCACTCTCGTGGACGCCACTAGCCGAGGGTCACGAGGAGCGGAGGCCTTGCTCCTTCATCGCATCAGAGTAGGTGGCGGAGTTGGCGCGCCGAAGCGGCGATACCGGCCGAGAGGTTCCGAAGGGGTCCGCGACAGAAGCGGCCCTGGCGCCAGCCTGGGACGAGGTCTCAGCCCAGGTAGAGGTTCCTGTGGGCGACCACGAACGCTTCGATTGACTGGGGCCGGATGCCTGTCAACCGCTCGACGCCCTCGGTCGTGCGGTCGTAGCGGTTGTCCCGGTGCAGCTGGGCCATAGTGGCGACGTGCTGTTCGGCGTGCGGCGGAAGGCCCAGCCTGGACAGCTCGGCCTGCCACCGGTCCAGTGGCACATCCACATAGGACACTGGCCGATTCAGCGCGCGCGAGAAGGCCCCGGCCAGCTCCGCCATCGTGACCGAGTGCGGACCGGTGAGCTCATAGACGTGTCCAATGTGGGGAGCCGGGTCGCGGAGCACGGTGGCGACGACCCGGGCTACATCGGCCACCGCGACCGGCGAGGTGCGTCCGGAGCCGAACGGCAACATGATCGTGTCGTTTTCCTGTATCGACCGCGCTGCCATCGTAGTGAACAGCGGAGTATCGAGGAATACTGTCGGCCGGATGTGCACCACGGGCAGGCCGGACCAATTCAGTACTTGCTCCGTCAGGTAGTGCAGCCGCTGCTGATGCGACTCCTCGGTGCTGGTGGCGGTCATCTGCGACACCGTCATCTGCGACAGGTCTACCAGGGCCTCCAGATTCCCGTACTCCTTCGCGACGGAGGCCACCACGGTCGCCGCCAGCAGGTGGTCCGGGGATACAGCCATCGCGAAGAACATCCGGGACACGCCCTGCAGCGCGGCCGCTACGGTATCGGGCCGGGTCAGGTCCCCGATGACGACCTCCGCGCCGAGCCCTCTCACCTCAGCTGCATGTTCGTCCTCGCGACGGACCATGAGACGCACCGGCACATCCTGAGCACTCAAGTGGTCGAAGACCGCGCGGCCGACGCCGCGAGCACCGGGGATGAGAACAAGGTTGCTGACAACCATGTCTGAATTCTCCTACATCGTAGTCGGATATCCGCGTTGAGATGTGTTCAGAGTGTCAATAGACCTGTGAGCAATGCGGGGGCGTGGCGATGTGCACGGTGAGCACACACCGAGGGTAGGACGACACAAGAGTTTGCGCGGCGCGTTCCAGGCGGCCATGACGGTCGAACCGACGAGATCGTGACCTTCGGCCCTACTCCACTACGGCAATGAGTTCATCCCTTGATGACTCTTCAGGCGGTCCTGACTTGGCTCGGATTATTGCGCACTATCCGAGCCTGGCCTGGAAGTCGTCGGGGTCGGCTCGGCGGCGGTGAGTAATTGTCGAGAGCAAGAGCTGAGGGCTGTGTCGTGGCAGCGGCTCAGGTCCGGCTGGGGTTTGTTGCCTCGACGGCCTGGAGAATGAGTTGGGTTGCAGCCTCGGGCTGTGAGACGAAGGAGACGTGCGAGGCTGGCACTTCCATGATGGTTGCGTTCGCGCGCGCGGCCATGAACCGCTGGAGGGCCGGTGGGATGGCTTTGTCCTCGGTGCCAAGCAAATACCAGCACGGGAGTGTCTTCCACGCCAGCGAGCCTGAAGGGGTGCCGGCGAACGCGGCTACGGCGTAGGGTCGTTGCGCGGCGGCCATCACCGCGGCGGTCTGCGGGTCGACGTCGGCGGCGAAGGCTTCGTGGAACGCCTCGCGGTCGAGGTAGAGGTCGGTGCCCTCGCTCCCGTCCGGTGCGGTGAAGGGCACCGGCCTAATTGAGGGTCCGACGAGGCTGCCTTCGAACTTCTCCAAGAGCTGCTGTTGGCTTTCGCCCTCGTCGCACATCCAGCCGTTCAGGTAGACTAGCGCCGTGACCTGGGCGTTGCCAGCCGCGGCGACTGAGATGACGTTGCCGCCGTAGGAGTGGCCGACGAGCACGATCGGTCCCGTCAAGGTCTGCAGGAATTCGGCCAGGTACCTTGCGTCGGCGGCGAGGTCGCGAAGCGGATTGGCAAACCCGATGACCGTGAATCCACGGTCCCGCAGCGCGCGGATCTCTGGGTCGAAACCGGTGGCGTCGGCCCACGCACCGTGGACGAAAACGATCGTCGGAGTTTCACTGGCCATTGTCGTCTCCGCTTCTTCACGCGGCGGTGCACACCGAACCGCCGGCGAGTCTCCTCCTGCCGACGTGCGCTGGCTAGCCCGGATCTTTCGTCTCCAGGCCGGCGGTGATCGAGACCGGTCGGTGGGCAGTCTGTGACGGGTGATTGTGCTCTGCGGGCACGACATCTCGCCCGAGTTCGCTCGGGTCGGCGTCGGTTCCACGGCCGGATGGCGGGGGTCGTCGGGACGGGGCGGCCGGTGGTCAGCCCGGTGCGGGGAGCGCGCGCAGGGCCGTGATCGCGCGTAGGAGAAGGTCGGCCCAGGGTGGGTGCGCGGACAGGTGCAGCACCGTGCGCCGGGCGGAGCGGGCCAGACGCCCGGCGACGGAGAACAGCCGTAGCCGCAGCCGCTTGGGCTCCCACCGCCGCGCCGGGTGCTCGGTCAGGGCGAGCAACTGCGCCCACGCGGTCAACTCGGCGGCGAGCGCGACGATCGCGCACCAGATCTTGTTCTGGGCCAGGTCGTGCAGGGGCAGATTGGTCAGCCCGGTGTCCTTCGCGGCGCGGATCCGGTCCTCGGCGCGGGCCCGGCGGCGGTGCCGCAGTTCGAGATCGGCGAGCTGGCGCCCGGGCCCGCCCGGTGGAGTGTTGGTGGCGAACGCGGTGAGCCGGTTGCCGTCGGCGTCGGTGATCCGCAGCTGCGCGCCCGGGTGCGGGCGCTCGCGACGGACGATGACCCGCATGCCCTTGGGCCAGCGACGCAGGTCGAGCAGCCCGGTTACCTCAAGCACCCAGGCGCCGGGGCGGGGTTCGCCGTCGGCGTCGTAGGCCGGCTGCCACGCCTGCTCGGGCACCTGGGCGAGCTCGTCGGTGATGTGCTCGGGCAGGGTGAACCCGACCGAGTACGACAACCGCTGCCCGACCAGCCAGTCGAGCAGCTCGTGCGTGCAGCCGGCCGCATCCGCGCGCACCAGGATCTTGCGGCCGGGTCGGGTGCCCCGCCGGTGGCCGGGGAGCTGGCGCAGGGCCTCGCGCAGCACGGTGATGTGGTCGGCGGCGGTGTTGCTGCCGGCGTTGCCCGGGCGCAGCAGCACCGACAGCGGTTCGCCGGTGCCGTCCGGGCCGTGGTCGACGAACGCCCACAGCGGATGATGGCCGAAGCCGCGCTTGAACGTCGGCGCCGCGCCCTCCTTGTCCGAGTGCGCGGTCACCAGCGTGGCGTCCACATCGATGACCAGCGGTCGACCGGCGTCGATGCCGTGGTCGGGGGCGCGCTCGCCGGCCAGCCGCCACGCCGTACCCCGTGCCGCGGCCCGGGCGGCGTGGATCGCGGCCAGCGCCTGCGGTGCGTTCTCGGCGAGCCGATCGACAGTGCGCGACACCGTTGGATCCGAGGCCACCAGGCCGTAAACACCGGGCTGGGCGCGCAGCAGCGCAACATCGGCCAGACAGTCCCCGCCCAGCCCGAGCATCACCGCGAGATCCAGCACGATCTTCGCTGGATCGTGCACCGCATTCCGCGGCCGATACGGCCCGAGCGCCGCGGACAGCGCGCGGTCCAGCCCGACCACCCGGACGGTCTCGGTAAGCAGCAGCCCACCGGCCTGCGACACGACCTGCTGGCCCGCCGCGTCAGCGGCCGGGCACGGATAGAACCCACTACGCTTGCTCACCTGGAAGGTGCTCCTGCTCTCGCGCGGACCTGGACCTCAGCAATCCACATCCTCGCTGGTCAGGAGCACCTTTCAGCCGTTCAACACGCCGCTCCGGCAAACCGCCCGTGAAGCGCCGGGCTAGGTCTGCCTGGCCCAGCGAACAACGTGCCGTCCCAGCAGGGGACCGGCTGGTCGGGCGAGAAGGCGGGTTGCGGACCTGGGCCGGCGGCGGGCGTTCATGGGCTCAGTCGTCGTTGGTGCGGCTGGGGGTTACGGTGTTATTGATGCTCAGACGCATGGCCGGGTGCGTGGTCAGTCCGGCGATGGCGGGTGGGGCTGCACCAGTGGGCGGTTGGTTCCGGTTCCGGCCGCCGATGGTTGCTCGCCGTCGGGGTTCGTGGGGATCGGAGGTACAACGACCCCGGCCCGCTCGTCGAGGTGAGCGTGGCCCCCGCGCTCTGCGCCGACCGGAAGACCAACGTTGATGTCGCTTACCCCTTGCCCCCTTCCTGGCGGGCATTACCACCGCACATCCCGTGCGCAGGCGCTAGGCCCGTTCGTCCGACCAGGCTCAAGGGGATCGAGCGCTGGCGGCGGCAACGCAGCTGGCCCCCGCTGCGCCGCTGGATCGGCGCCGACCGGGCGTGGCCGCGGTTGGGCACGCGCCGCGGGCGGTGCGGGCAGGGCCACGTTGTCGCGGCCGATGCTGCCGGCTGGGCGTCGTGATGTAAACCCGTTCGATGTCGTGGCCGCCGGATTGCCGGCCGATACTGTCGGCCTCGGATGATCACGTCGACGTGGAGGGCAGGGATGGCGGGCAGTTCGAGGTGTACAAGGACCGCGCCGGCAAGTACCGCTTCCGGTTGAAGGCATCCAACGGCCAAGTCGTCGCGACCGGCGAGGCGTACGAGACCAAGGCAGTGGCACTGAAGGGGTGCGAGTCGGTCCAGCGAGCCGCCGCCGACGCCCAGACCGTCGAGACCGACAGCTAACCCGGATGTCGATGCCGCTGGCAGCACACCCACGCCATCTTGGACGGTGACCCGGGAGTGCACGCGGCGGCGGAACCCGACCCTGCACCTCGGCCGCCAGCCACGGCTGATCCAGGATGCAGACGCCCCCAAACGACGGTGTGCCCGACGACCGGACGTATCAGGTGTTGGCCGAGCAGCTCCTGATGGCAGGCGCGGTCGCACTCATCGTCGCTGCGTCGAATTCATCTGACTTGCGTTCAAGCCCCGGCCCGGCCCGGGGGTCGAGGAGGCCCAGTCGTGGCTGGTTCCCGCTACACCCTCATCATCCGCTACCCGGACCTGCCCCGCAACGGTCCGGAACCGGACGGGGACACGATCAACTTCCTGCCCGACAACCACGCGCTGATCCCGGCCCTACCGCGGTTCAGCAACGTCGGCCCGGACCGCCGCCACCTGGGCACCTACGGTGTCCGGTCTCGAGGGCATCGACACCCTCGAGACCCACTTCGAAGACCAGCACCAGGACCTCACCTACGCCGACGCGGCCCGGGACCGCATGCTCGACCTCATGGGGTTCGGGCAGGTGGAGTTCTGGGACGACCTCCCGAACAAGACCAAGACCGCGGAGCACCACCCGATCCGCGGCTACCTGCTGGCCAACGGCATCGAAAGCAACGGCCGGGTCCTGGGATTGGTCTACCCCGGCAACCCCGACCTGCCCGCCACAACGGTCACAACCGATGTCGGCGGCGACAGTGGCCCGGCCGGCGGTCACCGAGCGGGTGACGGGGATCCGGTGTTCGTCACCGAGCAGCTGCTCGATCACAGCCTGAACGCCGCGCTGGTCCGGAACGGTATAGCCTACGCCGAGCTGTATGCCACCATGCCGCTGGATCTGATCCGGCACATGCGCGGCCTGATCGCACAAGCCCGCAGCGAGAAGCTGGGCATGTGGCGCAGTGAAGACCTCACCACCAGCAGCCGGACGGCGCTGCATGATCTTGCCCAGCTGTCAACGCTGACGATGTTCCCGAAGCTGTACCGGCGGCTGGTCAAGTACTTCAAAGACCCCCGGCACACCGACCTCGCCGCGTTCGACACCTGGATCCGCGACGATCCCATCCATCGCGACGACACCCTGCTACTGCCCACCGGCGAGTTCGGCAACCTCCACGACCTCTACGACGTCAACACCGACGGCATCACCCTGCGCCACCAACCCGAAGACGTCACCTTCGCCCCCGACCCTCCCGTCCAGTAGATCAGGCTCTCACCTGAAGTTCTCAAGACGTTTCGACCTATACAGGTTCGGACGCAGGGCCGATTGGTGCGGGAGTAATGCGGAGAAGGGCATTCCACGTGCGCCTTCTGGTGGACCTGTGGCAGAGAAGGTGTGATACAGAACCGATTGGGCGTCGCGCTTCATCTATGCACGCGGACCGCAACCGCGCTGCGAGCTCGGCGCCCTTGTCACCCGGTGCCGGGCAGACCTGCACCTCGAGGAGGCTCGACGAGAGCGGCGAGCGGCTCGGGGAGCTTCCCGTGCGGCGTGACGTCCTGTCGGGCCGCTCGTACCGGGACGCGCCCCCTTGCGGTCTGCGACTAACGTCGGCCGTCTCGCCGCCGGCCGCTGATCGGGGCCTCACGAGCCCGGGTTCCTCGCTCGCTCGCCGGGTTCCTGCGGCTAACCGACGCCGGCAGCGCTTCCACGCGGGCGTCGTAGAGGAACGGCTCGCTCTCGTACTTCTCGCACTTGTCGTGGCGGACCGGGGGAATCGCCTCGGCCTCCATGGTCACGTCGTGCTGCCCGACGGTTCCGGTGAACTGGACGACGTCGCCGACCGCGACGTCGACGCCCTGGGTGATGACGAGCCGGGAGTCGTCACCGTGGTGTGTCTCGTCGTCCTCGATCCGGTCCTCGGCGGGGACCGCGCTCACCGCGGCTTGGATCGTCACGGTCTGACCGAGGTACTTGCCCTCGTGGAGGTACTGGGGCTCTTCCACCTCCTGCACGGTCACGCTGCCTTCCGGATCGGCGCCACCTTCCTCCCGTGGCGCAGCCGCCGACGAAGACGGCCGCCGCGGCATCGGCTGCTATCCGTTCCCTGTCGGTTGAGGAAGCCCACATATCTCCGAGGCCTGCCCGCGCTGGCGCCCGCCATCAGCGCCCCGCCGCCCGGAACAGGTCCTCGTCGGCGCAGAGCTGGGCCAGCACCAACACCGCCGCCAGGAAACCGACCGCCGGCGCCAGCTGCGTCACCGTGCTCAGCGCGTTCGGCAGGGAGACCGCTCCGATGCCAATGACGAGGCCTGCCGGCGGGACCGCCACGACCTGCTCCACCGTCATCGTCGGCCTGCGTCTGCTGCGCAGCGCCGCCTGGCAGCCCTGGCAGGCTCGCACGACGACTGCATGAGTGGACGGGTCGGCGAGGTCGCGGAAGAAGCGCGACCACGCCAAGCGCAGGCAGACCGTTGCTCGTCCGGTCTCCCCAGGGTCACCGCCGGAGCACATGTACCAAGCAAGGACGTGTCGGGCCAGTGGTGCCGTAGCTGCGATAAATGCGCGTAGCCGCGCCGCCGTCGTCCGCCTGGGGCCGGCCGTGAGCCGACGAGCTGCGATCCCCTGACGCGAACTTCTTCAGATGAACAATGGCGTGAGGTCACGCTCGCGAGCGAGCGACGCCATCCGGTCGTCAGGCGGGCGCTGTTGATAGCGCTCGACGGCATCGAGCAGTCGCGGGAGGATCTCGACGTCGCCGGTGGTGAGCAGGAACATCTGCGGGTTTCCCAGCACCCAGTGCGCGGCGAGGTCGATGTCGGCCTGGTCGCGCAGCGGCTCGTACCAGGTCGCGGTGGTGCTCGTGCGACCGTCCCAACGCCGCCACGCAAGACTCTTGATCGTCTGAAGGGCGACGTTGCGCTCGGCGCATACCTCCGCCAGGTTGTCGAACGTCTGCGCGTAGCGCGGGTCCTGCATCTGGACGTAGTTGTACGGGCAGAGCACGGAGTCGAACGGGAAGCGCTCGAGGCTCCGGCGGTGCATCTCGGGGACCGAGAGGCCGTGGCCGGTGACGCCGATGAAGCGCACGAGACCCTCCTCGCGGGCCTCGATCGCCGCCTCGAGCGCGCCGCCGGCGCTGAGCGCCGTGTCCCACTCGATCACGTCGACGAGGTTGTGCAGCTGGATCGAGTCAATCTGATCGACGCCGAGGCGGTCGAGCGAGCGGCGGATCTGCTCTCGCGCGCCAGCGTAGCCGCGTTCGCCGGTCTTGGTCGCCACGAAGAACTCGCCCGGGTGGCGACGCAGCCATGTCGCGATACGGAGCTCGGCGTCGCCGTAGGACGCCGCGACGTCGATGTGGTTGACGCCGTGCTCAAGCAGCAGCTCGAGCGTGCGGTCCGCGTCCCGCTTCGAGACGCTCCCCAAGGCGGCCGCGCCGAAGATTGCCCGCGACGACTCATGTCCGGTCGCCCCGAAGGGCGCGCGCTCGATCACGCCTGCAGACTACGCCGCGGTGCTGTGAGCTCAGCGAGCAGGACGCTACCTCTTGATCTTAGCCAGCATGCACTAATCATCGATTTCCCCGGTATCTCCGGACGGCACATCTCCCTCCAATCAGAGACGTCGGGACAGCCAAGATTCGAAGCTGCTATGACGACACGAGGACGATCGGCGGCATTGCGAAATCCAAATTCGCTGCAGCCGTCGCACTTATGATGCCCTTCATTGCTTCCAAGCCGAGAGACACGGGCCGAGTGGCGAGAGCAACGTCGCCTTACATATAACGACTTTCGTGCCACATGCGCCGTCCGACGCCGCCGACTAGAAGCGCAAGCACGTCGAGTAGAGAAAGGGACCGCACTCACCAGCGACGATCAGGACGAGCGCGACGAGGCCAGGGAAGCCGTCCTCGCAGACTGGAACCGTGTCTGCTTAGCGACTGATTCGTCGCGCCTGCGCATGACCGCGGAAGGCCTCATGATCGTTGTCGATCACCTTCGTGCGGAACTCGACGGGAAAGGGCGTGTGTCCATCAAGGCGCTCGAGGATTTGCAGATGAACTGGGATGAACACCGCGCCAGCTACTTCAATGAGGCGAGAGCCGACCTCCGACTACCACCCTGACTGGTGAAGAGCGACCGGCCGACGTGCGGGACGTCATGGCGGGTATGGGTCGAGGCGGTGACACGAACGTCATTGAAGCGGTGACGGCGCAAGTCGAAGAGGCCGCGGGACGCGAGCGATGAACTGGCTCAGGTGCAACGCCGACCTCAATCCTCGAACCTCGGCGAGACCGCTACTTGTCGTCGCAGCTATTGCCGTTCTACTCATGGGCATTGTTTCGGGTCTACCCTCCTGCGCCTTGAAGGCTTACCAATGGACTGGCGCGGCCTGGAGCGGGCGGTAGAGTCGACATCGATCAGCGATCAGGCGGAGGCCGTCGACGAGTCCGTCCGCCCGCAGTTCTTGGCGGCCAACCACTCTCTACTCCCACCAGGAGCAACGCTTGCCATCAATGAACGAACCTTCGCCGAAATCGACGCAGACATCGCAACTGTGAGTGCGACTACTACCGGGCCGGAATCCGCTGAATGGGAGCTAACCCTCCTGCGGCAAGACGACGGCAGCTGGCTGATTTACTCGACATCTAGAAGATGATGCGGCCGCCTGCGATCAGCGGTGCCTCTAGGTGTCGTGACTCAAGACGTTGTTGACAGTTGGTGCAGCGTGTCGGCTCGATCTAGGGAGGACCTCCGGGCGGAGTGGGTGTGTCTCACGCACTCGCTCGAGGCCCAGGAGGTCCTCGGGCCGGGGCTGGGATTGCAGCGCAGGCCCCCGCCCTGCCGGGTTCGTGAACGCGCTCGGCAATCCGGGGTCGGCTTCGCGCCGAGCCGCTGACCGCGAGCCTGCGTGAGCAGGAAGGCGGCGATGTGTGGCCGTTGCTCGGATGGAGTGCGTTGGTCGGGCGTCCGGTGTCTGGACCGGTGGTGACGGGCGACTCGTCGAGAGCAGCAGGGGCGCGACGATGGCGTTGGTCACGACGCCCACCGGCGGGGTGTGACTGCTACATCCGCGTGTTCAAGCGGATTCTGATACAGTGCCGGAGTTGTCGGAGGCATCCAACGTTCTGGTGTCCGAGGGGAACTGAACACGAAACATTGCCCCTGGTTCAGTCTGCCGGGGCGGGCGTGCAGCAGGCTGGTGGTCTCGTCGTCGACGTCGGTGTCGTCCTCGGCCCGGCGGGCGGTGCGCGGGGCGAAGGCCGCGTCGCAGAAGTAGACCCTCGCGGGTTGGCCGCCGCGCAGCAGCCGGCCGATGACCTGCCAGATGGTCACCAGCTGGGTCCATGCGACCCGGTCACGTTCGTCGTCGTCCAGCCTGCTGTAGGCGACCAGGGCGTGGAGCAGCCGACGCCACTGACGTTGGGCGTCCCGGCGTCGGTGGTGCGCCGCTGTGGCCAGCCGCTCCTGCGGCGCGACGTCGTCGTGCAAGGGGTGGGGGCGCAGGTGCTCGAGGGCGTAACGGTGGGGCTCAGTCGGCAGCGTGTTCGGGTGGTACGGCAGGACCGGTGCCCGGTGCGGCAGAGGGTGGGGCCGCATGCCGCCGACATTCGTCGCAACCTTGGGAAGCCGAATCACAAGGAGCAGTGCGATCGTGACGCGTTCGCGTGCTGGTCCAGCTCGCCGATGAGCAAGCTGGCGGCTGGCGAGACAACGCCGGGGCTTACCGGGTGCCACCGATCACGCGATCTTGTCGTACTTGTAATGGACGTCGCGCGCCGACTCGATCCGGCTCCGGACGACCTCGCCCACGCGCCTGTGCGGCTCGCCGAGAAGGTTGCGATGTACCCGCGGGCCGGGGTAACGGGGATGCAAACCTGCAAAGGAGCTGTGGGGCTCGAGATCCTTCACCCCGCGGCACCGAGGCGGACCGATCGTGTTCAAAGGGGGAATCGGACACAGAAACGCAGCACACCTGCGCAATGCAGGTATCCATACGGTTGAGTGTACAGGAAGGGCAAAGGTCGTGCTGATGCGTCGTCCGCCGGTTGGCCGGTGTGCCCGCGCGCGCCAAAAGGGCGGCGCAGGCGTAGCTAGACGTCGAGGCGAATCAGTGTGAAGTTACTTGACCCGGACGGGTTCGTGACGTCGCGGAAACCCCACGTGACGATCTTCGCGTCGGCGGGCACGAGGTAGACGTATGTCATTTCGTCCTCGAAACCGGGTTGTAGCTGCTTGTTGCACTCGGGGTTGCCCTTCAGCTCGTAGAGTTCGCCGATTGGATCGAAGTTGCGATCTCGGTCGTCCACAAGTTTCGCATCGATTGGCCAGCTGCATGTCAGGTCCAGGCTGGACTGACCGTCGTTGGTGACGTGGGTCTCGATCACGACGAACGATCCACCCTGCTCCGGTTCTGTCTTCGTGTACGTCTCGTAGCCCGATCCTGGGCGGAAGCCGGACTGATTCATGTCGATCGATTCGACGGTCCGGGCCGCCGTCACCGTAAGCGTGATGCCGCCGTTGGTAGCGGTTTGCCCGACCTGCGCGAGCTGCGGAGCAGGGGAAGGTGATGGGCTGGTTGCGGAGCGTGCCGCCGGTGGAGGGGTGGCAGCATCCGGTGGCGACGTCGTCCTTGAAGGTGTGTCGACGAGCAGCACCGCGACAACCGCGCCGAGCGCCGCGGCAGCCACCAGCATTATGAGCATGATCCCCACTCTGGCCACGCGCACACCCTCGCCGTCGGCGGTCAATGCGTTACTACGCGGCCGCGGGAGTCGCTTCGGGGACGGGCCGGGCTTCAAGACGACACCGTCACACATGACACCCTTGTCTGTTCACGCGCACGGGTCCTTTGAGCAGGGGACGCCGAGCATGTGCTCCGTAACCGATGGCGGTGCGTTGGCGACTGACCAGCCCCGACCTGTAGACCAACACCGCGATGGTCACCGTCGACCGTGAGCCGGTCTTCGCCGGCCGCTCGGATCGGATCGGTCCGCTTGCCGAGTCCTATTCGACGCTGCCCGCGGTTCGCCACCTTGACTCAGCGCGGGTTTGAGCTTGGGGGCATCCGCATCGGGCTGTTCACCTACCACCTCACGTGTGGCGAGCAGCCTCGACACCCGGGGTCCGGCTTCCTGCACTTCGGTGATCTTCGGGGACTTGCGGCACCACGCCGGCAGGATCGCCGAGGAGAACCTCCGACGCTGCCCGGTGGCCTCGTCGTCGCGCTTGTCGTTGACCCGCGGAGCCGCGCTGCCCGGCGACCGGCAACGCCGTGGGCGGAGCCGTGTGGTATTGCCGCCATGTGGACGTCACGGAGCGCTTCGCGTATCACCGAGGACACGACCTCGGTGACGGTCTCCATGTGGTGGCGATCTTGCTGTGTCGTAGGATCTGCATGGCCTCGCGCGGGACATCGGGGGCAGCCGGCAGCGACCCGCACGACTGGCTACTGGGCACGAAGTTCCAGCGGAATACTCAACAGATCACTATACCGATGCTCGCCAGCCGAAGCGGCAGGCTGTCGGTACGCGAATGGGAGCATGAAGATCCCATCTCCGTGTGGGTCTCGTATCGGTCCTGGAGTTCGGACATGGCGAGAGCGTAGGGGAGGTAGCTGCTATGCGGGGACATCTGAGCGCCGAACGACAGCACGTTCGCCTTGGGGAAGAGCGGTATTCCGGGCGGCGGCGCCCAGAGCGGGCTCCGAGCGCGGCGCTTCTTAAGTCTCGAGACGGGCACCCGCCTGGTGCGTGCCTGCTCTTGCCCTTGCTGGGAGCCGTAGGGAGAGTGGCCACAATCGGACCGGGCCGGACGCAAAATACTCTCGTCGCCGTGCATCTGGTCCAACGCTGTAGGCTACCGTTTACCCTTCCTGCGACACTGCACGGGAATGTCCGACGCTGGTCAAGCCGAATGAGCGCCCGATGCCAAGGCTCGGTTGAGCGAAGGTGATCGCGAGATGAGTTCGCCGGCCGCACCGCCGATTCGCGTCGGACGAGTGCTTGAGATCAGGTTTCCAACCTTCACGCCACGCATCACGTTTCGTTCCGAACGCGAGCTCACCGTCGAAATCACCGCGGGCGATAATCGCGGATTTTCTGACACTGTCGAATATGAGGCTGTTTCGGTTCGCCAAGGGCTCGTCCTACTTTCTTGGCAGGAGCACATCGGAAGCACCGTCGTGCACGTGCTTGATCTCGACTCGGGTAATGCATACACCGCAGTAACGCCCGCTGAGGGCGCGTTGATGCGCCTGACCGGTCGCATTGACTGGTTGGAGTCATGAAGGAGTCTCCGTTGACAATCATCTGCGTGACCAGTGCTGTCAACATCGGCGACGACATCGCGGCCCTCACCGGGATCACCCGAGCTTTCTCTGTGGGACTTGCGAACTCACCGGCCGAACCTCCAGAGGGTTGCCCCGTTCGGCCCTTCGGTGCTCAACCCCACTAGGGTGTGGAAGGTGAAGCGGTACAGGTGCCAGGGTGGCGGTCCTGCGCTCGGCGCGCTGTACGGCGGCGGTGATGGCATCAGCGTTCGCCTGGGCGGGCCACCCCCAGTGCATGACAAGATGACCTCCCAAGAAACATGCGGCGGTACAGCAACACCGCGGTCGCGGTCATCAGCACTGCTGCGACGGCGTAGACGCCGCGCCAGCCCAGCAGGCCGGCCACGACGCCCGCGAACCCCCGGCCGACGAGGACGCCGAGCAGCAGCCCACCCAGGAGGGTACCGACCACCCCGGCGCGTTGGTCGTCGCCGGCGAGGGTGGCGGCGTGTGCCACCAGCATCGTGACGGTCACCGAGGCGAGGCCGACCACCACGGCATGACCGGCGAGAACGGGCAGCGTGGGCCGCGGCGCCGGCCGCGAGCGCGGCGGCTACGCCTGTCAGCGACACGAGCAAGGGGCGGGGACGGGCGATGTCCCGCACCGGGACCAGGAACACCAACCGAGCGCGTAACCCATCTGGACAGTGGTTACCACCAGCCCGGCCGAGCTCGGCGAGACATCGACGCCGACGTCCAGGGAGTCCAGCAGCGGTTGCGCGTAGTACAGGTTGGCGACGGTGACCGCGGCCGCCAGGCTCCGCTCGTCGCTGCGGGTCGCGGCTGTGAATTCCAGCTCCACCGTCTCGAATTCAGTCCTGGTCACAGTGGATCTTCCTCTCCAGGCACCCGAGCGGGGAGCCCGAGTGACTACCGGTGCTTGCTGTCGGCTGCTACGCCCCGACCCAGAAGTCGATCTCGTGTAGTGCTGTGCTGCCCTGTTGCAGGTAGCCGTGCTGCCAGCGGTCGCTGTCGACGAGCCCCTTCCAGCGCAGGCCGGCCGGCTGGAGGTGGCGTCGGAAGCGCCAGCGGTACTGGTTGTAAACGGCCATGATGTTGGTCGCGTAGGCGGCGGCGAGGCCAGGGGCCTTGCGGATGATCAGCAGGTTCTCGTCGTTGGTTCCGCTGGCCTTGGGCCCGAGGTTGTGCGACCCGGTGAGCACCACCGGGTCGGGCCCGAGCGGATCGATCAGGATGACCTTGCTGTGCACCATCGCGAACGCGCGGTCCAGCTTCTTCAGCTCCTCACGGAAGAACGTGGTGGGCACGTCGATGGCCGCGGGCAGCACCACCTCGAAGTCGGCCTGCTGGGTGTTCTGCTGGTCGAACAGGTGCACCGGGTGGGTATTCGTGCTCGGGTCCTGGTTGAGCACGCCGCGGATATAGAGCGGCTGGCCGGTGTGGTCCGACCGGGCCAGGTCGAGGATCGTGTTGAGCAGGGTCCCGCTAGGCCCCGGGTTGAACATCAGGAACAGCACGCCGCTGCGGGCCGCGTTGATGATCTCGCGGGCATCGGCGAGGTCGGCTTGCTCGACGGTGGGGGTGAACCACAGCCGCACGCGGGCGGGCTCGACGGGTACGTCACGCGGCTTGGTGTTCTCCTCCCGCAGACTGCGCGGTGTGGCATCGCCGGCGTCGCGCAGCAGCCCCCACTGGTGGCGGTACTGGCCCGCCAGATCCCCGTCGTCGATCAGGACGGAGTTGTTGGCCTGGGTGCACAGCCCGGTCATGGTCCAGTTCTGGCTGCCGGTCCACACCCACCGGGGCGTGTCGCCGTGATCGCAGATGACGAGGAACTTGTTGTGTCCCAGTGCGCGGGGTGAGCTCATCCGGTCGTGCAGGTCGACCTGTCCGCGCAGCGCGGTGCGGGCGGCGGCGTTCTGGTCCTCGCCCTGGTGCTTGCCGCTGCCGTTGGCCAGGACGACGTGCGCGTGTTGCCCGAGGCCGGTGATGGCCGCCTCCAGCTGTGGATCGTCGAGCTCGTAGAGGGCGGCGTAGACATGACGGTCCTCGCGAGCCGCAGAGGACAGCAGGTCGAACAGCCGTACGCCCAACGGCCCGGCGAGGTAGTCGCGGAACCGGTCACCGGGGGTCGCGATCACCGTCTCCAGGCGGGCGTTCTGCAGGGCGTGGCCGGTGACGCCCAGGCGCCGGGACACCCATTGCGCGGCCACGATCCCCCGGTTGAACAGGGCTTCGATCCCGGGGGAGACCTCGTGGCTGAGGGTGAACTCATCCGTCCAGTCGCTGACCGATTCCGGATCGGGGCGCAGGTTCTGCTTGTTCGGGCCGACCATCGGCAGCACGCGGTACTGCAGCCGGTCGCCGGGGTCGGCCATGTAGTCGGTCCACTGGTACTTCTGGATCGGCCAGTTGATGGACGCCCGTCGCTCCCCGTCCGCGGCCTGGTCGTCCTCGAAGCCGACCCAGGTGCTGACGGTCTCCTCGATCCCGTTCCGGCGGCGCATCAGGGCGAATCCGCGACAGTCCGGAATGAAGCCGTCGGGTTTCCACGCGATGAAGACGTCGTCGCCGTTGTGGTAGACACGGACCTTCATGGCGGTCCTCCGCTGAGGTAGGGCCTCTCGCCCGGCTGTCGTAGCGCGGGGCAGGGGCTACATGCCTGAGGAGGGCGTTGAGGGGCCTCAGATACCTCGACTTGAGGCCGTGCTCGCCCCGATCAGGACGGCGCGTCATCCTCGAGCGGTTCTCGCCTCGACCCTCAGCGTTCCCGGTCTCCGCAGAGCGCGAAGGGCCGAAGCCAGCCGGGCGGGAATCCTACAGCTGATCGGCTAACTCGTATTCAAGATCGCATTGCTAGTTGACTAGGCTAGTCGTGTGGCTGCGCGAGGTAGGTGGCAGCGGAGAGTGCTGCGGGGGTGGCGGGTTGACTTCGGGCATCGGGCCTTACCGCGAGGTGCCACCACGCCGCGGCTGCCGCAGGCGGCAGCGGGGCATCCTCGGCGCCGTGATCCAAGCCATGGAATCGGCACCACTGCCGAGCTCGGTCGGCCAGCGCTCGATAGTCCGCTGGGCGGGGGAGCCGGATCTGGGTCGTGGCGGCGTCTGGAAGGGGGACAGCTCGGAGGAAGTCGCGTTCGGCGGCTTTGAGGGGTAGCTGCTCGCGCTGCAGACCGAACTCGACCGAGGCGACCGTGCACACCGGCTGTACCGAGGCAGCGATGGCGTGTTTGTCGGACGCTCGCGTGAGTGCGATGCGATGGTGGCCGTCGAGGACGAAGTACAGCTCGCCGATGCGCAGGAGTCGGACCGGAGGCACTGACCCGCCGTGTGCCACGTGATTGGCGAGACGGTCCAGCCGCAGTCGCGACGATTCGGTGAGTGGTTGAAAGCGCTGGTTGAACTGCATGGGCCGACCGACCGTGCCCACGACGGCCCTGACGGGGACGAGCGTCGATCTGATCGGTTGTCCCGCGAGGCGGTCGCAGCGTCCCGGTCGGGAGCCGGCGGCCATCAGGACTTCGTGATACACAAGGACGGGTTCTCGCTCCCGTTCGTCGGCAATCGACCCCGAGAACGCGTTCACTTCGATTCCCTCTCCGCGGCTGGCGCCCAGTCTGTCGGCGGTTGCTGACGAACGTGTGCCTCACCGCGCGCGATCGTCGGTCAGGAAGTCGCGGATTGCTGCAACTACTTCCACCGGCTTCTCGTGGAAGACGACATGTCCGCTGTGCAATTCGAGATAGAAGCTGTGCGGGATGGCCCGATGCAGGTCGCGGGCGTGTTCGACCGGGATGAGGTGGTCGAGCGTGCAGCCGACCACCAACGTGGGGGCGTTGATGCGAGGGAGATCCCGGCGGATGTCCACCCCCAGACACAGGTCGATCTGGCGCCGGGTGCCGGGGGCCGACTTCCCGTTGCGGAGCTGAGCCAGCCCGTCCTCGCCGAGTCCACTGAGGAAGCCGGGGCTGAAGGCCAGCAACGGAGCCTGGGCAGAGGCCAGTTCGGGATCGACGTCGAGTACACGTGCCCAGGTCTCCAACCCGAGCCGCAGCCGCGCGTCCGCGCTGTGCGTCCAGCCCGCGACCAGCACCAGCCGTCGCACCAGCTCGGGCCGCAGGGCGGAAAGGCGGGCCGCGACGACGGCTCCGAGCGAGAAGCCCACAATGTCGACGGGGCCGGTTGCGGCGTGGGTGGCGACGGCTGCCACCTGCTCCACCAGCAGATCCACGGTCAGCTCCCCGGGTGGCGCGGTCGTTCGGCCGCTGCCGGCACAGTCCGGGGTGATCACGGTGTTGTGATCGGCGAACTGCTCGAGCAGGTGGCCGAAGTTCGACGCGGCATCCATGCTGGTGCCGTGGACGAGGACCAGGCCCCTGCCCGCGCCGGTTGCGGTGTAGTGGACGTCGGTTCCGGCTGCGGTGGTAACGGGCATCTGCGGGAATCCCTTCGATCGGGGCAGCGCAAGACGGACGGTAGATCCGATGGCGTTCGCCGCGGAAACACCGATTCCGAGGCCGTTCACATGCGAACGTTGTGAATCGCCAAGAAATCGGTGTTTCCCGATGGGTGACTGAGTTCATTAGCGTCACCACATGCACCGAGTTCGCGAATCCGCTGGGCTTGTCCTCGCGGTGATGTCGGCGACGATCTTCTTCGACGCGCTCGACCTGTCCATCACCCAGATCGCGTTGCCGAGCATCCAGGAGAGCCTGCAGGTGCCGACCAGCACGCTGCCCTGGATCGCGGCCGCGTACGTCGTCACGTACGGGGGTTTCCTGCTCCTCGGTGGCCGGGCGAGCGACCTGCTCGGGGCTCGGCCCGTCCTGCTCACCGGGCTCGGCGTCTTCGGGGTGGCCTCCCTCGCCTGCGGGCTGGCCACCGACACCGCCGTCCTCGTCGGCGCGCGAGCGGTCCAAGGCGTCGGCGCCGCGCTGACGGTGCCGGCTGCGGTCGCGGTCCTGGCCACGACGTTCGTCGACGACCGGGCACGGACCAAGGCGTTCGGCATCTTCTCCGCTGCGGCGGCGAGCGGCTTCACCGCCGGGCTCGTTCTCGGCGGCGTGATCACCAGCGGGTTCTCGTGGCGGTGGATCTTCCTGGCCAAGGTGCCCGCCGTGGCGTTGACGTTGCTCGCCGCTGTGCGCGCCGTCCCGCGGTCACCGCGACACCGTGCCGGCGGGTACGACCTCACCGGTGGGGTCACCATCACCGCGGTCGCCGTCCTGCTGACCTTCGGAGTCACCCGGGCCGGGAGCCCCGACACGGCCGTTCCCGGCGTCGGCGTGCCGATCGCCACCGCATTCGTCCTGTTCGGCGTGTTCTTCGCGGTCGAGCGGAGGGCGAGCGCGCCGCTGGTGCCGAAGCAGTTGCTCACGCGTGGCATCATCGCCGCCGACGTCGCCGCGTCGACCGTGCTCGCCGCGCCGTTCGGCGTCTCCTACATCGTCACGCTCTACCTCCAGGACGTGCTGCATCGCACCCCCTGGCAGACGGCGTTGACGTTGGTGCCGGGCAGCGTTCTGTGCGTCGTCGTCTCGCGCTGCCTGGCTCCGTTCCTGATCGACCGGCTCGGATTGCGGGCGGTGTACGCCGGCGGACTGGTCACGGTCGCCTTCGGCGACGCTCTCCTGCTCGCCCTGCGGGCTTCCAACGGGACATGGCTGGTTACCACCGCCACGGTGGTGAGTTTCGGGATCGGTATGGGGCTGGCCTACCCCGCAGCCACGATCGGCGGCGTGCACGCCGTCGCGGCTGACGACAGGGGGGCTGCGGCCGGGCTGAACAACTCAGCCCTCCAGATCGGCGGGGCGATCGGCCTCGCCCTCGTCGGCACGGCGGTCAGCATCGGCCTCGGTGGCGCTGCACCCGGCGAGGCCGGTGCAGAGGCCGCCCAGCGGGCAGTCTGGCTCGGCGGCCTCGCCGCCACCGTCCTGCCGCTCGTGGGGGCCGCAGTCGTCGCGGTCGGCCTCCCCGGCCAGGTCCGTCCGGAACGTGTGACCTGAGGAACAGCTCGGCCGCGGCAACGGTTGACCATCTTGTCCATCGCGTCTTGGGTGAAGGAGGGCGCGGCGCTATTGTGCATTGGCGTCAAGAGCGTCGTTCATGCGACACCAGGACGAACACCTGGCTGCGCAAATGATCGAGAAGTACAAGGCTTGGCTGTTCGAGCAACCCCATCTGCTGTCCAGCTGCCGAGTTGCGCCGGCGTATGGCCTGGGTTGCTGGTGCACACCGCTTCTCTGTCACGCACGGGCACTCGCCGAGCTCGTCGCCAAACGCTTGGAAGAGTGCAGGCCTGCCGTCGTGGCATGGGCACTCATTTGCTCAGGTATTTCATCCCCGTGTCACACATCACCGTGACGACCGTCGAATTCGGGGGAAGCCGTTCGGCTATGCGCAGGGCGACGAGGACGTTGGCTCCCGTCGACGTGCCGGCGAACAGTCCTTCCTGCTGAGCGAGCCGGGCCGCCATCGCTGTCGCCTCTTCTGTGGACACCAGCTCGATCGTGTCGGCTACCTCTTCGTGCCACAACGGTACGACGAACCCGGCACCGACTCCGTCGATCTTGTGCGCGCCGGTCGGGCGCCCGGACAGGACAGCGGACTCGGCGGGTTCGATCGCGACCACGGTGATCGAGTCGTCGTACTTCCGCAGCCTCTCGGCGTTGCCCCGCAGCGAGGCGGCGGTACCGACGATCTGCACGAACGCAGCCAGCTCACCGTCGGTCTGAGCCCAGATCTCGTCGGCCATCGTGTGGTAGGCACGCAGCTGGTCGGTGTTGTTGAGCTGGTCGGTCCAGAAGCCGCCGTTGTTCGCCGTGATGGTCCGGGCCGCTTCAACCATGTCACGCGTGAGCTTCTCCGTCATGCGGCCCCCATCACTGGCGATCACATGCACCTCGGCGCCGAGCGCCCGCATGTGGGCGAGCTTCTCGGCGGCGAACGCGTCCGAGCTGACGATGTCGAGGTGGTATCCCTTGACAGCGCAGACCAGAGCGAGCGAGACACCTGTGCTGCCACCGGTGTACTCGACGACCCTGCCACCCGGCCGCAGCCGGCCGTCGGCTTCTGCGGCCTCGATCATTGCCAGCGCCATCCGATCCTTGATGCTTCCGGTTGGATTGCGGTCCTCGAGTTTGAGCAGGATCCGAGATCCGTTTCGCGGTTCGAGCCGGCGCAGCGGCAGCAATGCAGTATCGCCGATCCGATCCAGGACGGTACGAGGCGCGGGGGGTGACGTGTCCATGCCCGCGAGCTTCGGCCTGCGAGCAGGGAACCCGCAGTTCAAAATTTGAACCAGACATGGGGTGGGCACGTCGTCACCCCAAGTCTGCGTGGCGGGCGGCGTTGATCGCCTCGTCCGCGGCGCCCGTCGAACGCCGGGTCCAGGCGAGCATGGCCTCGCCGGCGGAGGTGAGCTGTACTGAGCGCGTGGTGCGCTCAAACAACCCGACATCGAGCTCGCGCTCGAGCTGCTGGATCACGGCGACTGAGCGCGCGGCGGGTTCGCGCCGGTGTTGCCGCGGCGCAGGATCGCGGCCAAGACTCGGCGGTGCAGCCGCAGTAGGCGAGCATCGGGTCTTTGAAGTGCTCGTTGACGGTGTCTTCCGCGTTCATTCGTGTGGGCGAAACGTGCGCCGGCGTCGTGGATCCTCCGATTATTCTTCGTCATTGTGGACCGCCCGCACGGCCTGTAGGAGTAAATCGAGCTCGGCACGACCCTCGGCAACGGGCGAGATCATGATCGACCAAGCGAGGGCGGGAGTGGGGTCGACGAGCGGTCTGAAGATGAGATCCGCCGGTGGATCGGCCCACTCGGCGGTCGGGGTCACGACGTCAAGTTCACGCAGGACGTCGGCGGCGGCAGCCGATCCGTGGGTGGCGCCGGGCCATCGACGGGGGAGCACACCGGCTTGGGCGCAGAATCGGTGTACGAAGTCCACCCACTCCGCGGCGGCGGCCTCGGTGGGCAGCAGCATCTCGGCTCCGGCCAGCTGTGCGACAGGTACGGCGTCGAGCCGGGCGAGGCGGTGCGATGGTGCCATGGCGAGGAGGACGGGCTCGTGACGGATCAGTTCGCTGCGTATGGAGGGCGGGCAGGCGGTGGCCAGGCCGAGCAAGGCATCGAGGCGGCCCTCCTGGAGCGCGACCAGTCCCCGAGGTACCCCGTCTTCTAACAGATGGAGGGGAACTCGACGGTGGTCGCGTCGCATGCGGCGCAGGATCATCGCGGGTGTTCGCAGGCCGGCCGAGGAGAGATCGACTCGCAGCGGGCGGGTGAGGCCATTCCGCCCGTCTCGGCGCGCTTCCGCGAAGGCGTCTTCGACGGTGGCGATCGAGCGCTTCGCCGAGGCGAGCAACGCCCGCCCCGCGGCGGTGAGTTCCACCGTGCGAGTCGTGCGATCGAGCAGCCGGACGCCGAGCTCGCGCTCGAGCTGCTGGATGATGCGGCTGACGGCCTGCTGCGAGACGTACAGGGACCGCGCCGCAGCGGTGAAGCTCAGCGTCTCGGCGACGGCGACGAAGTACCGCAGGTGTTTGAGCTCAGGGTCCATCTGACAATCATCAACGGTTGCCGGGGGCTGAGCTGTTCCTCGTGCCGCAGAGTCCGGTCGGGATCGCCCGGGCAGCCGGAGCGCGATGATCGCGGCGCCGACGAGTGGCACGGTGATGGCGGTGAGGCTGCCGTGGCCACACCGCCTGTCGCACCACGTCGACGGCGGCCTCGTTCGCCGCAACGCCACCGAGGCCGATGCTGACCGCGGTGCCGCCGATTGCGAGACCGATCGCCATCTGCAGTGCCGTGCTGTCCAACCCGGCCGCCGCTCCCTTGTCGTCGCGAGTCCGTTCTGAAGATCGTGCCGACGTTCTCCGCTGGGCACTCCGGAGCATGCAGACCTCGTTGCCGGCGTCGACGTTCGTGATCACCTGGCGCGCGTCCACGCTCCCGACGCTGGTGATCGTCACAACGCACGATCAGTTCATCACGCCGGACCTGCAGCATCGCCGCGCCGCTGCAATCGCCGGGGCGCGAACCGTCGAGATTGACCTCGCCCACGCCCGCGGGAACCCGAGTAGCGGTTGAAGGTCATGCTCGAGCTCCTGCGCACCCACCCCGGCACGTGCGAATCTCCAGCCGCTGGTCGTGACCCATGCAAGGGCGATCAGCCGGACCTCACGGCCGATCAGCGCTCGGCCCGGTCGACCTCGACGCCGCCCCTGCTGGGCGTGGATCTGCGGGCCTGGACGCCCGCAGCGGAGGCGCGGTAGCAGCGGCCTCCGCAGCGGCCACGTAGTCGAACGTTCGCCTACCAGCAACGACGCCACTGGAGGATGCATGGTGGAAACCCCAACCGGCCGGTCCGGGTCGAGGCGGTGAGCCGCGCGGTGCCGAATGCGGCGGAGCCGCCCTCGAGCGGCGCGGTCGCCGCACACACCGGACCCGCCTCGTACGTCAATCTGTGTTGATCCACCCGGCCCACATTGATCATCGACAGCAGGTCGCATGTGTGCAGCTTCAAGATTTGAAGCAGACTTCCGGGTGGGTGTAGTTAGCCTGGACCGGTGAAGGGGTACGGGCAGTTCTGCGCGGTCGCACGAGCACTCGATGTGGTCGGCGAGCGGTGGACCCTGCTGATCGTGCGCGAAATGCTGGCCGGGCCGGTCAAGTTCGGCGACATCCGTCGCGGGATCCCCCGCATCCCACCGGCCACGCTGGCCAGCAGATTGCGCACCCTTCGCGCCGCTGGCCTCGTCGCCGTGTCAGACCGCCGCTACGAGCTCACCGACGCCGGGCTGGCCCTCGCCCCGATCGTCCGTGAACTGGCCCGGTGGGCGATGACGACCGAGAGCGCCGCCTTGTCGGAGGACGACCTCGACACCACGGCGCTCACGTGGGACATGCAACGTCGAGTCGATGTCGATGCCCTGCCCGAGCGCGCCGTGGTCCTGGCCCTGGAGTTCACCGACCGACCGCCGCGCGACCGGTACTTCTGGCTGCATCTGTCCAAGACGAAGGTCGACCTGTGCCGTGAGGACACCGGTGCGCCGGTGGACCTGTGGCTCGCGGCGTCGACAGCCGAGGTCACTCGTTGGTGGCTCGGTGACCTGACCTGGTCCCAGCTGCAGCAGCACCCCGGAGTCACCGTCCACGGCGACCGTGCCCTGCAACGCCAGATGAACCGTTGGTTCCTTCGGTACGCGTTCGCCCGCGGCGCTCTCGCGCAGACGTCTGCGTAGGTCGGGTGATGTAACGAGGAGGCTGGCACCTGGACCCCCTTCGCCGTTCGCCAGCCCGTACCGAATCGGCGCGGACGGGGTCCCGCCAGGCAACGCCGGTCTTGGCCTTGAACAGCATCCCGTTGATCACCCGGCGGTCATCGACCCGGGGCCGCCCTTCGTCCCCGACGGTGGCAGCAGCGACTCGATGACCTGCCACTGCTCATCGGTCAGCTCATGCCTACGGACCACAAACCAAGATCAAGCAGATCAGCCGGACCTGCTTTGAGGACAGGCTCTAGCGGCATTACGTGGCGCCGGTCCACGCGGGCCGCATCTCATCTCGCCGGGGCGGTGATTCCCTCCCTCGGTCGCGATGCGGCCGCCGTACTGCAGCTGACAGTCACGGCTGCGCGGCGCGCGGAGAGTCAACGCAGTTCGTCGGTGGATGTCGCGAAGTGGGCGAGTGTGCCGGCGAGTGCCCGCAGGTAGTGGTTGAGGACCTCGCGGTTGACGTTGTCGATGCGGTCACAAGCCTGGTGGTAGCAGCGGTCATAGACTTGGCCGGCCTGCCCGCCCCAGGCTGTGGCCTGCTCAGTCGTCTTCTCCTGAGCGTCGCCGTTCTCGGCGCCGCCGACCGGGATGCCCGCCTCAATGAACGGCGATTCGTCGTCCCCGACGAATTCGATGATCTCTGGGGCGGTCACCCCGGTCTTGGCCAGCTGGTGAGCGAGCATCTGCCCGATCGTGGCCGACCCCGCGGGGCCGGCGGTCTCGCGGTCACTGCCCCTGCCGCCCTGCACCATGTAGCCGGCGTTCGGCGAGGCCACCATGTCCACATTGAGATACAGCTTGATCTTCTCGTGGTCGTCGGCGGACAGGCCATCGACGTAACCGCTCGCGCCCTGGGAGCCGGTCTCCTCGTGGCCGAAGAACGCGAACCGCACCGTGTTCTGCACCGTTGGTTCGGAGTCGAGCCGGGTCGCGATTTCCAGCAGACTCGCCACGCCCGAGCCGTTGTCGACGATGCCCGGGCCCGCCGGGACAGAGTCCAGATGGGCGCCGATCATCACGACGCGGCCGGGGTCTCCGGTGCGGGTCTGCGCGATGACGTTGCGGCCGGTCCCGGGCGCAGTCTCGTCGTCGCCCGACACCGCGTAGGTCGGGGTGCTCACCTCGAAGCCGGCGCCGCTGCGGGCGCCGAAGCCGGCACCGGCGAGGCGGCGGGTGCCCTCGTCGAGGACCGGCGTGATCGTCGGCGCGAACTCCGGGTTCTCCAGCGCCGAGCGCCCGTCGCTCGACGTAGGTGAGGGACGACGTCCTTGCCGCGTAGCGCGGTGAGCAGGCTCGCATCCGGGACGTCGCGCAACGCATCGGTGGCCGCCTGCTCGTCGAAGATCTGTTGGTCATGCAGGATCGCGACGACCTGCTGAGCGGCCTCGTAGACGCTGGCGGCAGCGCTCCTCGCCGCGACGGGCACCGGGGCGACGAGCTGGGCACCGAGAGCGAAGCAGCCGAGCCAGACGGTGGTGAGCACGGCGACCAGCCGGATCACACCGATCCGGTGCCGGGCGGCACAGCTCGCCACCTGAAAAGCGGGGATAGGCGGTTCGGCCCCGCAGTGGAGCGACAGCCCATGCAGCGCTGTTGGCGGCAAATGTGCGGCAAGACGGGCGTGCTGCCATGTCGACCGCGGGCTGTGTGCAGGTGAGGGTGAGTGCGAGGACCGGGGCGGGACTGCACTGTAAATCTGTCGGCTCAGCCTACGAAGGTTCGAATCCTTCACCCGCCACACCCGGGGTAACGGCCCCCGACCTGCGGAAACGCGGGTCAGGGGCCGCTCTCGTGTGTCCCGTGGTGTCCGGCTCGCACCGGCTATGGCCGACTGTCCGTGGGCCATCCGTGGGCCAAGCCCACGGGGCGGGCGCGGATGCGCCCACTCGGCGCGACGTGTCGGCGACCCGCAGGCCGGGTGCCGGAGGGTGTCACACACGTTTCCCCTGGTCCGAGGCGGTTGAGTGACAGGCATGAGGGGCTGTCACTTGCGCTGTCACTCTCGTTTCCGCAGGTCAGGCGAGGTGCAGTGACATAGTGACAAAATCCTGTAGTAAGGGACGCTCACTCGTCTGGCTGAGGCGACCCGGAGCTACGGGAGGTCGCACGGGATGTCGTGCGCAACGCGACGAGCTGGGACACCGTGCCGGCGCTGGTCCGAGAGATGATCGAGAAGCTGAGGCCACTGTGGATCATGCCGAAGCCGTAGCCACGACCGGGGCATTGATCGGGCCGGCCCGCGTGCGGTCTCAGGGTCAGCTACCAGGTCGATGTTGAGCGCGAACAGCTGCGTCAGCAGGTCCTCGTCGGTGGTGAAGCCATAGGCGGCGATCACTGCCTTGTCGAGAGCTGCGTGCAGGTCCCGGAGCCGGCTCTTCCCGGGCTGCCGGAGTGTGTCGTACTGCCTGGCGAGCGTCATTCCGGCGGCGAGGTTCGCAGCGCGCACCTCGAGCCGCACAGGGCCGCGTTCGCCGAGGTCACCGAGAAACGCGATGACAGCGGCCGCTGAACGCAGCGCATTCGACGCCATCCCGGGTAGGGCCGATCAGGTTGGTTGGACGAGACCGTCGGGTGGGAGACGGTCGAGGTACCGGCGGACGGCGTCCGCGAGCCGGGTTCCGGCGCGCTGGAAGTAGCCGTCGGTGAGCGCGGCGGTATGTGCTGTGGTGATGATCCGCGGGTGACCACGGAGGGGACCCGCCTCGGGATACGGCTCGGTCGGGAAGACGTCGAGGGCCAGCCCGTCCAGGTGGCCGGAGCGAACGGCCTCGGCCGCGGCGGTGTCTTCGAGTAGTGCGCCCCGGGCGATGTTGACCAGCAGCGCGCCTGGCTTCATCGCCGCGATAGCGGCGCGGTCGATGACCGGGGGTCGACCGCGCTCGTGGTTGGCGGCGATGATCACCGCGTCGGCGCGGGCGAGCTCGGCGTGCAGGGAGTCCAGGCCGAGGACCCTGCGGACGGGACCGGCGGTGGTCTCGAGCCTTGGCGGGGTCCGCCGAATGCCCACGAGTTCGACATCGAAGGCGGCCAGTCGGGCCGCGATCGCGGTGCCGATGGCACCCAGTCCCACGATGCACACGCGGGCGCCGACCAAGGAGCGGCCGGCCGGAGATCCCCAACCTCCAGGGGCGAAGCCGGCGTCCGCCTCGGGCAGGCGGCGGGCCAGGGCGAGCAGCAGCGCGACGGCGTGCTCGGCCACGTGCACCGCGGTGAGCCCAGGCATGTTGGCGACCCACACGCCAGCGGCCTGGGCGGCGGGTAGATCGATGCGGTCCACACCGGAGCCGAACTGCTGGATCAGCCCGAAGGTGCCGGAGCGGATCGCCGTAGCGGTGACTTCCGACATCATCGGCACGACGACGTCCACAGGCGGATCACCGATGCACAACCGTTCCGTGAGTCCGTTCTGTACGACCGTCTCGACGACGACACGCTCGGCCAGCGCGGCGAGACGCGGCTCGGCCCGCCAGCGGTCGAGCAGGTCGTGCCAGGCGTGCTGGTCGGAGAAGGTGCGCTGCCCGAACACGATCCGGAGGGGTTGGTCCGGGGCCGGAGCCCGGCGCGGAGCCGGTGCGACAGTGACGCGGCCCTTCGAGTGATCGCTGGTTCTCACAGCAGGGCCCGCCTTCTGACAATTCTGGTCGTCATAGCCCCCTCATGAGGTACAACGCCTGGCGCTTGGGCAGGCTTCTGATCGTCGACCCGATGAACTGCCAAGATCGTAGGCGCCGCCGGATCAACGACCCGTAAACATGAGATGGCCGGTCGCGGGTTGCCCGCGGCGCCGACGTGCGCGCGGTGAGGTGGCACCGCGGAGCGAAGGATTCCGCCCGCGCGGGAGCTGTGCGCGCACACGGGTGCGTGGCGATGCGACAGCCGGCCCGTTCGCGTCCCGACGCCGAGAATCCCTGTGGTGCTTAGCGGCCGGTGGTCCTGCGCGTCAGTGCGGCGCGCGGCGAGGTCGTGACCAAGCCGACATCCCCGGACGGACGAGATGGTGGAGGTTCTGGCCCGTCATGCGGTGGCCGGCACGTCCGGCAGTTGCGCGAGGAACTTCCTTCCCGCCGCCTGGCCGCTGGCGAACATCCCCCTTGAGGTGCTCGTGCCGGTACCGCACGAACCCGGCCAGCCGGTCCCTGAGCCCTCGATCCACCCTCGGAGCCTAGGAGACAGGTCATCTTCGACGAAGCCGGCGTACCCCACAGTCGGGCGCCCGGGTACGCCTGCCAGCTAGCCGAGCGACTGAGCGCGGGCGCCGACGATGACGAGGCGGGTCGCGGTGTCGCCGGTGCTGTCGCAGCCCGACTACAGTGGCGGCGGCCGGTACCGCTCGCCCGAGGCGGGGATGCGGTGGAGCTCATTGAACGGGCACGACGGTGGTCGGCGAGGCATGCGGCTACTGACGCCACATAAAGCCCTCGGTGGACCGCCGTATGGTGAGATTCAATGGGGACTTATGCGGGGCGCTGTAGGTTTCGGAGCTGTTCGAGATACGACTCCGCTTCCGATTCACCGCCGTAGCGGTCAGTGAGAACGCGTCCGTAGAAAAGACCTGCCGCCCGGCGGGTGATCGCCTCGCTGAGATACGCGCGCCCGGTCGAGCGTCTCCTACAAGGGGTACGTTTGCGTAGAGCGCCCGAAGATGCCATCTGGCTAACACCCGCCATCAATGGGACGTCCCTAGTCATGGGTAGGGCGTTCCCCAGGTCTGCCCGCCAGCACCCGCGGTACGAGGCTGACCGCCGCCGCGCCCGGTCGTCGCCGCCCTTAGCGCCCGACTGCTCGACGCCGCCGGATGGACCGCCATTGTGGGCCGTCCGTGGGCCACTGACCGCGCTCCTCAGCTGCGCATTGGGCGTAACT
>NZ_BAABJO010000053.1:0-36805 GCF_039543345.1 Pseudonocardia adelaidensis | reverse complement strand
CACCCACCCCCACACGGTCGAGCTCACCGTCGAGAACACCGGCGAGAGACTCGCCCCCCAGCTGATCGCCACCCTCGCCGAGCCGTTCCGCCGCGGCACCGACCGCATCCGCACCGACCACGCAGGCATCGGCCTCGGCCTCGCGATCGTCACCAGCATCACCCGGGCACACGACGGAACCCTCACCCTCACCCCCCGCCCCGCAGGCGGGCTCCGCGTCACGGTCCGACTACCCGCCGCGCCGCACCCCGGCAGCTGAGGATCGCTGCTGGAGGTTCGGCTACCGAGGTGCTGGTGACGACGAGGACGGGCGTGCGAACGCTGCACGTGGTGTCATCCGAGGTGCAGCACGCGCACCGGATCGCCGATCAAGGCGAAATGGTGGCAAATGATCTGGGAGCGGCCATTTGCCCTTGATCACCGCTGCAGAGCAGCCACGCGGAGAAGGACCGCAGTCTGCCCAGCGGAATCAACCGGCTAGGGCGCGAGGTACCCGCCGTCGACCACGAGTGAGGTGCCGGTGACGTAGCTGGCCTCGTCGCTGGCGAGGAACAGCGCCGCGTACGCGGTCTCGATCGGCACCCCGGGTCGTTTGAGCACGGTGCCTGCGATGAGTGCCGCGTTGATCTCGGGGGCCTGGTGCTCGTTCATCGGCGAGAGGATGTAGCCGGGGTGGAGCGAGTTGCAGCGCACGCCGTCCTTGCCGTGGGTGGCCGCGACGTTCTTGCTGACGTTGAGGATCGCACCCTTGGCCGCCTGGTACGCGTACGAGTTGGGCACACCGGCCAGGCCCCAGATGGACGAGACGTTGATGATCGAGCCCGCCTGCTGCCGGATCATGTGCGGCAGCACCTCGCGCATGCCGAGGAAGATGCTCTTCAGGTCGATGTCGAGCAGCCGGTCGTACTGCTCCTCGGTCGTCTCGAGGATCGGCTCGTACTCGCACACCGCGGCATTGTTGATCAGGATGTCGATCCGCCCGTGCTCGGCGACGACGTCGGCCACGACGGACTTCCACCGATCGGGCTGCGTGACGTCCATCTTCACGAAGGTGACCAGACTGTCCTCCGCGTCGGCGGCGTCGAGGACGTCGCCCGACACGACGGCCTTGGCACCCTCCCGCATGAACAGCTCGGCCATCTCACGGCCCTGGCCGCGGGCCGCGCCGGTGATGAGCGCGACCTTGCCCTGCAGACGATCCACCATCGGTTCCGCTCCCCGCTCGAGTTGCCGGTTCAGGTGGGTCAGGACCCGTCCCCGGGCAGCGCCACCCCCGCTGCCTCCATCTCCTCGAGCAGGATCGGCACCGCGGACGTCGCGGCGTGGATGCCGATGACCGATGCGATCTCCATGATCTCGAGGATCTCCTGGGGCGTGGCGCCGTAGCCGATCGCGTTCTCGATGTGCAGTTTCAGCCCCTTGACGTACAGGTGCGTGGCGGCCGTGTCGAAGGCGATGTAGACGAACTCCTTCACCTTCGGTTCGAGCGTGCCGCTCCGCCACGGGACGGAGCTGAACTCGGTGTAGGCGTCGAAGATCTCGGGGTCGAGCTCGAGCATCTCGTCCCAGAACGAGTGCCAGTAGCCACGCGTCTTCGTGAACTCGGCCTTGAGCCGTTCCTGGTACTCGTCCAGGGCGGCCGGCCCGTCCCGCAGGCCCTTCTCCTCGAGCACCTCCACCAGGATCGGCACGCCGATGTTCATCGCGTGGATGCCCAGCGTGCTCGTCAGCTCGAGCACCTCCATGATCTCCTGCGGCGACGCGCCGAACTTCAGCGCCGCCCTGATGTGCTGCCGGACGCCGGGCAGGTACATGTGGGTGGCCGCCGCGTCGACGGCGATGTAGATGAACGCCTTGGTCTTGTCGTCGAGGTGGTTCTTGCGCCACGGGACGGCGGAGAACTCCAGGTACGAGCGCAGGAACGCCGGGTCCAGCCGGAGCACGCCCTCCCACGGCTCGCCCCAGGTGCCGCGCACCTCGATGAACTCCTTCTTGAGCGCTTCCTGCTCCGGGGTCAACGCCATCGTTCGTCTCCTCGCGTCTTCTCAAATCCGTCGACTTCTCAGCCGAGAACGGTGGCGATCCGGGCCGCCTCGCCGTCGGCCGCGGGGAACCTGTCGCGCACGCGACCGTCGTGGCCCGGGACGACCGTCGCACCGGTCTTGGCAGCGAGCTCGTTGATGAACGACAGCGCCGCGCGCATCTCCTGGAGATCGGTGAACGCGAAGAACGGCCATTCGTTCTCGATCTGCTCGTAGAAGTGCGCCGCGTCCGCCGCCAGTATCAGCGGGCCGGAGCGGCTCCGGACCGTCGTCAGCAGTTCGCCGGGGCAGTGTCCGCCGACCGGGTACACGGTGATCCCGGGGTGGACCTCGGTCTCCTCGCCGATCAGCCACAGCCGGCCCTCGCCCTCGGCGCGCTTCACGGGCTCGAGGTGCTCGGCGATCGTGAACTCGCCCTCGAGCTCGTCGCGCCGCCACTTGCCGAACCAGTAGTCGTACTCCGCCTGACCGCTGACGACGCGTGCGTTCGTGAACAGCCGCAGGTAGCCGATGTGGTCGTAATGGAAATGGGACGTGATCACCATGGACACGCCCGCGGGGTCGATGCCGAGCAACGCCAGGCCGTCGGGCGTCGACACGACGGGGATCTCGCCGAGCCAGTCGCGTGCCGGGATGTCGTAACCGGTGTCGAGCAGCATCACCGCCTGCCCGTCGCGGATGACCCAGAAGTTGTACTCCATGTGCAGCTCGGCGTCGGGCAGCCCGTACTGCGCGTAGTCGTGGAACACCACGCTCCGGTTGACCATCCGCTCGCCGTACTTGACCTGGACGACTTCGAGGCCCGCCTCGGACATCCCTGCTCCCTCGGGTCCGGCTTGCTCACCGCTGGGTCTGCCTGACTGTATGCTTGTCCGACAATCATTGGCAAGGGTGCGGGCCGGCGACCCGTCCCCGATGGCTACGACCGGAGGCGGCGAACTCCCGGGGCCGTGGAGCGGTGCAGGAACGACGACGTGGCCGGGTCGGGCGCCGACACCTCGACCTCGGGGGCGATCCGGTAGGGCCGGGCGAGCAGCAGGCCGCCCAGCGACCGGCGCAGGCGCGACATCTCGGCGCGGACCGTGACCAGGTGGTCGCGGTCGCCGTAGAGCGCGACCGAGAGCGCGCCCGCATCCATCCCGGCGACGCCTGCGGCCGCCAGCAGCACGAGCACCTCGGCGTGCCGCGTGGACAGCGGGTGCACCCACCGCGCCGACCCGTCGACGACGGCGCGGGGCGGCCGGGCGTCGAGGTCGAGGGTGAGCCGGATCCGGGCCGAGTCCTCCACGCGGAGCAGCCAGCCGCCGGGCACCGGCTCGGGCAGGAAGACGCCGACGCCGTGCACCGAGATCGGCCGGTCGGCGCGGGGTGCCGCGACCCGTTCCAGGCTCGGCATGCCGGTGACGGCCGCGACCCAGCCGTGCTCGTCGACGACGAGGCCCGCACCCCGGAGGCGGGAGAGGATCGGTGCCGCGAGCCCCCGCAGCGCGTCGAGGCGCCCCTCGTGCTGGCGCCACAGGCTCGCCTCGGCGAGCTTCACCGCGGTGCCGACGAGCGCCACCGTGGTGGGGTGCACGGTGTGCGCCGGCCCGCTGACGTCGACCACCCCCAGCAGCTCGCCCGAGCGCGGGTCGTGCACCGGACAGGCGGTACAGGTCCAGACGTGGTGGGACCGCACGAAGTGCTCGGCCGCGAACATCTGCACGGGCGCGGCCTCGGCGAGTGCGGTGCCGATCGCGTTGCTGCCCACGCTGCCCTCGGACCAGTCGGCGCCCTCGGTGAAGCCGAGGCGGTCGGCACGGCGGCGCACCTGCGCCGACCCCTCCCTCCAGAGCAACCGGCCCGCCGCGTCGGTGATGACCATGATGTGCGAGGCGTCGTCGGCCACCGACGTGAGCGCGGCGCGCAGCTCGGGCAGCACCCGCTGCAGCGGGCTCGCCACCCGGCGCCGCTCCACCTCGGCGGCGGGCAACGGGACGACCGGGTGGCCCAGGTCGGGATCGACCCCGTGCGCCCGCACCCGCTCCCAGGACCGTGCGACGAGGCGGCGCGGCGAGGCGGGCGGCCGATCACCCGAGAGCAGCGCGTCGTGGACCCGGGAGAGCATGCGGGCGTGGCGGCCGATGTCCGTGCCCGGCCGCACCGCGCAGACGCCTTCGTCCGCCGTCATCAGCATCACCCGCGGACCACACTAGGCAGCGGCGGCGCTCGCCGTCGATAGCGCGGCCGGGGCCGGCCTCGGCGTCCCCAGCAGGACGCCGCCGACGATGACGGCCGCGGCCACCAGCTCCACCGGGCTCGGCCGCTCCCCCAGCAGCGTGGCGGCCAGCGTCATCCCCACCACCGGAGCGAGCAGTGAGTACGGCGCAACGACGCCGGCCGGGTAGCGGCGCATCAGGCCGACCCACACCCCGGCCCCGACGAGGGTGGCGAGCACCGCGATGTAGCCGATGGCCATCACCCCCGGGAGACCGGTGAGCGTGAACGCGCCCCGCAGCGCATCCCAGCCCGCCCCGGGTCCCTCCCAGATCCACGACATCGCGAGCAGCGGCAGCGGCGGCACCACCGACATCCACAGCGTCAGGTGCAGCGGGTTGGGTGCGGCGGCGAGCCGGGTCGCGAGGTTGCCGACCGCCCAGCCGAGCGCGCCCAGCAGGGTGAGCAGCACCGGGAGCACGGCCGCCACCTGCGCGCGCGAGACCGCGATCGCAGCGAGGCCCAGCAGCGCGACCGCGATCCCGACCGCTTGCCGCACCGAGATCCGCTCCCGCAGGAGAAGCATGCCGAGCAGCACCGTGAACGGCGCCGAGGCCTGCAGCACGAGGGACGCGAGCCCGGTCGGCATCCCGATGTCCATCGCGATGAACAGGAAGACGAACTGCGCCACCCCGAACCCGATCCCGTAGGTGAGCAGCCACCGCAGCGGCACCTGCGGGCGGGGCACGAACAGCACGGTGGGCACCGCGAGCACCACGAACCGCAGCGCGGCCATGAACAGCGGCGGGAAGTGCTCCAGGCCGACGTGGATGGCGATGAAGTTGCCGCCCCAGAGTGCGGCGACGAAGCAGGCGAGCAGGCGGTCACGAGTGGTCACGTCAACCCAGTCTCCGGTGCTGCGGCCGCCCGGACCAGCGAAATGGGGTCACTGCAGGCAGAACTCGTTCCCCTCGGGGTCGGTGAGCACGATCCACCAACCGCTCTCCTCCTGCATCTCCCGCACCACGGTGGCACCCGCGGCCACCAGCTGCGACATGTGCGACCGCACAGCGGCCCGCCGGTCGGTGGCGCCGTGCCCGGCGTTGACGTCGAGGTGCACGCGGTTCTTCAGCCGCTTCGGCTCGGGCACCCGCTGGAAGAGGATCCGCGGCCCGAACCCGGCGGGGTCGACGATGGCGGTGTACTGCTCCTCCCCCGCATCGGCACCGCCGCTCACGAGGTAGCCGGGTCGCGGCGGCTGCAACACGTACCCGAGTGCCACCGCCCAGAACGCGGCGAGGCGCCGGGGCTCGCGCGCGTCCACGGTGATCTGGAGGGGGATCGCCATGGCTGCATCCTGCCTGTTCTCAGCGGAGAGGGCTGAACCCCTCCACGGTCAGCCGGAACAGCCGGTCCGCCCGGGTGCCGTGGTCGGGATGGTGCTCGGTGGCCAGCACGACGCCGACGGCGAGCGCGATCAGGTCGGCGACGGTGACGTCCGCGGCCACCGCGCCGTCGCGCACGGCGCGGCGCAACAGCGGGCCCGCCGCTTCTTCCATGGCCGCCGAGCAGGCGTTCTCGTGCACCGGGTCGGATCCGGCTCCGTCGTCGACCAGCACGGCCGCCAGCCCGCGCGCCGAGACGCAGTAGGCGACGAGCTCGCCCATCCACGTCAGGAGCGCGTCCCGGCTGTCGCCCTCGCCGGCAAGCTCGTGGGCGCGGGCCGCCAGTGCCTCGATCCGCTTGCGGGAGACCGCCTCCAGCAGCGCGCGACGGGTCGGGAAGTGCCGGCGGACCGTCGCCGAGCCGACGCCCGTGACGCGGGCGATCTGTTCCAGCGAGGCGGCGGCACCGTGGGCGGCGACCTCCTGCTCCGCCACGGCGAGGATCCGCGCGTAGTTGCGCCGGGCGTCGGCCCGCTGACGCTCGGGCATCGCGTCACCTCCAGGTTTGCCAAGTGGCGGCCCCCGCCATATCGTAGCGGAGCTGAAACGGCGGGCCTCGCCGTTTATCGGGGAGGAAGCCGATGTCCGCAGAGTCCGCACCCGTCCTCGTCACCGGCGCCACCGGGAGGCAGGGCGGTGCCACCGCCCGGGAACTGCTCGCGGCGGGCGTTCCCGTCCGCGCACTGGTGCGCGACCCGGCCACCGCGCGGGCGAAGGCGGTGGAAGCGCTCGGCGCCGAGCTGGTCACCGGCGATCTCCACGACCGCGGCTCCGTGGTCCGCGCCGCTGACGGCGCCCGCGCCGTCTTCTCCGTGCAGATGGCCCCCGCCACCGTCGACGGGTTCGACTTCGACGGGGAGGTGACCCAGGGCGTCAACCTCGTCGAGGGCGCGAAGGCCGCGGGGGTTCCGCAGTTCGTGCACACGTCCGTCACCGGCGCGGGCCAGCACACCGAGCACCCGGCGTGGGCCCGGGGCCGCTGGTCGGTCGAACCCGCCTTCCGCGCCAAGAGCGCGATCCAGGACCGGGTCCGCGCGGCCGGCTTCCCGCACTGGACGATCCTGAAGCCGGGGTTCTTCATGGACAACTTCCGCCCGTCCATGGCGTTCCTGTTCCCGCGCGGGATCGAGGGCGGCCTGGTGAGCGTCCTCGCCCCGGACACCCGGCTGTCCCTCGTCGCGGTCGACGACATCGGGCGGGCCGCCGCCGCGGCCGTCGCGGCCCCGGAGCGGGTCGACGGGGTCGAGCTGGAGCTGGCGAGCGACTACCTGTCGATGACCGAGATCGCCGAGGTGCTCTCCCGCGCCCTGGGCACGTCGCTGACCGCGCCCGACATGACCGAGGAGGAGGCGCTCGCCGCCGGGATGCCGCCGATGGGTGCCTCGCACGAGTGGATGAACGTGGCGGGCCAGCCGGGCCGCCCCGAGTTCGCGCGGGCGCTCGGCATCCCGCTCACCAGCTTCGACGCGTGGGCACGGGAACGCATGCGGCCCACGCCTGACCCCAGCGCGCTCCTCAGGGGCGCAGCCGCTTCGGCAGCTTCGCGACGATCGCGTCGTACGACTCGTCGACGATCTCGCGGAGCTCGTCGTCCGGGATCGTCCCGTCGACCCGCACCCGGTTCCAGCCGTGCCGGCCGATGTAGGGGAGCACGGTGACGTGATCCGGGTAGCGGTGGCGCAGCTCCGCCGCCTCGTCGGCGGTGGGGCCGCACTTGACACCCAGCGCGCCCCCGCCGAGGAACGCGAAGATCTTCCCACCGACCTTGGCGACGAGGTCGCCCTCCCACGGCTCGTCCCCCAGCGCGCCCGGCTTGGCCATGCAGTAGGCGACGAGCTCGTCGTGGGTCACCGGGCGGTTCCCGGCCAGGACCGGCGCGTGCACCAGAGCAGCACGATCAGCAGCACCGTGAACCAGACGTACGTGCCGTCGACGAACTGCTGCAACGGCGTCCACGTCAGCTCCTGCTCACCGCCGCGCGGGTGGACGAACTGGTGGGGGGCGATCACGAACACCGCCGCCGTCGCGACGGTGACGGCGGCCCAGGCCTTGGACCGCTTCGCCCATGCGGTGGCCGCCGCGACGAGCAGCGCGGGGGCGGCCCACACCCAGTGGTGCGACCAGGACGTCGGGGACACGAGCAGCCCGACGACCGCGAGCGTGACCAGGGCGAGCGGGGCGGGCGCCCGCCGGATCGCGGGTGCCGCGAGCGCGAACAACCCGGCCGACAGCAGCAGCCAGGCGACGGTGCGCGGTGTGCCGTCCACCCCGGCCCGGACGAGCATCGCCTCGAACGTCTGGTTGGTGAAGAACGGCGACCCGCTCACCCCACCGGCCGGGTCGGACCAGAACTGCCAGGACTGCGCGGGCGCCACGACGAACCCGATCAACGTGGCGACGATCCCGGAGACCGCCGCGGTGACGGCGGAGCGGTAGTCCCTGCGCAGGAGGAAGTACAGGACGAAGACCGCGGGTGTCAGCTTGATCGCGGCGGCGATGCCGATGAGCGCGCCGCGCGGCCACTTCGGCCGGGCGACGAGGCAGTCGAGGGCCACCAGGGCCATCAGCACCAGGTTGATCTGCCCGAACTCGATGGTCTGCAGCACCGGTTCGAGCCCGAACGCCGGGCGCCCGTCGATGGGGTGGTCGAAGTCGATCGCCCGCCCGGGTTCCACGGCCATCGCGAGCGGCAGCGCGATCGAGGCCACCGACAGCGCGCCGGCCCGCCCCCCGGACGGCCACAACCTCCGCGCGAACGCGTACAGCGTGGCGCCGAGCGCCAGCGTCGAGAGGCCCAGCAGCCCCACCCACGCGACGACCCACGGCACCACCGCGAGCGGCACCATGACCAGCGCGGCGAACGGCGGGTAGATGAACGGCAGGGCGATGTGGTCGGAGGTCTCGGGCAGGGGCCCGTAGAGGTCGCCGCCGGCCAGCCAGGCCTGCACCCCGAACCGGTAGACCTCGAGGTCGATGTGCCGGCCGCCGGTGTGCACGACGAGCCCCGCGAGCACCAGCGCCAGCAGCGGCAGGGTGAACGGGAGCACCCGCGACGGCGTGCGAAGGATCTGGAGCAGGCGCGATGCGGCAGGCGTGCGTGCGGTCGATGCGCCGACAACCGTCACGCCGGCTCCCTCCCCTGTCGCCTCTGCCCGCCACGGTAGCCCGACCGTGGGCCCGCGCGACGCCCCACCCCTGCAGCCCGCCGTACCCGTGGCGCCCGCCGAGCGGGTGATCTTCCAGCCGGACCCGGGGTGAGCGCCCCTCGATCAGCAGGAACGGGACATGGGCTGCACCTGTGTGGCTCATGAGTGCCCCGGACCCGGCATGATCAACGCATCCGGTCCTGAAGCCGCAACGGTGCGGCCCTGCAACCGCAGATGGTGATCACGGGACCTCGGGAGCCGACGGCGGGCCCCGACACGACCTGGGCCTCCGACCACGGCCGACCCTGATGTACCGACCCGCCCGACCCTTGTCACGGCGCGATTGGCCGGATCCGTCCTGCCCGCGGCGGCCCGCCGGTCCCGGCTCTGCCCCTGGCCATCCGGCCGACGCTTCTACCGCCGGCCCCGGGCCCGCCTGCCCGGCCCGTCTCGGCAGCAGCCCGCGCGCAGAGCGCCCTCAGCGGATCCCGGCCGCGTCCATCCCCCGCAGCTCCTTCTTGAGGTCGGCGATCTCGTCGCGGATGCGAGCGGCGAGCTCGAACTGCAGGTCGCGGGCGGCGGCGAGCATCTGGTCGGACAGCTGCTGGACGAGGTCGGCCAGCTCGGCCCGCGGCATGTTGGAGGTGTCGCGGCGGGCGACGATGCCCGAGCTGGCGGCCGGGGCGCGGCCGGGCTCGCCTGCGGCCCGCTTGCCCCGGGACTGGTTGCGCCCCGAGCCCCCGACCGGAACGTCCTCCGACTCGCGGTAGACCTGGTCGAGGATGTCGGCGATCTTCTTGCGCAGCGGCTGCGGGTCGATGCCGTTGGCCTCGTTGTAGGCGATCTGCTTGGCGCGACGGCGGTCGGTCTCGTCGATGGCGTACTGCATCGACTCCGTGACCTTGTCGGCGTACATGTGCACCTCGCCCGACACGTTGCGGGCGGCGCGGCCGATGGTCTGGATCAGCGACGTGCCGGAGCGGAGGAAGCCCTCCTTGTCGGCGTCGAGGATCGCGACGAGCGACACCTCGGGCAGGTCGAGGCCCTCGCGGAGCAGGTTGATGCCGACCAGCACGTCGTACTCGCCGAGCCGCAGCTGCCGCAGCAGCTCCACCCGGCGCAGGGTGTCGACCTCGGAGTGCAGGTAGCGCACCCGGATGCCCAGCTCGAGCAGGTAGTCGGTGAGGTCCTCGGCCATCTTCTTGGTGAGCGTGGTGACCAGCACGCGCTCGTCGCGCTCGCTGCGCTCCCTGATCTCGTGGACGAGGTCGTCGATCTGGCCCTTGGTGGGCTTGACCACGACCTTCGGGTCGACCAGTCCGGTGGGCCGGATGACCTGCTCCACGAACTCGCCGCCGGTGCGGGACATCTCGTACGGGCCGGGCGTGGCCGACAGGTAGACGGTCTGGCCGATCCGGTCGGCGAACTCCTCCCAGGTGAGCGGGCGGTTGTCGACCGCGGACGGCAGCCGGAAGCCGAACTCGACGAGGTTGCGCTTGCGCGACATGTCGCCCTCGTACATCCCACCGATCTGCGGGACGGTCTGGTGGGACTCGTCGATGACCAGCAGGAAGTCGTCGGGGAAGTAGTCGATCAGCGTGGCCGGCGCCGAGCCGGCGGCGCGGCCGTCGATGTGGCGCGAGTAGTTCTCGATGCCCGAGCAGAAGCCGACCTGGCGGATCATCTCGATGTCGTACTGGGTGCGCATGCGCAGCCGCTGCGCCTCCAGCATCTTGCCCTGCCGCTCGAACTCGGCGAGCCGCTCCTCCAGCTCGGCCTCGATGTCGCGGACGGCGCGCTCCATGCGGTCCGGGCCGGCGACGTAGTGGGTGGCGGGGAAGATGCGCAGCTCGTCGACCTGCCGGATGACGTCGCCGGTGAGCGGGTGCAGGTAGTACAGCGCCTCGATCTCGTCGCCGAAGAACTCGATGCGGACCGCGAGCTCCTCGTAGGCGGGGATGATCTCGACGGTGTCGCCGCGCACCCGGAACGTGCCGCGGTTGAACGCGAGGTCGTTGCGCGTGTACTGGACGTCGACCAGCGCGCGCAGCAGCGCGTCGCGCTCGACCGTGCCGCCCACCTCGAGCTTGACCGACCGGTCGAGGTAGGACTGCGGCGTGCCGAGGCCGTAGATGCAGGAGACCGAGGCGACCACGACGACGTCGCGCCGCGACAGCAGGCTCATCGTGGCGGAGTGGCGCAGCCGCTCGACGTCCTCGTTGATCGAGGAGTCCTTCTCGATGTAGGTGTCGGTCTGCGCGATGTACGCCTCGGGCTGGTAGTAGTCGTAGTAGGAGACGAAGTACTCGACGGCGTTGTTGGGCAGCATCTCGCGCAGCTCGTTGGCCAGCTGCGCCGCGAGGGTCTTGTTGGGCGCCATCACGAGCGTGGGCCGCTGGAGCCGCTCGATCAGCCACGCGGTGGTGGCCGACTTGCCGGTGCCGGTGGCACCGAGCAGCACGACGTCCTGCTCGCCGCCCTTGATGCGGCGCTCCAGCTCGTCGATGGCCGCAGGCTGGTCGCCCGCCGGCCGGTAGGGGCTGACGACCTCGAAGCGGCCGCCCGCGCGAGGGATCTCCCCGACGGGGCGGAACTCCGAGTGCGCCACCGGAACGTCCGGGAGCGCGGCGCTGCCGGGGACCTCAGTCGCGAATGCCACGCCGTCCAGGGTACGAGCCGCACCGACAGTCTCTGGGAGCATCGGGCGGGTGCACCCGCCGAAGATCGTGACCTTCGACGTCCCCGGCCGCATCAACACGGACACCAAGGGCTTCGAACGGCCGGTGGACGAGTACCGCGAGACGCCGTTCGGCCTCTACATGAGCCGCGCGATGGTCGACCGGCCCACGGCGCACTGGGTGGAGTCGTGGCTCCTGCCCGACCTCGGGCTGTGCGTGACCGACTGGTGGTGGAACCCGGGCCACGCGCGCGAGCAGGATTTCTACCTCGACGTCTGCCACATCGCCCGGCACGGCGGGCGCTGGGTGCTCACCGACCACTACCTGGACATCGTGGTGCGCACCGGGCGCGACGCCACGGTGGTGGACGTGGACGAGTTCGTGGCGGCGGTCGCGCTCGGGCTGCTGGCCCCCGCCGCCGCCGAGTCGGCGATGCACACCGCCTACCGCGCCGTGGACGGCCTCGCGAGCCACGGCCACGACCTGGACGCGTGGCTCTCCACCTTCGGGATCACCCTCACGTGGAAGGAACGGGCCTAGGAGTGTGCCGAAGAGCCCCGGCCGTGGCGAGCGGCGTCCGGGTGGCCGCATCGCAAGGGCTGATCAAGGGCAGATGATCGCTCCCGATCAATTGGCCATCATTTCGCCTTGATCGGGGATTCGGTGCGCGCGCTGCACCTCGGATGGCACCACGTGCACCGAATCGACCATCCGGTCCTAGGACGACGTCGGCGGGTCGTCGCTCTCGCTGCCGCCGCCCGGGTCCGTCGGGTCGCTGGGCTCGGTCGGCCGGGTGGGCTCCGTCGGCTCGGTGGGCTTGCTCGTGGGCTTGCTCGTCTTCGTGGGCGGCCGGTCGGAGTGGTCGTCGTCGTTGTCGTGGTCGTCGTTGTCGCCCTCGTCGTTGTGGTCCGGGCGCCGGGACGTGGTGGTCCGCTGCGGCGGCTCGGTGGTGGGCACCACGACGGGCGGCGGGGGGAGCACCGGTGGCGGCGGGGCGGCGACGGCGGGATCCGGCGCGGGGGCCCGGACCGGCTCGTCCACCGGCGACGGCTCCTCCACCGTCGACTCCTCCGTGGAGGAGGGGACCTCCTCGACGACGGGCAGCGAGGCGCCCGCCCCCACCCGGCTCGACGGCTCGGTGTCGGCGGAGACGGAAGCGGCGGGTCCGACGGCCTGGCTGGGCACGGTGAGCTGCGCGACCGCCGTGGTGGCGCCGAGCGCCCCGACGGTGAGGACGGCCGCCGCGGCCGCGGTGCTGGCCCGGTTGAGCGTGCTCGCGCGGCGGAGCACGGTGTCGACCGACGGGAGCGTGACCGCGGCCGACAGCTCGTCATCGAGCCTGCGCAGCTCGTCGGTGATGCGTTCGTAGCCGTCCGTCACCGACGGCCTCCCTCGTGGTCGTGGGCGTCGCCGTCGTCGAGCCCGTAGTCGTCGGATTCCCGGGCACCGGGACCGTCGAGCCCGTAGCCGGGGGCGTAACCGGTGGCGGCCGCGTCGCCCAGCACGTCGGGGAGCACGTCGGCCATCCCCTCGGTGACGACGTGGCGGCCACGCGTGAGCCGGGCGTGGACCAGCGTCTCGGACGCCTGCTCGATGGCCGCGATCTCCTCGATCGTGGCCCCGGCCATGTGGAACAGCACGACCGCACGCCGCTCGGCGGGGGACAGCCGGGCGAGGGACCTGAGGATGGCACGCGTGCGCTCGTCGACGCCTGCGCCGATCGCCCGCGGACGGCCGACCCCGAAGCGGGCCAGCGCACCCCGCCAGCTGCGGATGGTGGACCGGACGGCGACGCGGCGGATCCACGCGCTCGGGTCCGGGGTGCGTCCGATCGCCGCCCAGCTGCGCCACGCCCGCGAGTAGGCGTCCTGCACGGCGTCGTGGGCCTCACCCGGGTTGAGCGTGATGGCGTACAGCTGCGCGACCAGACGCTGGTAGTTGGCCTCGAGGTGGGCCCCGAAGTCCACGCGCAGCTCGGCCGGGGTGCTCACGCTGGGCCGTTGCACCAGTTCGGCGTCACCCGACACGTCGTCGAGATCGGCACGCTGGGAGACCGACGCGGTCACGCCACAGCCCTCCCCGACAGCTCGCCCTTCACCCGAACGGAGATCGCTCTGCCTCCTCCATCGCCGGACTACTCCGGTCTGTTACCGGCAGCATCCTCCGTTCAGTCCAACGACGGGACCCATGCGGAAGTTGCGGCCCATCTCTCGGCTCGTTCGGAAGCGGCGTCGAACCAGGGCTCCTTCACCTCGACGTACCGGTCGGCGTCGGCATCACCGGCGTACCGCTCGGCCGCCATCCGCTTGATCGCCAGGTACTCCGCACGGGCCGCGGCATCGGCGCGCAGCCAGTCCCGGAAGAGCAGCGCGTAGCGCCATCCGGGCGAGCCGACCTCGCGGACGTGCAGGTTGACGACCCGGCACGGGTCCGCGCTGCCGTGGAGCCGCTTGGGCCACACCGGGGACCCGGGCGGCTTCGGGTTGTCGTGGTCGATGCCGGGGTGCCAGGGGAAGCCGGCGTCCTGCAGGACGTCGCGCACCGCGTCGGCGTCGGCCAGCGAATCGACGCCGAGCTGCAGGTCGATGACGTCCTTGGCGGGCAGCCCGGGCACCGCGGTGGACCCGATGTGCGCCACGCCGCGACCGCGCTCCCCCACGGCCGCGGCGACGCGCGCTCGCAGGCGGGCGGCCGCAGCGGGCCACTCCGGGTCGGGGCCGACGAGCCGCGGCGCACCGGCGGAGGCGGCTCGCCGCTGCCGCAGGTTCGCCTCGAACGGGACGAGCCGCCGCTCCCACAACGCGTCCACGGCCGCCTCGAGGTCGCGTTCGGTGCCGTCGTTGCACAGCCCGGCGTCGGCGGCGGCCCGCCGCGCCTCGTCGCTCGCCTGTGCGGCGATCCGCGCGCGGGCGTCCGCCTCCGCCAGCCCGCGCCGCACGAGCCGCCGCACCCGTTCCTCCGCGTCCGCATGCACGACGACCACCAGCGGGAAGAACGGCGCCATGGCGTTCTCGACGAGCAGCGGGACGTCCTGCACGACCACCGCGTCCGCGGGCGCGGCGGCGATCAGCTCCGCGGACCGCTCCCGCACCCGCGGGTGGATGATCGCGTTGAGCCGCTCGCGGGCGGCCGGGTCGCCGAACACCACGGCCGCCAGTGCCGGCCGGTCGAGCGCGCCCGCGGCGTCCAGCACCCCGTCCCCGAACGCCTCGGCCACCTCGGCGAGCCCGTCGGTGCCGGGCGCGACGACCTCCCGGGCCAGCACGTCGGAGTCGACGAGGAGCGCGCCGCGGGCGACGAGGCGGCGCGCGACCGTGGACTTGCCCGACCCGATCCCCCCGGTGAGCCCCACCCGCAGCACGGGGCGAGGCTACAAGGCCGTGTCCCGCAGCTCTCAGGCGATGGGATGCACCCTCGAACGGGCCGGGCCCGCGTCCGGTTCGGTCAACCGGGGATCAGGCCCAGCTGGTGCATGAGCCCGGCCAGGTCGACGCAGCCCCACCGCTCGACGATCATGTCCCCGCGGACGCGAAAGATGTTGATGCCGGGCAGGGTGAGCGTGTTCCCTGTGGCCGCGACCCCCAAGAGCTCCGCGCGGTGGGTGCCTCCGGCGGTGAAGCCGACGAGCTGGTGCAGCTCGCTGTGCCAGTCCGGGCAGGCCCGCCGCACCATCGCGGCCGCGTATCGGAACCCTTCCGGCCCGTCCGGGGCGCCCGGGACCGGGGGGTCGTGGTGGACGAAGTCCGGGTCGAGGTAGCGGTCCACCGCGTCCAGGTCCCCCTTGCTGAACAGCTCCTGGATGAAGGTGTCGACCAGCTGCTTGTTGCGTGCGGTGTCGTCAGTCGTCATGCCCGAAGCGTCGGGGTCACCGGTACCGGGTTCCATCCCCGGTTCCGGGGGTGGCCGGCGGCACCGGGGCCGCGGACACTGGTCCCCGTGGCCCGGCGCAGGAACGCGGCGAACGGCGAGCGCGACGTCGTGCGCGCGTGCCACAGCGGTCTGGACATCGGCGGCGTGCAGTCGCAGGTGCTGCGCGCGCTGCGCCGCGTGGTGCCGATCGACGCCGCGTTCTTCGCCACCGCCGACCCAGTGACGTTGCAGTTCACCGGCGCCGTCTCCGAGGAACCACTGGTTGCGGCGGCGCCGCGGTTCCTGGCCAACGAACTGTCCGGCGCCGACGTCAACACGTTCACGTCGTTGGCGACCTCGGCGGCGCACGTGGCGACACTGGACACCGCCACCGGCCGATCCCGGCTCGACAGCGAGCGGTATCGCGAGATCATGCGACCGGTCGGGCTCGGTGACGAGTTGCGCGCCGCGCTCGTCGCGGGCTCGGAGTGCTGGGGGTACCTGTGCCTGCACCGCGCGGACGGGCCGCTCGGGTTCTCCCAGCGGGAAGCCGCGGTCATCGCCCGTCTCGGCCCGCACATCGCGCACGCACTGCGTCTGGCCCTGCTGGGTTCCCCGGGTCCCGTCCCCGGTGACAGCCGGCAGCCCGGCGTGCTGCTGGTCACCGACGACCTCACGCCGGTGGCGAGCACGCCGGAGGCCGAGCAACTGCTGTCGCTGCTGGCGCCGGGGCCCGGCGGGGCGCTGCCGATCGCGGTGCACGCGGTGGTGGCCACCCTGTCCGCGATCGAGCGCGGCAGCGCCGCGCCGTCTCGGCTGCCACGCGCCACCGTCCGTACCCGCGACGGCGCGTGGCTCGACGTCCACGCCTCCCGCCTACGGGGATCCGCGGGCATCGATCGGGTCACCGTGGTGCTGGAACCCGCACGTCCGCACACCACGGCCGCCGTTCAGCTCGCGGCGTACGGCCTGACCCGGCGGGAGAACGAGGTCGCGACCCGCGTCCTGCGCGGCGAGTCGAACCGGGCCATCGCCGGTGCGCTACAGATCACCGAACACACCGTCCACGACCACATCAAGGCGATCTTCGACAAGGCCGGCGTGCGCAAGCGCGGCGAGCTCGCAGGCCGGCTGCTGGCCCCGCCCGCGCCGGACTGAACCAGGTCGATCCGGGCACCGGCGGTCGCCGCAGGATCAGCCGGACGCGCCGACCTGAGGCTCCCGCCCCGGTTGCGGGGCCTGCTGGGGCGGGGCCGTGCTGCTCGGTGTCACGGCGACGGCCGGGAGCACGCGCAGTGCGAGGTCGACGAGCGCGTCGGCGCGGCTCTTCCCCCCGGGCAGCGGCTGGTCCGGCAGCACGAGCGTGAGGTTGCTCGTGGAGTGGGCGACCATCAGCATCGCCTGACCGCGCTTCTCGAAGAGCACGCCGGGCGCGCTGCCGAGCGGCACGTCACGCCGGTCCCCCGACTCGGCCCGCACGTTCACCTGCCACTGCGCGTACGCGGCCGCCTCGTCCAGGTAGGCGGTGGCGTTGACGTCGAGCAAGGGCCGGCCGCCGCCGTCACCGGCCCGGGTGTAGCGGCAGGAGACCCGCTCCGTGCGGCCCACCGCGGGCTGGGGAACCCCGATCGTGGTGCGCACGGCCACCGAGCCGAGCGGGAGCCCCATCACGGCCTCGAGATCGGGGGCGCCGAGGATGCGCCCGCAGTCGGCCGGGATGACGCGGCCGTCGTCGGCCGCCGCGGTGGCCGGCCCCGCCCCGTCGGACGACGGGAACGTGGGCACGGCCGTCGACTCGGCACCGGAGGTGCCGCACCCACCGATCGCCAGCGCGAGCGCGCCGACGAGCAGCGCCCGCACGGCGCGCCCGCCTCCCACCCCGCGCATGGTTCCACGGTAGATCGGAACCGGTGGGATATCACCCGACGCGCCCACTCGCTCACCGAACCGTGACAATGCTTCCCCCCGAACACGGGACGGCCCCGGTGACCGTTGGTCACCGGGGCCGTCCGATACAGCTGAGGTGCGCTCAGGCGCCGCCGGACAGCTTCTCCCGCAGCGCGGCCAGCTGCTCGTCGCTGGCGAGCGAGCCGCCGGTCTGCGCCGGAGCCGCCTCCCCACCGGACGAGTAGTTGGCGGCCCCGCCGTCGGCGGCCGCCTCGGCCTCCGCCTCCGCGGTCTTGCGGATCTGCGCGATGTGCTGCTCGTAGCGGGCGTGCGCCTCGGCGTACTCCCGCTCCCAGGCCTCGCGCTGGGCCTCGAAGCCTTCCTTCCACTCGCCGGTCTCGACGTCGAAGCCCTCGGGGTAGATGTAGTTCCCCTGGTCGTCGTACTCCGCCGCCATGCCGTAGCGGGTGGGGTCGAACTCGGTGTCGACCGTCATGCCCTCGTTGGCCTGCTTGAGCGACAGCGAGATGCGGCGCCGGTCGAGGTCGATGTCGATGACCTTGACCATGCAGTCGTCGCCGACCTGCACGACCTGCTCCGGGATCTCCACGTGGCGCTCGGCCAGCTCGGAGATGTGCACCAGGCCCTCGATGCCCTCCTCGACGCGCACGAACGCACCGAACGGGACGAGCTTGGTGACCTTGCCCGGCACGATCTGGCCGATCGCGTGGGTGCGGGCGTACAGCCGCCACGGGTCTTCCTGCGTGGCCTTGAGGGACAGCGAGACGCGCTCGCGGTCCATCTCGACGGACAGGACCTCGACCGTGACCTCCTGGCCGACCTCGACCACCTCGCTGGGGTGGTCGATGTGCTTCCAGGACAGCTCCGAGACGTGCACCAGACCGTCGACCCCGCCCAGGTCGACGAACGCACCGAAGTTGACCACCGAGGAGACCACGCCCTTGCGGACCTGGCCCTGCTTGAGCTGGTTGAGGAACTCGCTGCGGACCTCGGACTGGGTCTGCTCCAGCCAGGCGCGGCGCGACAGGACCACGTTGTTGCGGTTCTTGTCGAGCTCGATGATCTTGGCCTCGATCTTGCGGCCGACGTACGGCTGCAGGTCGCGGACGCGGCGCATCTCGACCAGCGAGGCGGGCAGGAAGCCCCGGAGCCCGATGTCGAGGATCAGGCCGCCCTTGACAACCTCGATGACCGTGCCCTCGACCGGCTCGTCGGCTTCCTTGAGGGCCTCGATCGTGCCCCAGGCGCGCTCGTACTGCGCGCGCTTCTTGGACAGGATCAGCCGGCCTTCCTTGTCCTCCTTCTGGAGGACGAGGGCCTCGACGTACTCACCGACCGACACGACCTCGGCGGGATCGACATCGTGCTTGATGGAGAGCTCGCGCGAGGGGATGACTCCCTCGGTCTTGTAGCCGATGTCGAGCAGGACCTCGTCCCGGTCGACCTTGACGATGGTGCCTTCGACGATGTCACCATCGTTGAAGTACTTGATCGTCTGGTCGATGGCGGCGAGGAAATCCTCCTCCGACCCGATGTCGTTGACGGCGACCTGCGGCGTGGTCGGGGCGGCGGTGGTGTCGGTGGACATGTAGTGGGGTGCTCCGGTGGTTGGAATGGCGGTGCGTGCTGCGTGGTGTACGTCTCGTGACGTGGTGCTGTCACCCTTGCTCGTGGATCGTGGAGTGCATCGCGATGCGTGGTCGGATCGAAGCGCGCGACGTACCCGCGACGTGGACCACACTGCGGGTATCATGCTACGCGCCGCCCGATCAGCAGGGCAATGCGGGTACCCCCTGCTCAACCGCGCCAGCCAGGTGAAGATTCCCAGGTGACTGCTGAAGAGCTGCTGGGCACCGCCGGGGTGGCCCGGCGGGCCGTCGACGCGGCCGAGTCGGAGCGCGCGAGCCGGATGTGGTGGGACGCCGACGCCGACGACTACCTGGCAGAACACGGCGGCGACATCGGCGATGCCGACTTCGTCTGGGGCCCGGAGGGCCTGCGCGAGGCCGACGCCCGGCTGCTGGGCGACGTCACCGGCCTGCGGGTGCTGGAGGTCGGGTGCGGCTCGGCGCCGTGCGCCCGCTGGCTCGCCGCACAGGGAGCGCACCCGGTGGCCCTCGACCTGTCCGCCGCGATGCTCCACCATGCCGCCACCCTCGGCACCGCCACCGGACTACCGGTGCCGCTGGTGCAGGCGGGCGCCGAGCACCTGCCGTTCGCCGACGCCTCCTTCGACGCGGCCTGCTCCGCGTTCGGCGCCGTGCCGTTCGTGGCCGAGCCCGAGCGCGTGATGCGCGAGGTCGCGCGGGTGCTGCGGCCCGGCGGCACGTTCGCGTTCGCCGTGAACCACCCGATGCGCTGGATGTTCTCCGACGACCCCGGCCCCGACGGGCTCACCGTCCAGCAGTCCTACTTCGACCGCACCCCGTACGTCGAGATCGACGCCGACGGCCGCGCCACCTACGTCGAGCACCACCGCACGCTCGGCGACCGCGTGCGCGACCTGGTCGCCGCCGGCCTCGTCCTGGACGACCTGGTGGAGCCGGAGTGGCCGGAGGGCCGCGAGACGGTCTGGGGCCAGTGGTCCCCGCTGCGGGGCAGGCTCTTCCCCGGCACGGCGATCTTCGTGACGCACAAGCCCGACCCGCGTGCTCCGGGGAGGACGTTCGCGTAGGGGCCCGCGCACCCCGTGTCGGCCGCGTGGGGCGAGACGGGTGCGTGACCCGGCCCCGGCTCGGCTCGTCGGATCACCGCTCTCGCCTTGATCGCGGAAGGCGCGGCCGATTCGGCACGAAGGACCGGGTCGGCGCTCACCAGAGCATCTGCGAGCGCGCCGGGCACGCTCACATACGGTTCGCTGGTGCCCATCGATCCCGCTGACCTGACGCTCCCCGACGCCCCCGAGCAGCTCCCCAAGCTGATGGGCATCGAGTTCGTCTCGCTGAGCCTCGACGAGGTGGTCGGCACGATGCCGGTGGCGGGCAACCGCCAGCCGTTCGGCCTGCTGCACGGCGGCGCCAACGCGGTGCTGGCCGAGACCCTCGGCTCCACCCTCTCGGCGCTGCACGCGCTGCCCGACCGGTTCCCGGTGGGTCTCGAGCTCGCCTGCACCCACCACCGCTCGGCCACCGAAGGGCTCGTCACCGGGGTTGCGCGGCCGATCCACGTCGGCCGCAGCACGTCCACCACCGAGATCGTGATCACCGATGCCGAGGGCAGGCGCACCTGCACCGCCAAGCTGACCTGCCTGCACCGGGACACCCGCCCGTCCGGGTTCTGACCCGGACGGCTCAGGCCACCCCGAGGTACGCGTTGCGCACGGCCGGGTCCTCGAGCAGTTGACGGCCGGTGCCGTGCTGCACCACCCGGCCCGTCTCCAGCACGTACGCCCGGTGCGCCAGCGCCAGCGCCTGGCTCGCGTTCTGCTCCACCAGGAGCACCGTGGTGCCCCGGTCGGCGTTGATGCTGCTGATGATCCGGAAGATCTGCTGGATGATCTGCGGTGCGAGCCCCATCGACGGCTCGTCGAGCAGCAGCACCCGGGGCCGGGACATCAGCGCGCGGCCGATGGCCACCATCTGCTGCTCACCCCCGGACAGCGTGCCGCCCGGCTGGTTGCGCCGCTCCGCGAGGCGCGGGAACAGCTCGAACACGTGGTCCAGGTCCTCGCGGTAGGCGGCGGTGCGCCGGTCCTTGCGGGTGTAGGCCCCCATGTCGAGGTTCTCCAGGACGGTGAGCCCCGGGAACACACCCCGCCCTTCGGGTGCCTGGCAGATCCCGCGTCGCACCCGCAGGTCGGCCCGCAGCCGGGTGATGTCGTCCCCGTCGAAGACCACCCGGCCCGCGCTCAGCGGGCGCAGCCCGGAGATCGCCCGCATCGTGGTGGTCTTGCCGGCGCCGTTGGCGCCGATCAGCCCCACGATCTCGCCGGCGTCCACCGTGACCGACACTTCGTGCAGCGCCTGGATGCGGCCGTAGTGCACGGCCACGCCGTCCAGCTCAAGCAGAGGCATTCTCAACCCACCCCGCCGGCTCCGCGAGCTCCGCCGGCTTTCCATCCCCCATTACTCGGGCACCCCCAGGTATGCCGCCACGACGGCGGGATCCTCACGGATCGCGTCCGGCTCACCGTCGGCGATCTTGCGTCCGAACTCGAGGACGACGATGCGGTCGGTCACGCCCATCACCACCCGCATGTCGTGCTCGATGACGAGCACGGTGTACCCGTCCTCCCTGACCTTGCGGATCAGGGCGACGAGGTCGTCCTTCTCCGCGGGGTTGAACCCGGCGGCGGGCTCGTCGAGGCACAGCAGCTTCGGCTCGGTGGCGAGCGCACGGGCGATCTCCAGTCGCCGCTGGTAGCCGTACGGCAGGTTGCGCGCCTTCTCCGCGGCGCGGTCGGCGATGCCGACGAACTCGAGCAGCGCCATCGACTTCTCGACGCCGGCCCGTTCCTCGGCGAAGTGCCGGGGGAAGCGGAAGACCGCACCCGGCACGCTCGTCCTGTGCCGGGCGTCGGTGCCCACCATCACGTTCTCCAGGGCCGTCATCTCGCCGAACAGCCGGATGTTCTGGAACGTCCGGGCGATGCCGAGCCGGGTGATCTCGTAGCGGTGGCTGCGGGCGATCGACCGCCCCTCCAGCAGCACGTCCCCGGACGTCGGCCGGAAGACCCCGGTCATGGCGTTGAAGCAGGTGGTCTTGCCTGCGCCGTTCGGCCCGATCAGCCCGAGGATCTCCCCTCGCTGGATCGAGAACGACACGGCGTCGAGCGCGGTGAGGCCGCCGAAGCGCATCGTGAGGTCGCGCAGCTCGAGCAGCGTGTCACCGACGCCGACGGTGATCTCCCGGTCGGTGGCGGCGGCCGCCGCGACCGCCTTCTCGTGCTCCGCCCGTTCCTGCGGCGTCATCCGCTGCAGCTCGGCGACCAGCCCACCTTCCGGCGGCTCGACCGAGATCTCCTCCGTCGGCGGCTCGGGGCGGGTCACCGGACCACCCCTTCCTGGTGCTTGCCCAGGGCGCTCTCGCTGCTGATCTGCTCCCCCTTGCCGATCAGGCGCTGGTAGGCCCGCCGCCCGTAGGTCAGCAGGCGCTGGCGGGCGCCGAGCAGCCCCTGCGGACGGAAGATCATGAGCACGATGATCGCCAGACCGAAGATCAGGAAGCGGTACTCGGCGATGACCTGGAACCGGTCCGGGATGTACACGATGATGAACGCGCCGAGGATCACCCCGACCTTGTTGCCCGACCCCCCGAGCACCACCGCGGCCAGGAACAGGATCGACGTGACCACGTCGAAGCCCTGGCTGTTGATGAAACCGACCTGCCCCGCGTAGATCGAGCCCGACAGCCCGCCGATGGTCGCCCCCATCGCGAACGCCCACAGCTTGAACCGGAACGTGGGCACGCCCATCGCCTCGGCGGCGTCCTCGTCCTCCCGGATCGCCACCCACGCCCGGCCCACCCGGCTGCGTTCGAGGTTCCCGACGAGCATCAACACGATGATGATCACCGTGATCGTCAGCCAGTACCACGGTGTGCCGTTGGTGGCGGTGAAGATCTGCGACCCGTCCGCGCGGGTGACCTCGGGGCCGGGGATGGCGGCGAAGCCGCGCTGGCCGCGCAGCGGGTCGAGGTTGTCGGCGAGCAGGCGGACGATCTCGCCGAACCCGAGCGTGACGATCGCCAGGTAGTCGCCGCGTAGTCGCAACGTCGGCGCCCCGAGGATCAGCCCCGACACCGCGGTGACGAACATCGCGGCGGGAACGCAGATCAGCCACGGGTACTGCGAGTTCAGGAACGAGTCGGGGCTCGACAGCACCGCCGTGGTGTACGCACCGACCGCGAAGAAGCCGACGTACCCCAGGTCGAGCAGGCCCGCCTGCCCGACCACGATGTTCAGCCCGATCGCGATCAACGCGATCCGGGCGGCGTTGAACAGCGTGATCTGGAAGTTGGTGCCGGGCTCGGTGGTCAGGAGTGGCGGGTTGAGCACCGGCAGCAGGTAGATCAGCACCACGACCGGGATGAGGACCGCCCACTGCTGCCAGCGGTCGAGCGACCCCCACCAGTTGCGCATCCGGGTGCCGAACGGGACGCGGACGCCGTCGACGGCGTGTGCGGCGCTCATGCCCGTGCCTTCGCGAGCGACTCGCCGAGGATGCCCGTCGGCCGGAACATCAGCACGATGATCAGCAGCACGAACGCGATGACATCACGCCACTCACCGCCGAAGAACGTCTGGCCGTAGTTCTCCGCCACGCCCAGGACGAGCCCGCCGAGCAGGGCGCCGCGCAGGTTGCCGATCCCGCCGAGCACCGCGGCCGTGAACGCCTTGATGCCGAGCAGGAAGCCGCCGTTGTAGACCGCGGCCGCCGGGATGGTCATCAGGTAGAACAGGGCCGCCGCGCCGGCCAGCACCCCGCCGAGCAGGAACGTGAGCATGAAGACCCGCTCGCGGTTGACGCCCATCAGCGTGGCGGTCGTCGGGTCCTGCGAGACCGCGCGGACACCGCGGCCGAGCCGCGTGCGGTTGACGAACGTGTCGGCGACGACCATCAGCACGATCGCAGCGACGAACGTGAGGATCTGGATGTTCGTGACGCGCGCGCCGAAGACCGAGAACACCTCGGTGGGGCGCAGCAGCCGGATCGAGGGCTGCGAGTTGCCGCCGAGCGTGATCAGGAAGATCTGCTGGATGGCGAACGACGCGCCGATCGCGGTGATCAGGAAGACCAGCGGCGGGGCTCCGCGCTTCCGTAGCGGCCGGTAGGCGACGCGCTCCAGCAGCACGGCGGAGGCGCCCGACGCCAGCATCGCCACGATCCCGGCGACCAGCAACGATCCGATGAGCGGGAGCAGCGCGACCTGGGCCGTCCCACCGGGGGCGAAGCCCATGGCGGCGAAGGCGAAGTAGGTGGCGAAGACGCCGATGACGAAGATCTCGCTGTGTGCGAAGTTGATCAGGCGGAGTACGCCGTAGACCAGGGTGTATCCGATTGCTACCAGCGCGTAGATGGAGCCGTAGGCCAGGCCGTCGATGGTGTTGGCCCAGAACCGGTCGACCAGCAACCCGAAGTTGAAGTCGACCAGCCCGTCCTGCGCGAGCACGCTCGTGACGTGGGTGATCACAGGGGTGTTTCCCGTCTTCACGTGACGAAGGCGCGGTCCCGGAGGATGTCCCGGGACCGCGCGTCCGTCACCGATCTCGTTGGCGCCTGACCCGTGTTCCTAGTCGATCGGAGCCAGTCGCTGGATCTGGCCGTCCTTCACGACGTAGGTCCACACCGGTGTCTCGTTGAGCTCACCGTTCGCGTTCCACTTGAAGTGCTTGGTCAGGCCCTGCCCGTCGTAGTTGCGCACGAAGTCGAGCAACCCGGCCCGGTCGGAGATGCCCTGGTCGAGCCCCCGCAGCAGGATCGTCGTGGAGTCGTAGGCCTCGGCCGAGTAGGTCTGCGGCGTGGCGTTCCACCGCGCCTTGTACGCGTCGGTGAACTCCGGGAAGACGTCACCGGGAAGGCACGGGCACGTCATGTAGACGCCATCGGACGCCTCGCCCGCGTTCTGGACGAAGATCGGGTCCTTCACCCCGTCCGGCACGACGAGCTCGGCCTCGATCCCGGCGTCACGCAGCTGCTGGGCGAACGGCGCACCCTCGTCGTAGTAGCCGGAGTAGAAGATGGCGTCCGGGTTCGCCGACTGGACCGCGCCGATCGCGGCGGAGAACTCCCGCTGGCCGGTCTTCACCTCTTCCTGGCAGGCCGCCGCGTCGCCGAGCGCCTTGGTCAGCTCGGTGGCGAGACCCTGCCCGTAGGAGCTGTCGTCCCGGACCACGCACACCTTCTGCGCACCGAGGGTGCCGGTCATGAACCGGGCGGCCGCGGGACCCTGCACCGCGTCGTTGCCGAGGGCGCGGAAGAAGTGCTTCCACCCCTTCGTCGTGAGGTCGGGGTTCGTCGCCGACGGGGTGACCGAGACGAGACCCGCCTCCGAGAGCGACGGGCCGACGGCCTCGGACTCGCCGGAGAACGGCAGGCCCACGATCCCGAGGATCGACGGGTCGTTGATCGCGGCGACCGTGGGGGCGAGCGCGGTCTGCGGGGAGCCGCCGGTGTCGAACTCCTTGTAGGTGACCTGACAGCCGGGGTTGGCCTGGTTGTGCTCCTCGATGCCGAGCTGGACCGCCTGCTTGATCGCGATGCCCAGCGCCGCGTTCGCGCCGGCGATCGTGCCGACGTAGGCGATCGTCGGGTTGCCGGTGCACTTCCCCTGGCCGTCGCCGGCCGGGAGCTCGGCGTCGGCCGGCGGGCTGAACGGCGCCTGCGTCGGCTCCGCGCGCGGCGCGGAGGTGGCACCGCCGGTGGAACCACCGCCACCGCCACCACCACCACACGCCGCGAGCACCAGGGCGCCGGCCAGTGTCGCGGCGAGCGCGAGCACCTTCCGATTCCGACTCATGTCCATGTCCTTCCGTACCGCCCCCGGACTCCCCGCGGGACCGCTCCCCGTTACGGGAGACGGGCGGACGTTAAGGGACAGCGAGTGACAGAGTCATCATCGGCGGCGCGTCCTTTACCGGACCGCAACGTTCATGACCGTCAGGACTTCGGCGCGGCCAGCCCGTCCACGATGGCCTCCGCCACCGCCTTCATCGTCGTCCTGCGGTCCATCGCCGTGCGCTGGATCCAGCGGAACGCCTCGGGCTCGGTCATGTTCTGCCGCGTCATGAGCAGGCCCTTGGCGCGGTCGACGGTCTTGCGCGTCTCGAGCCGGTCGGTGAGCGTGGCCACCTCGTCCTCGAGCGCCCGCTTCTCCGCGAACCGGGACACCGCCAGCTCGATGGCCGGCACCAGCTCGTGCCGCGCGAACGGCTTCACCAGGTACGCCATCGCGCCCGCGTCGCGGGCCTGCTCGATGAGGTCGCGCTGGCTGAAGGCGGTGAGCATGACGACGGGGGCGATCTTCTCCTCGACGATCGACCCGGCGGCCGCGATGCCGTCCACCTTCGGCATCTTCACGTCCATGATCACGAGGTCGGGACGGAGCTCACGGGCGAGCTCGACGGCCTGCTCCCCGTCGCCGGCCTCACCGGCGATGACATAGCCTTCCTCGGTCAGCATCTCCGTGAGGTCGAGGCGGATGAGTGCCTCGTCCTCCACCACGAGCACGCGCAGACCGGCGGCCGGTCGGGCCTCGTCCGCGGACTGCTGCTCGGACACCTGCTGGCTCACAGGGCTGCTCTCCTTCGCCGGAGGGGTTGTACCGGAAGGATTCAGAGTACCGGCCGGTCGCGATGCCGAACTGTGATCCCGCCGATTGCGGGCAGGGGCGGAGGCAGCACGAGGACGTCCGCGCTAGAGTTCGGAACTCCACCGCCCCCGTAGGCCAACCGGCAGAGCCAGCGCTCTCAAACAGCGTCCAGTGTGGGTTCGAATCCCACCGGGGGCACAGTTGCGCGATCGAAATCGTCGGTGGTGGACGCAACACTGGCCGCGTGTACGACGCCGAGCCGCGCTGGAGGCCGTCCGCTCCGGCCAGAGCCTCTCCTGCGTGAGCAGATCCACCGGGATCAGTCGCTCGGCGGTTCGCAGCTGGCGCGACGGACCGCGGGGGGCCCGAACCTCGAAGTGCCCGCGCTGCGACCGGCCCGGGAGAAGCCCGCACCGGGATCGGCATACGCGTACCTCCTCGGCCGGTACGGTCTGTCACGATCTCGGTGGCCCGCCGGGAGGCCGTGGCCGCGCTGGACCTGATCGTGGGCCCGAAGAGCCGAGGTTCGGCGGCTCGCTAGCCTCCGGGGCATGCCTACTGCCCTCGTCACCGGTGCCAGCCGCGGGCTCGGCTCCGCCTTCGCCGGACGGCTCGCCCGCGACGGCCACGACCTCGTGCTGGTGGACCGCGACCGGACCGGGTTGGAGCGCGTCGCGACGTTCCTCCGCGGGACGGGCCGGTCGGTCGAGGTCCTGGCGGTCGACCTGAGCGACGAGAAGGGCCTCGCCGCGGTGCAGGCCCGCCTCGAGGACGCGGACCGGCCGGTCGACATGCTCGTGAACAACGCGGGCGTGAGCGACGAGACCGAGTTCACGGCCGCGGACGTCGACAAGCTGCAGGCCGAGATCGACGTCAACATCACGGCCCTGATGCGCCTGACCAGGGCCGCGCTGCCCGGGATGAAGGAACGGCACCGGGGCGCGGTGATCAACGTGTCGAGCTTCGCCGGCTACCTCGCCGGTCGGGGCGACGCGTACGCCGCGAGCAAGGCGTGGGTGCTGACGTTCAGCGACACGGTGGCGGCGTCGCTGGAGGGCACCGGCGTCCGCATGATCGCGCTCGTGGCCGGGCAGCTGCGCAACGCCATGTTCCCCGCGCCCGCGGACGCGTCGCGCGACGGGCTGGACCCCGCCGGGGTGGTGGACACCTGCCTCGCCGACCTCGCGAAGGGGCGCAGGCTGTCGGTGCCGGGATGGCGCTACCGGGCGGTGGTGGACGTGCTCGAGCTGCCGCGCCGCACCCTGCGCACCGCGGCCCGGCTGGCCGGCAAGGGCCGCGCCCAGGCGGCCGTGCTGCGCAATCCGGTGGGCCCGCACACCTGACCCTCCGCGCTCGCACACCAACTTTCGCGCTCCCACACCAACTGCAGTTGGTGTGCCGGCACCACGCTTGGTGTGTGAGCGCCTATTGGCGCCGCCGCGGTCAGCCCGAGAGCTCGTGCAGGGCCCGCTGCGCGGCGTCGAGCTCGGCGCGCAGCCGCTCCACCCGCTCGACCTGCCGCTGTCGGGCTGCCGTGAGGGACGACTCGATCGCCTCGGCCACGGCGGCGGGCAGTGACCGGGCCGCCTTCGCCACCTCGGCGGGCTGCACGGGCGTGGGCCGGACGGTGCGCTTGCGACCGGTGGCGACCTCCACCGTCCACTCGCCGTCGGCGGTGCTGCTCAACGTGACCGTGACCTCCGCCGGACGAGCGGCGGGGCGGGCGCGCGCCGGCTTCCTCTCCTCGGCGGGGGGCGGCGCGGAGCCGTTGCGGGCCGGCACCTCCGGCAGCGGCACCGGCTTCTCCTGCCGGGCCGGCGGACGCGGCGCCGCCGGCTGGGCGGCAGGCGGCTGGGCAGCAGGCGGCCGGGCAGCAGGCGGCTGGGTGGCTATGGGGTGGGCCTGCTTCGCCCGCCGCCGCGGCGGGCGGGTGCGGGTGAGCTCGTTCGGGGAGCAGAACACCGTGTCCTTGGTGCCGGTGGGCCGGACCTCGACGAAGTCGCCCTCGGCCGGCTCCCCGATCGACACGATCTTCGCGGAGCCACCCACCGGGACACCGACGGCGGCCGCGGTGAACCACACCGGGAACTGCCGGCCCTCCGCCAGCTCGGTGCGTGCCGCCGCCAGGTCCTGCTCCGACAGCGCTGCCGGTGCGTCCGTCATCCGTGGGCTCCCCTCACTCGATCGGTGCGCATCATGCCTGGACGCACCGACAGGGATCAGCCCGCCCACGCCCCGGTGGGTGCGATGTGCGCCACCCAGCCGGCGAAGGAGCGCGGCGGCCGGCCCAGCACGTCCTCGACCCCGGTGGCGGGAGCGGCGATGTGGTCTCCCGGAGGATCTCGAACATGCCGCTCAGCTCCAGCTCAGGTCGCTGCCGCGCACGACGTCCTCGGCGGCCGCGACGGCACGCCCGTACCGGTCACCCCACGCCTCCACCCCTCGGCCCGAGAGCAGCACGACCCGCTTCACCCCCGCCTCCTGCACGACGTCGACGAACGCCGGGAGCGGGGGCGGGGTCCTCCGGGGCGACGAGGTACAGCGCGCCCGCCCCGGTGACCACGGCGGGCCACGTGTACGGGTCCGCCCGGTCGAACCGGACCTCCGCGGACCGGGACGCGGCCCGCACCTGGTGCCCGGCGGCCCGCAGCGCGGCGACCACCCGGCTGCCCGACTTGCCGTTCGCGGCCAGCACCGGGATGTCCGAGTCCATGCCGCCCAGTGGATCTCGCAGGTACCGGCCGCGGACATGCTCGCGCGTCGGCGGGTGATGCGAACCCGTCTATCCTCCGGAGACGTGACGGTCCTGGAGACCCTGCTCCGTGGGATCCGGACCCACGAGGGCGCGCTGGCGCGTGCCCGGCTCGGCCCCGGCGAGGAGTACGCCGTCCGCGTGGATTCGCCGCTCGTGCTGTGCGGCGTGGTCGCGGGCGCGGTCGCGGTGGCGGGCGAGGCGCTCCCGGCGGGCGGCGTCGCGATGGTCCAGCCGGGCGCCGACGTCACGGTGCGGGCGGGCGACGCGGGCGCATCCCTGCTCGTGTGCGGGTACCGGTCCCGGGGCAGCGGCGTCCGGCTCGCGGGCGCGCTGCCGCCGTCCGCGGTCGTCCCGCCCGATGACGCGGACTGCGTCACGCTGCTCGAGCTGCTCGATCGCGGGTGTGAGCGGCCGGCCGTGGTGCAGGACCGGCTGCTGGACTGGCTCCTCACCTGCACGCTGCACGCGTGGTTCGCCACGCGCGCGCCCGAGGAGCCGGGCTGGTTCGCCGCGCTCGCCGACCCGGTGGTCGGGCCCGCCCTCGAGGCGCTGCACGCCGAGCCGGCCCGGCGGTGGACCGTGGAGGAGCTGGCGGCGCGGGGCGGTGCCGGCCGGGCGACGTTCGCGAAGAGGTTCCGCGACCTCGTCGGGGAGGCGCCGCTGTCGTACCTGCGGAGCCGGCGGATGACGCTCGCCGCCGAGTACCTCGCCGACCCCGACGTCACGGTCGGGGCGGTGGCGCGCCGCGTCGGGTACGCGGACGCCTTCACGTTCAGCGCGGCGTTCAAGCGGGAGCGTGGTGTGGCGCCGAGCACGGTCCGGGCATGAACCCGTCGTCCCGCGCGTTGGGGCAAGGTGATTGCAGATGCAACTACCGGAAGCAGGGATCGAGATGGGGATGCAGTTCGGCGTCTTCTCCGTCGGTGACGTCACGCCCGACCCGACGAACGGCCGCACGCCCACCGAGGCCGAGCGGATCAAAGCGATGGTCGCCATCGCGCTGAAGACGGAGGAGGTGGGCATGGACGTCTTCGCCACCGGCGAGCACCACAACCCGCCGTTCGTGCCGTCCTCTCCCACCACGATGCTCGGCTACATCGCCGCGCGCACGACGCGGCTGCTGCTGTCCACGGCCACCACGCTGATCACCACGAACGACCCGGTGAAGATCGCCGAGGACTACGCGATGCTGCAGCACCTGTCCGACGGGCGCGTCGACCTGATGCTCGGCCGCGGCAACACCGGGCCGGTCTACCCGTGGTTCGGCAAGGACATCCGCGACGGCATCCCGCTCGCCGTGGAGAACTACGCGCTGCTGCGCAGGCTGTGGCGCGAGGAGGCCGTCGACTGGGAGGGCCGCTTCCGCACACCGCTGCAGGGCTTCACCTCGACGCCGCGGCCCCTCGACGGGGTGCCGCCGTTCGTCTGGCACGCGTCCATCCGCAGCCCCGAGATCGCGGAGCAGGCCGCCTACTACGGCGACGGCTTCTTCCACAACAACATCTTCTGGGACGCCGGGCACGTCCGGCGGATGGTCGACCTGTACCGGCGCCGGTTCGAGCACTACGGCCACGGTTCGGCCGACCAGGCGATCGTCGGGCTCGGCGGGCAGGTGTTCGTGCGGAAGAACTCCCAGGACGCCGTGCGCGAGTTCCGGCCGTACTTCGACAACGCACCCGTCTACGGGCACGGCCCGTCGCTCGAGGACTTCTCGGAGCTGACCGCCCTCACCGTCGGCAGCCCCCAGCAGGTCATCGACAAGACGCTGGCGTTCCGCGAGATCGCGGGCGACTACCAGCGCCAGCTGTTCCTCATGGACCACGCGGGCCTGCCACTCAAGACGGTGCTCGAGCAGCTGGACATCCTCGGCGAGGAGGTGGTCCCGGTGCTGCGCGAGGAGTTCGCCGCGCGCGCCCCGCAGCACGTCCCGGACGCCCCGACCCACGAGAGCCTGAAGGCGGCGCGCGCCACGGAGGAGGTGCCCGCATGACCACCCGGAAGATCGCCGTCGTGAGCGCGGGGATCGGTGTCCCGTCGTCCACCCGGTTGCTCGCCGACCGGCTCGCCGCGGCCACCACCGCGGCGCTCGCCGAGCACGGCGTGGACACCGAGCTCGAGGTCGTGGAGCTGCGCGAGCACGCCCACGAGCTGGTGGACGCCGTGCTCACCGGCTTCGTCGCGCCGGGCCTGCGACCGGTCGTGGACGCGGTGGTGGGCGCCGACGGCCTGATCGCGGTCACGCCCACGTTCTCGGCGTCCTACAACGGCCTGTTCAAGCTGCTCTTCGACGCGCTCGAGGACGGCGCGCTCGACGGGAAGCCGACGCTGGTCGGCGCCACCGGCGGCACCGGCCGCCACTCCCTCGCCCTGGAGCACGCCGTACGCCCGCTGATGGCGTACCTGCACGCGGTGGTGGTCCCCACCGCGGTGTTCGCGGCCCCGGAGGACTGGGCGGGCGGGGCCGCGGGCGTGCCGGCCCTGGACCGGCGCATCGCGCGGGCCGCGGGCGAGCTCGCCGACCTCGTCGCCGCCCGGCCCGCGACGGCGGCCCCGGACCCGTTCGGGGACCCGGTTCCCTTCGAACAGCTCCTGCGCGGCGAGTGACCATCGAGCACGACGCGTTCGCGGCGATGGTGGAAACCCATCGCCGCGAGCTGCGCGTGCACTGCTACCGGATGCTCGGCTCGTTCGACGAGGCCGAGGACATGGTGCAGGAGACGTTCCTTCGGGCCTGGAAGGGCATCGGCGGGTTCGAGGGCCGCTCCGGCCTGCGCGCCTGGCTCTACCGGATCGCCACGAACGCCTGCCTCGACGCGCTCGACGGCAGGGCGCGCCGCGTGCTGCCGGCGGACCTGCGGCCACCGTCGGACCCGGGTGCCGCGCTGCCCGCGCGCACCGACATCCCGTGGCTGCAGCCGTTCCCGGACCGGCTCGCCCCCGACGACGCGGAGCCGGGCGCCGCGGCCGTCGCGCGGGAGACGATCGAGCTCGCCTTCCTGGTCGCCATCCAGCACCTGCCGCCCCGGCAGCGCGCGGCGGTGCTGCTGCGGGACGTGCTCGGCTGGCGGCCGGGCGAGATCGCGTCCGCCCTCGACGGCAGCGTCGCGTCCGTCAACAGCGCGCTGCAGCGGGCGCGGGCCACGCTGCGTGAGCACCTGCCCGAGCGCCGCGTCGACTGGGCGCCGTCCACCCCGCCCACCGCCGACGAGCGCACGGTGCTGCGCCGCTACATGGCCGCGATGGAGAGCGCCGACCCCGATGCGCTGGCCGCGGTGCTCGCCGAGGACGTGCGCACCGCGATGCCCCCGTGGCCGATGTGGTTCCGCGGCCGTGACGCGATGGTCGCGGCGCTCCGCGCGAGCTGGTCCCCGGACGGGCTGGGCCACCGCTTCCGGATGCTGCCCACCCGGGTGAACGGGCAGCCCGCCGTGGCCGCGTACCTGCGGACCGGAGAGGACCACCGCGCGTTCGCGATCTCGGTGCTGCGCATCGAGCACGGCCTGATCACCGAGGCCATCGCCTTCCACGAGACGCACCTCTTCGCCGCGTTCGGCCTGCCGCTGTTGCTCACCGATGACGTTCCCGGCGCCGCACCGTCACCATGACATGGCACAGCTCCTGTACTCGGTCACGATGTCGCTCGACGGGTTCATCGCCGGCCCCGGCGGCGACATGTCCTGGCTCACCCCGTACCTCGGCCCGAACCCGGTCGTCGACGAGCTGATCCCCCGGATCGGCGCGATCCTCGCGGGCGGCCGCACGTTCCGCGGCGACGACCCGCACGCCGGTACCGAGGCGGAGGGCAAGGTGTTCGGCGGCGGCTGGGAGGGCCCGCAGTTCGTGCTCACCCGCAAGCCCCCGGCCGACCCGGTACCCGGGGTGACGTTCGTGACCGACCTCGGCGAGGCGGTCGCCGCCGCCCGGGCCGCGGCCGGCGAGAAGTACGTCAACGTCCTGGGCGCCGAGACCGCGCGCTCGTGCCTGGAGGCGGGCGAGCTCGACGAGGTGCTGACCCTCATCGCCCCCGTGCTGCTCGGGGACGGCGTGCGGCTCTTCGACCATCCCGGCGGCACGCACGTCCGGCTGGAGCGGATCGACGCCGGCACCGCCCCGCTCGCGACGCACGTGTGGTTCCGGGTGGCCGGGCGGTGAGTTTGCGGTCCAAACGCACTCCCCGGGGAAGGCGAAGCCACTTTCCCGCAGGCTCGTTGCAGGAAAGTGGCTCTGCTGCGATCCGCTACGCCGCGGGCGGGCCGAGGAGCAGCCCGCCGTTGACCTCCAGGGTCTGCCCGGTCACCCACCGGCCGTCGTCAGAGGCGAAGAACGCCACGGCGTCGGCGATGTCGGCGGGCTGCCCGTGCCGGCCGAGCGCGACCATGTTCGCGACCCCGCGGGCCGCCTCGGGGCTCTGGCTCAGCCAGCTGTTCATGTCGGTCTCCGTGATGCCCGGCGAGACCGTGTTGACGGTGATCCCCCGCCGGCCCTGGGTCTGCGCGAGCGAGCGGGTGAGCACGTTCAGCGCGCCCTTGCTCATGCTGTAGACGACATCGGGCGTGGCGAACCAGGTCACGCCGGACGAGACGTTCACGATCCGGCCGCCGGCGGGCATCAGCGGCAGCGCGCGCTGGACGAGGAAGAGCGGCGCGCGGACGTTCACCGCGAACAACCGGTCGAAGCCGTCCGGGGTGGCACCCTCGATCGTCCCCGAGTAGTCGATGACGGCGGCGTTGTTGACCAGGATGTCGAGCGGGCGCCCGGCGAGGCCCTCCTCGAGGCCTGCGAACAGGGTGTCGAGCTCGGAGGTCTCGGCGAGGTCCGCCCGCACGGCGAACGCCTGCCCGCCCGCCTCCTCGATCGCGGCCATCGTCTGCGCGGCCGCCTCCTCGTTGGTGCCGTAGTGCACGGCGACGTGCGCGCCGTCGGCGGCCAGCCGTTTCGCGATCGCGCGGCCGATGCCGCGGGAGGCGCCGGTGACGAGGGCGGTGCGTCCGGTCAGGTCGGTCATGCCGATGCTCCTTCGGTCCGGGTGGGGGTGACGCGCAGCGCGGAGGTGGCCCACGCGGCGGGGAGAGCGGCGGCGGTGACCACGAGGCCGACGATCACGGGGCCGCCCGCGCCGTAGGCGTCGAGGGTCCAGCCGCCCGCGAGCGCGCCGAGCGCGATGCCGCCGTTCAGCGCCGACGCGGGCAGCGTGGCGGCGAGGTCGCGGCCGGGCCCGGCGAGCTCGAGAACGCGGTACTGCAGGGAGGGCACGAGACCTGTGCCGACGACGCCCCACGCGACCAGCACGATCACGACGAGGACCGGGATCGCGGCGACGAGGTGCAGGAGCCCGAGCGCGACCGCCAGGGCGGCGCTGCCGAGCACGAGTGCCCGGGTGGCGCTGCGATCGGCGGCCCACCCGCCCGCGAAGACCCCGGCCGCGGTGGCGACGCCGTAGGCGAGCAGGAACACGCTCACCGCACTGCTCGAGACGCCGGTGCGCTCCTGCAGGAACGGCGTGATGTAGGTGAGCACGGCGTACTGGCCTCCCAGTAGCAGCAGCCCGGTCCCGAGCACGGCCAGCACCCGGGGCGCGAACGCGTACCGCGCCTGCACGAGCGCGCGCCCACCGCCGGTCGCCGCCACCGCCGGGACGGCGCGCAGCAGCGCGAGCAGCGCGCCCAGCCCGAGCACGGCGACCCCTGCGAAACCGGCCCGCCAGCCCATCCCCTGCCCGACCAGCGTGCCCAGCGGAACGCCGAGGGCCGTGGACACCGAGATCCCGCCGAGCACGATCCCGATCGCACGGCCCGTGCGCTCCGGCGGCACCAGTGCGCCCGCGACGGCGAACGCGACACCGATGAACAGCCCGTGCAGCGACCCAGCGGCGAACCGGGTCGTGAGGAAGAGCCCCGCGCTCGGCGTGACGAGCGGGGCGGCGGTGGCCAGCACGTACCCGGCCAGCGCCCAGGCGAGCACGGCACGGCGGCCGGAGCGGATGGTCAGCGCGGTCAGGACCGGCCCGCCGATGGCGATGCCGAGCGCGTACGCGGTGACGGCCGCCCCCGCGGTGCTCACCGGTACCTCCAGGTCGGCGGCGATGAGGTCGATCACCCCGACGACGAGCAGCTCGGCGCTGCCCATCACGAACGCCGCCGCGAAGAGCGCCGCCAGTGCCGGGCCGGATCGGGTGTTCATGACCCGCCTCCTCGTTGTTAGGGATCGTTCCCTATCAAGAAGCTATGCCGCCCCGGCAGCGGCGACAAGACGGTGTGACGCAGAACGCTAGGGAACGGTCCCTAACGCAGTAGCATGGCGCCATGGCCCGAGCGGGAACGGCGACGCGCCGCAGCTCCGCGGAGACGCGCGAGCACGTCCTCGAGGTGGCGCACGAGCTGTTCTACTGGCAGGGCATCCGTGCCGTCGGCGTCGACCGGGTCGCCGCGGAGGCCGGGGTGGCCCCCACCACCCTCTACCGGCTCTGGGCCTCGAAGGACGACCTCGTCGCGGCGTACGTCGAGCGGGCCGACCACGCCTACCGCGAGTGGTTCGACTCCGCGCTCGGCGACGGGAGTCCGCGGGAGCGGATCCTGTCGCTGTTCGACGAGCTCGCCGTGCAGACGCAGCCCGACCGCTGCCGGGGCTGCCCCTTCCAGATGGCGCTGACCGAGTTCCCCGACCCGGAGGTCGCCGCGCACCGCAACGCCGCCGCCAACAAGGCCTGGGTCCGCGCGCGGCTCGGCGAGCTCACCGCGGACATGCCCGGCCACGACGCGCTCGCCGACCAGCTCGCACTCCTCATCGAGGGCGTCTACGCCTCCGCGCAGGCACTCGGGGCCGAGGGGCCCGCGCGCAACGCGCGGGCACTGGCGGAGGCTCTCCTGCCACCCGGGTGACCGGTCGTGGCACGGTTGTCGTCGTGGACACCACGCGCGACCGCGACCCCGCCGGACGCCCCCGCAACGCCCGCCCCCGCGACGCGGCGGGCCGCCCGCTCCCCCACGGCGCCGAGGGCGTCGAGCGGGTGCCCGAGGACCTCGTGCTCAGCGCCGACGAGAGCGTCACCGAGGCGCAGCGGCTGCTCGACGACGGCCTGCCGTTCCCGGCGCACGACGTGCTGGAGGCCGCCTGGAAGGCCGCGCCCGACGAGGAACGGGAGCTCTGGCGCGGGCTCGCCCAGCTCGCCGTCGGCCTGACGCACGCGCAGCGCGGCAACGCCCGCGGCGCGGCAGCGTTGCTCGAGCGCGCCGCGCACCGCATCGGCTGCTGGGCAGCGCCCGCCCCCGCGGGCCTGGACATCCCCGGGCTCCAGGCGCACGCCGAGGGGCTCGCGAGGCGGATCGAGCGGGACGGGCTGGCGGGCCTGTCCGACGCCGACCTGCGCCCACGCCTGCGCGGGCTGGGAGGTGGAGCGAGCGGCCCCGCCGCTCGCACCTAGTGTCCCCCGCCGGAAGTCCGTTGGGTAAGTCGGTGGATCCAGGTTCTCGCTGCGTGTGCCGGGCGGCGGCCCTCGTACCGGGCGTACTCGGGACGTCGGCCGGTGCGCGCAGCGTGG
>NZ_BAABJO010000052.1:0-37359 GCF_039543345.1 Pseudonocardia adelaidensis | reverse complement strand
AACGATGGCAGCAACCACTTCTCGGGGAGGGTCGGGGTGGGAATCCGGACCACCGGATGGTTGCGTGGGCACCGGCGGAGGCGGTCTCGTCGCAGACGGGCGTGCCCGCCGGTCGGGGACGGCCGCCGGAGCAACCCCAAGGGTTCGGTAGTGATTCCAACCCGGCCACCTCCACAGGCGCGATAGCGACGCGAACGAGCGGCCAGCGCACGATACCCCGATCGAGGTCGATCGCATCCGCGCCGAGGTGACCCGGCTCGCCCGGGCGAGAAAGATCGGCCGAAAATTGCGTTCCGCGGAACGCGGTCCGAGCCGAAGGCACCACTCCATGGCGAGGCGCGGGAAAGGAATCAGGACGACAGGACGGTTGTGTGGGCACCCGGCGGAGGCGGTCTCGTCGGGAATGGCGTGCCCTCCGGTCGGGGACGGCCGCCGGAGCAACCCCAGGGTTCGGTAGTTGTGCCACCCCAGCCACCTCCGAAGGCGATGAGGACCGAGACCACAGGACGGTCACGTGAGACCCGGCGAACCCGCAGCGGATGGGCAGGGAGCACCACGCCGGCTGGAGCGAGGAAGATCGATCGTGGCCGCCGTGCTCGCCTGCCTTCGAGGAGATCGCATGTTCGTGTCGTCCCGGTCCGCGGCGGAGTACCGCGCGATGTTCGACCTCGTTCCCGAGGACCTGGCGGGCTCGGTGCTCGACTGCTCGGCGGGCGGCTCCAGCTTCACCGCCGAGACGGACGGCCGGGTCGTCGCGGTCGATCCCGCCTACGTGATCGGGCGGAGCGAGCTGGCGGCGCGGCTGCGGGCGGGGCTCGACGAGGCCGACCGGATCATCGATGACAACGCGGACCGGTTCGAGTGGAGCTGGTACGGCAGCCCCGAGCGGCGGGCGGAGATGCGGCGGGCCGCCGCGGAGCGTTTCATCGCCGACCTGCACCGGCGTCCCGGGCGGTACGTCGCCGGTGCGCTGCCCGACCTTCCGCTGGCCTCCGGCAGCGTCGATCTCGTGCTGTGCTCGCACCTGCTGTTCACCTGGGCCGACCGCTTCGGCGAGGACTGGCACCGGCGGGCGCTCGCCGAGCTCGTCCGCGTGGCGCGGCGCGAGGTGCGGGTCTTCCCCGTGGTCGTGTCGGGGACCGCCGAACCGGTGGCGTTCCTGGACGGCCTGCGCCGCGAGCTCGACGCGCTCGGCCACCGCACGGAGCTCAGCCGCGTGCCCTACCGGTTCCAGCGGGGCGGGGACCGGATGCTCCGGATCGGTGTCGGGTCACCGCTGGACAGCGCGCCCCGCAGGTGATCGGGTGCAGCGCGTGGACGAAGGGCGGCTCTCCGACGTCGTGCTGGTCGCGGGCTACGCCCAGCTGCCGCAGAGCACGGGCGCGGGGGTGATGTGGCGGCACCTCACGGTGATCGCGCGCATCGACCTGGACTCCGGTCTGGTCCTGGACGCCTCCACGACGCTCGCCACGGCCGTCGCCGACCGGTTCGTGCGCGAGCTGCTGATCGGCAGCGACCCGCTCCGTAACTCCGCGCGCATCCTCGCCACCCTCGAGCGGCACTACTACGGCAACGGCCGCAAGGCGATCATCGGGGCGTTCCGCGACCTCGTGCAGCGGTACGAGGAGTGCCGCGCCGAGTTGGGTACCCCGGACACCCGGGCTTGACAGGCCGGACGGCTGGTTGATCGGATACCGGAACCCCACCGGCAGGCGGAGTCGCCCCGGTGGACGCCGAGTCCGCTGCACGGTGCTCGCCCGCCGGTGAGGTGCCCCGCGCAGGTGGAGGCGAGGCAGCCCTGCACCGCACGCCGTCGTGCGGTGGTGAGGTGACTGCATGCCCGACACCGTTCTGGCCCCGTACGCGGCAGGCCGCCTGGACCTGCCGAACCGCCTGGCGTTCCTCGCCACGGTCAACAACCTCGGCCGCAACACCGAGATCACCGACGACCTCGTCGCCTACTACGCCGCCCGCGCCCGCGGTGGTGCGGGGATCGTCGTCACCGAGGGCCTGTCGGTGCACCCGACCTCCATCCCGAACGGGACGACGCCACTGGCGTACGACGAGTCGCTCGTGCCCGGCTTCCGCACGCTCGCCGACGCGTGCCGCCGCCACGGTGCCCGCGTCTTCGGCCAGCTCTGGCACGTGGGCCGGCAGGCGCTGTGGAACCCCACCTTGCAGCCGTGGGCCCCCTCGGGCGGGCGCGACCCGTACAGCGGTGTCACGGCGCGGACGATGACCGACGCGGAGGTCCGCGAGGTCGTGGACGGGTTCGTGCGCTCGGCGGCCAACCTGCACGCCGCCGGGTTCGACGGCGTGGAGCTGCACGGCGCGCACGGCTACCTGATCACCCAGTTCCTGTCCCCGTGGAGCAACCACCGCGACGACGCGTGGGGCGGCGACACCGCGCGCCGCACCGCCTTCGTGGCCGCGGTGGTGCGGGGCGTCCGGGAGGCCTGCGGCCCGGACTTCGCCGTCGGGCTCAAGATCAGCGCCCACGAGTACGTGGACGGGGGGATCGACCTGGCCGAGGCGCAGCGGATCGTGCGGGTGCTCGGCAACACCGCGCCGGTCGACTACCTGGCGGTGAGCCAGGCCAACTTCAGCCCCAGCCTGGAGTACCACGTCCCGGACATGGCGTTCGACGACGTCCCGTTCGTGCACCTCGCGGCCGGCGTGCGCGAGGTCGCCGCAGGCGTGCCGGTGATGGCGCTGGCCAAGGTGCCCGACGTCGCGACCGCCGAGCGGCTCGTGCGGGACGGCACGGCCGACCTGGTCGGGATGGCGCGGGCCTGGATCGCCGACGCGGACCTCGTGCGCAAGGCCGAGCGCGGCGAGACCCCGCGCCCGTGCACGTACTGCAACGTCTGCTGGGACTTCATCCACACGGGTCGCCGCATCGCCTGCATGTACGCGCCCGACACGGGTCGCGAGCTGCACGGGGACCCTCCCGTCGCGGACGAGCGGCTGACCGTCCACGTGGTCGGTAGTGGGCCCGCGGGCCTGGAGGCAGCCCGCACCGCCGCGGGCCGCGGCCACGACGTCCACGTCTACGAGCGCGCCGACCGCCTCGGGGGCCGGCTGCGCCGGGACGCGGAGACGCCCGGGCGCGAGCGGATGGCGCTCGCGGCCGACTGGCTCGCCGACGCCGTCACCGCCGCCGGGGTGGGCGTACACCTCGGTACCGAGGTCACCCAGGAGACCGTCGCCGGGTGGGACGCCGACGACGTCGTCGTGGTCGCCACCGGGGCCGTCCCGGTGGTCGACGAGGTCCCCGGCGTGGTCACGGTGGCGCTGGCCGAGGCCGTGCGGGCCGGCGAGCTTGCCGGGCCCGTCGTCGTGGTGGACGAGCTCGAGGACGAGCCCGTCTACGCGTTCGTGTGCGCGCTCGCCGCGCGCGGCACCGAGGTCCGGCTGGTCACCCGGCGGGAGGCGCCGGCCCGGCGGGTCGCCTACGTCAGCCGCATCGGCGTCTCGCGCCGCCTCGACGAGACCGGGGTCGACGTGCACGCGCTCGTCGAGCCGGTGCGCGCCGAGGGCGGGCGGCTCGTCGCGCGGCACGTCTACTCCGGGCGGGAGCGCGACCTCGGACCCGTCGGGACGGTCGTGCTGGCCGGGCCGGCGGCGCCCGGTCCGCAGCCGGCGGGGGAGCGCGACGCGCTCGTCATCGGCGACGCCTCGTCCCCGCGCAGCTACGTCGCCGTCAGCCAGGAGGCCCACGATGTCGCCGCGGGCCTGGGCACCGAGAAGAGGGAGTGACAGCAATGGCGCTGAAACCCGGAACGCAGGAACCCGGCACGAGAGCACACACCGAGGTGGCACCGGCGGACCTGCGCCGCGCGGTGCTGGCGACCTCCATCGGCAACTGCCTGGAGTGGTTCGACTTCGCCGTCTACGGCTACATGGCCGTGGTCCTCGGGCAGCTGTTCTTCCCGACGAACGACCCGGCGTCCTCGCTGCTGCTGTCGTTCGCCGCGTTCGGAGCGGCGTTCGTGGTGCGGCCGCTGGGCGGGATGTTCTTCGGTCCGCTCGGCGACCGCGTCGGCCGCCGCGGTGTCCTCTGCGTGATCATCCTGGTGATGTCGGCCGCGACGTTCTGCGTCGGGCTGCTGCCGACCTACGCCGCGGTGGGCGTGCTCGCGCCGGCCCTGCTCGTCGCGCTGCGGCTGGTGCAGGGCTTCACCGCCGGTGGCGAGGTCACCGGGGCGACGGCGTTCATCGCCGAGTACTCGCCCGACCGGAAGCGCGGCGCGGTGACGAGCTGGATCCAGTTCTCGGCGACCCTCGGCTTCTTCCTCGGGCTGGCCGCACCGACCGTGCTGAACCTCCTCCTCGACGCCGAGCAGATCGCGGCGTGGGGCTGGCGACTGCCGTTCCTGGTGGCCGGGCCGCTGGGTCTGGTCGGGCTCTACATCCGGCTTCGCCTCGACGAGAGCCCGCAGTTCGAGGAGCTCGAACGCTCGGGCCAGGTGGTGCGCCACCCGCTGCGCGAGGCCGTGGTGAAGGGCTGGCGGGAGGTGCTGCTGGCCGGCGGCATCGGGATCGTCGTGCACCTGGGCTACTTCCTCGCCCTGGTCTACATGCCGACCTACCTGACCAAGGTCCTCGGGTTCGAGCCGCTCCAGGCGTTCCTCGCCACCAGCACGGTGGTGGTGCTGAACGTCCTGGTGATCCCGGTGTCCGGGCGGCTGTCGGACCGCTGGGGCCGCAAGCCGATCATGATGGCGGCCGCGCTCGGCTTCGTCGTCGCGACGGTGCCGGTGTTCCTGCTCATCAGCCGGGGCGGCGTGTCGACGTTCGTCGGGCTCGGGATCCTCGGCCTGCTGCACGGCACCTACCTGGGTGCGGTCGCTGCCGCGTTCGCCGAGATCTTCGCGACGAAGGTGCGCTTCGGCGGGTTCTCGATCGGCCACAACGTGTCGGCGGCGATCTTCGGCGGAGGCACCCCCCTGCTCGCGACCTACCTCGGCGGCGTTTTCGGCACCACGCTCATGCCGGCCTACCTGATCGTCGCGGGCTCGGCGCTCGCCGTGGTCGCGGTGGCCTGCTACCGCGAGATGGCCGGCAAACCCCTGCGCTCGACGACGGAGGAACCATGACACGCATTCAGCCGGGCTGGCAGGGCCGCTTCTTCGAGGACTTCGCCGTCGGCGACGTCTACGAGCACCCGCTCGGCCGCACGGTGACCGAGACCGACAACACCTGGTTCACGCTGCTGACGATGAACACCAACCAGGCGCACTTCAACGCGCAGGTGGGCGAGTCGTCGGAGTTCGGCCGGATGCTCGTCGCGTCGCCGCTGACGATCGCGATCGCGATCGGGCAGTCCGTCACCGACACCACCCAGAACGCGTTCGCGAACCTCGGGCTCGACGGGCTGCGCCTGACCGCCCCCGTGTACGCGGGGGACACGCTGTGGTCCGAGTCGATCGTGCTGGCCACGAGGGAGTCGCGGTCGCGCCCGGAGGCCGGGATCGTCACGATCCGCACGCGCACGATCAACCAGGACGGCGCCGAGGTGCTGACGTTCGAGCGCACCTTCTACGTCCACCGCCGCGGTGCGGAACGCGCCACCCCGCCGCGGCCCCGGGCGCGCACCCCGCTCACCCTCGCCGGGCGGAAGGAGGAGGCGCGGTGAGGCCGCTCGAGGACGTCCGGATCGTATCCCTGGAGCAGTACGGCGCGGGGCCGTTCGCGTCGCTGCACCTGGCGCAACTGGGTGCGGAGGTCATCAAGATCGAGGATCCGGCGGTGGGCGGCGACGTCGGCCGGCACGTCCCGCCCTACGCCGAGGGTGGCGACTCGTTGTTCTTCGAGTCGTTCAACCGGGACAAGTCCTCGATCGTGCTCGACATCCGGACGCCGGAGGGCCGCGAGGTCTTCCACGACCTCGTCCGCAGCGCCGACGCCGTGTTCTCCAACCTGCGCGGCGACGTGCCGGAGAAGCTGGGCATCCGCTACGCCGACCTCGCCCCGGTGAACCCGCGGATCGTCTGCTGCTCGCTCACCGGGTTCGGGATGACGGGGCCGCGGTCGCGGGAGCCTGGCTACGACTACGTGCTGCAGGCGCTCGCCGGGTGGATGTCGGTGACGGGCGAGCCGGGCGGCGCCCCGGAGAAGACCGGCTTGTCGCTGGTGGACTACAGCGGGGGGTTCGTCGCAGCCATCGCGCTGCTCGCCGGCATCCACGCCGCCCGCAGGGACGGGGTGGGCACCGACTGCGACCTCTCCCTCTACGACACCGCGGTCAGCCTGCTGACCTACCCCGGCACCTGGCACCTCACCGCGGGCTACGAGCCGGGCCGCACACGGCACTCCGCGCACCCCTCGCTGGTGCCGTTCCAGGCGTTCGAGGCCGCCGACGGCTGGCTCGTCGTGGGGTGCGCCAAGGAGAAGTTCTGGCAGCGGCTCACGGTGGTGCTGGAGCGCCCCGACCTCGCCGAGGACCCGCGGTTCCGCACGTTCGCCGACCGGGCGCGGCACGCGGACGAGCTCGTCGCGCTGCTGGAGGAGCTCTTCCGCACGCGGGCCGTGGCCGAGTGGCTGGAGGCGTTGTACGCCGCGCCCGTGCCGTGCGCGCCCGTGCACGACGTCGCGGAGGCGCTGCGCGACCCGCACGCGGTCGCCCGGGAGCTGATCACCGAGACCGAGCACCCCCGCTTCGGCCGGGTGCGGGCGCTGCGCTCGCCGGTGCGGCTCGGGCCGCCCGGCGCCGACACCGCTCCGACCCGCGGCGCGCCCGCGATGGGCGAGCACACCGGGTCCGTGCTGCGCGGCCTCGGCTACGACGACGACCGCATCGCCGCGCTCGCCCGCTCCGGCGCGCTCGGCCCGATCCCAGCGGGGGGAACCGCACCGTGGACTTCACCCTGAACGACGAGCAGCGCCTGTTCCGCGACACGCTGCGCGACTTCGTCGAGCGCGAGATCCGACCGGTCGCGCGGGACTGGGAGCGGTCCGGCCGGTACCCGACCGAGATCGTCGAGGGGATGCGCCGCCTCGGCCTCTTCGGCCTGGTGGTCCCCGAGGAGTACGGCGGGCTGGGCGCGGACACCGTGTCCTTCGCGCTCACCTTCGAGGAGGTTTCCCGGGGCTGGATGGGCGTCGCGGGCGTGCTGGGCAGCCACTCGGTGGCCTGCTGGATGCTCGCCCGGCACGGCACCGAGGAGCAGCGCACGCGGTTCCTGCCCGACCTCGCGACCGGCGCTCGCCGCACCGGCATCGCGCTGACCGAGCCGGGTGCGGGCACCGACCTGCAGGGCATCACGACGACGGCGCGCCGCACCGGCGACACCTACGTCGTCAACGGCACCAAGATGTGGATCACGAACGCGCGGCACGCCGACCCGCTGCCGGTGCTGGTCAAGACGGACCCGACAGCGCAGCCCGCGCACCGTGGCATGAGCATCCTGCTCGTCGAGGCCGGTACGCCGGGCTTCGAGGTGACCGCCGACATCGGCAAGCTCGGCTACAAGGGCCCGGAGTCCTGCGAGGTCGTGCTCACCGACGCCGAGGTGCCTGCGGCCAACCTGCTCGGCGGCACCGAGGGGCGCGGGCTGCAGCAGGCCCTGTCGGCGCTGGAGACCGGGCGGATCAACATCGCCGCCCGCGGTGTGGGCATCGCCCAGCGCGCCTACGAGGAGGCACTCGACTACGCGCGCACCCGTACCGCCTTCGGCGGGCCGATCGGCGACTTCCAGGCGATCCAGCTGCGGCTCGCCGAGATCGCGGTCCGCCTGCAGGGCGCCCGGCTCATGACGTACTGGGCGGCGTCGCGCATGGACGACGGCGTCCGCATGGACACCGAGTCGGGGCTGGCGAAGATCGCCGCGTCCGAGGCCGCGCTGGCGTGTGCGACCGACGCGATGCGCATCCACGGTGGGTACGGCTACTCGACCGAGTTCGAGATCGAGCGCCTCTACCGGGACGCCCCGCTGCTCTCGATCGGCGAGGGCACGAACGACGTGCTGCGCACCGTGGTGGCGAAGGCGCTGCTCGCCGGCCGGGCCGCCATCGGCTGAGACCGAGCCGACCCCTGGGCTCAGCGCTCCGGCGGGGCCGTCGTGCTGCGGACGACGAGCTCGGTGGCGAGCTCGACGTGGTGGGAGTCCAGGGTCTCCCCGGCGGCCATCTGCAGCACGGTCTTGAGCGCGACGCGGCCCATCTCGCGCAGCGGCTGCCGGACGACGGTGAGCGGGGGAGAGGCCATGCGGGCGAGCTCGGTGTCGTCGAAGCCGGTGACGGACAGGTCGCTGGGCACGCGCAGGCCCTGCAGCCGGGCGGCCTCGACCACGCCGAGCGCGATGGTGTCGCTCCCGCCGACGACGGCGGTGGGCCGGTCGGGCAGGTCGAGCAGCCGCGACCCGGCGCGCAGGCCCGCGTCGTAGCGGAAGTGCTCGTTGTGGACGAGCGCGGGGTCGGCCGGGATCCCGGCGTTCTCGAGCGCGGCCCGGTAGCCGTGGAGGCGGGCCTGGTTGCACCCCGAGCCCGGCGGCCCGCCGACGTAGCCGATGCGCCGGTGGCCGAGCGAGAGCAGGTGCTGGGTGACGGCCAGCCCTCCGGCGAAGTTGGTGGAACCGACGCTGGTGACCTCGACCCGGGGGAGGCTCATCGGGTCGAGGACGACGAGGGGCACGCCGGTGAGCGCGAGGGCGTCGATGTGGGCGCTCGTGAGCGCACCGGTCACGACGATGACGCCGGCGCGCCCGCTGCCCGCGAGGCGGCGGGCCCAGGCCTCGGGAGTGCCCGCGGGAAGGCGGTCGTCGCCCAGCTGGCTGACGACGACCGACGCGCCGGCCTCCTCGCACGCGTGCACGACCCCTTCGACCACCTGGGTCGAGTAGGCGCCGAACTCGCCGTGCACGATCAGCTCGACGATGATGCCCGTGCCGGCCGAGCGGCGCGCGGTGGGCGACACGTAGGCGTGCCGGCGCAGGAGCTCCTCGACCAGCGCGCGGGTGTCGGGAGCGACGTCCTCCCGGCCGTTCAGGACCTTGGACACGGTGGCGACCGAGACGCCCGCCGACGCGGCGATCGTCGCGAGCGTGGTGCGTCCGGCCTGCCGGCCACCGGCAGACCGCGGCGATGCGGTCAGGGGGGCCTCCTTCGGCCTGTGAGTGGATGCGCGCACGGTATCCCGGGAGGGCTTGTCGCGGTAGTCGGTATCGAAAAATTTCGGCAGCTATCACCAGCATAACGACGCTTGACGCTCGGAACGCGTTCTCACTATGGTGCGTGGGCACGTTGCAGTTTCGAAAACTTTCGGAGTCTGTCGACCGACGACTCCCACTGTCCGGCTCGAGCGGCCGCACCGATGCGGCCCGGCGTAACGGAGATCGACGTGGATCAGAACGGGTTCTCCCGACGGTCATTCCTGGCACTGGCGATGGCCGCACCGCTGGGTGCGAGCGCGCTCGCCGCGTGCGGGACGAGCGGCCCCGGCCAGGCGCGCAGCGGCGAGGCCAGCATCTGGTACCTCACGGGCCAGCCGCAGGAGGGCCTCCGCAAGGCGTCGGTCGACGCCTTCAACGCCGCGCACCCCGACGGTCAGCTCGCGGCGACGTTCTTCGAGAACGACGCGTACAAGACCCGGATCCGCACGGCCGTCGGCGCGAACCAGGCGCCCACGATCATCTGGACCTGGGGTGGCGGCGGCCTGCGCGACTACGTGAACAACGGCCAGGTCGACGACCTCAGCGACTGGTTCGCGCAGAACCCGGAGCAGAAGGAGCGCCGCTTCGACACGGCGTTCCCCGCGGCCACGATCGACGGGAAGATCTACGCGGTGCCCTGCGAGCAGGTGTCGCCGATCGTCATGTTCTACAACAAGCAGCTGTTCGAGCAGGTCGGTGCGCAGCCGCCCACCACGTGGAGCGAGCTGATGGCGCTCGTTCCGGTGTTCTTGGGCGCCGGGATCGCGCCGTTCTCGCTCGCCGGGCAGTCCCGCTGGACGAACATGATGTGGCTGGAGTTCCTGTTCGACCGCCAGGGCGGCCCCGCGGTGTTCGACGCCATCGCGGCGGGCGAGCCGAACGCCTGGTCGCACCCGGCCGCGATCGCAGGCCTGACGAAGGTGCAGGACCTCGTCCGCGCGAACGGGTTCGTCAACGGTTTCCAGTCGATCGCCGCCGACGCCAACGCCGACCAGGCGCTGCTGCACCAGGGCCGGGCGGCGATGATGCTGCACGGCGCATGGACCTACGGCTCGATGAAGGAGGAGGGCGGCGACTTCGTGCCGAGCGGCAAGCTCGGCTGGATCCCGTTCCCGGCCATCGAGGGCGGCGCGGGTGACCCGAGCACCGGCGTGGGCAACCCGGCGTCGTTCCTGGCCCTGTCCTCCAAGGCGAGCGACGAGCAGAAGGCGATCGCGCGGGAGTACTTCAAGAGCGGGCTGCTCACCGACGCCGACATCGCCGGGTGGGTCAAGAGCGGCGCCGTGCCGATCGTCAAGGGTGTCGACAGCAAGTTCTCCGGGCCCGACGCCCCGTTCCAGCAGTTCGTCTACGACACCGCCACCCAGGCGAAGTCGTGGGTGCACTCCTGGGACCAGGCGCTGCTGCCCGGCCCGGCCGAGCAACTGCTCAACAACATCGAGCAGCTGTTCTCGCTGTCGATCACCCCGGAGCAGTTCGCGACCAACATGAACGCGGTCCCCACGTCGTGACCAGCGGTTCGGCCGCCGCTCAGCGGCACGGATCCCTCACGTGGCTCGTGCTGCCGGCGCTGGCGCTCTTCACGGCGTTCGGGGTCATCCCGCTGATCGGCGTGCTCCTGCTCAGCTTCACCAGCTGGAACGGCATCGGCGAGATCACGCCGATCGGGTTCGACAACTGGATGTCGGTGCTCGGCGACCCCGGCCTGGTGCACTCGCTCGGTGTCACGTTCCTGATCATGGCGTTGTCCTGGCTGGTGCAGACCCCGCTGAGCATCCTCGTCGGGGTCTTCATCTCGGGCCAGCAGCGCTATCGTGCGGTGCTCGCGGTGCTGTACTTCACGCCGCTGCTGCTGAGCTCGGCGGCGATCGCGATCACCTACAAGGCGCTGCTGGACCCCAACTTCGGTCTCGGTGCGTCGCTGGGGATCCCGCTGCTGGTGCAGAACTGGCTCGGTGACCCGGTGCTCGCGGTCGGCACGGTGGTGTTCGTCGTGTCCTGGCAGTACATCCCGTTCCACTCGCTGATCTACCAGGGCGCGGTGCGCCAGATCCCGGCGTCGCTGTACGAGGCCGCCCGGATCGACGGCGCCGGGCGCGTACGCCAGTTCTTCTCGATCACCCTGCCGCAGCTGAAGTACACGATGATCACGTCGTCGACGCTGATGGTGGCCGGGTCGATGACGCTGTTCGACCTGATCTTCGTGCTCACGCTCGGCGGCCCGAGCGATGCCACCCGGGTGCTGGCGCTCGACATGTACCTGCGCGGGTTCCGGGGCAACCAGATGGGACCGGCGAGTGTGATCGCACTGATCATCGTCGTGGTCGCGGTGCTGCTCGCGATGGGCATCCAGCGCCTCGGCGGCAAGGACGCGGGCGAGAGCCAGCTGGAAGGAGCCTGACGTGGGCACACCGACCAGCACCACCGCAGCAGGCACCCGCGCGGCGGTGTCCGTCCCGGCGGCGGGGAGGGCGCAGTCGCCGCGACGACGGCGCCCCGCGGGCGCGGACCGGCCCAACTACCTCGGCGGAATCGCGAGCTTCCTGTGGCTCGGGATCATCATCATCCCCGTCTACTGGGTGGTCATCACCAGCTTCAAGCCGCAGTCGGCGTACTACACGAGCAACCCCATGCTGCCCTCCTCGCCGACACTGGAGAACTACCAGTCGGTGATCGAGGCCGACTTCCTGACGTACTTCCTGAACTCGGTGATCGTGACCGTCGGCGCGACGGTGCCCGCGGTGCTGGTCTCGTTCATGGCGGCGTTCGCGATCGTCCGTGGCGGCCGCGGCCCGTTCCTGCGGTTCAGCAACACGATCTTCCTGATGGGGCTGGCCTGCCCGCTGCAGGCAGTGATCATCCCCGTCTACCTGATCATCATCCGGCTGAGCCTCTACGACAGCCACCTCGCGCTGATCCTGCCCTCGATCGCGTTCGCCATCCCGCTGTCGGTGCTGATCCTCGCCAACTTCATCCGCGACGTGCCGAACGAGCTGTTCGAGTCGATGCGGATGGACGGCGCGAGCGAGTGGGGCACGATGTGGCGGCTCGCGTTCCCGCTGACCCAGCCCGCGCTCATCACGGTGTCGATCTACCAGGGGCTGCAGATCTGGAACGCGTTCCTGCTGCCGCTGGTGCTCACCCAGAGCCCGGAGGTCCGGGTGCTCCCGCTGGCGCTGTGGGCGTTCCAGGGCGAGTACGGGATCAACGTGCCCGCCGTGCTCGCGTCCGTGGTGCTCGCGACGCTGCCGATCCTCGTGCTCTACGTGCTCGGGCGGCGGCACCTGTTGGCCGGCATGACCGCCGGCTTCTCCAAGTGAAAGGAACCCCGTGACGGAACGGCAAGCGTTGGTCGTGCGTGGCGGCTGGGAAGGACACCACCCGGTCGAGGCCACCGACCACTTCCTCCCGCACCTGGAGGCCAACGGGTTCACCGTCCGCGTCGAGGATTCGCCGAAGGTCTACGCCGAGTCCGACTACATGGCGGGCGTCGACCTGATCGTGCAGTGCATGACGATGAGCACGATCGAGAAGGACGAGCTCGCCGGGCTGACGAGCGCCGTGGCGAACGGCACGGGGCTCGCGGGCTGGCACGGCGGGATCGCCGACTCCTACCGCAATTCGAGCGACTACCTGCAGCTCATCGGCGGGCAGTTCGCCTGCCACCCGCCGAAGGCGCCCGGGGAGCGCACCGGCGAGCAGTCCGACTACTTCATCCCGTACCGGGTGGAGATCACCGCCGCCGACCACCCGGTCACGGCGGGGATCGGCGACTTCGACCTGGTCACCGAGCAGTACTGGGTGCTCACCGACGAGTACAACACCGTCCTCGCCACCACCACCCTCGCCAAGAACGAGTGGGAGCCGTGGCACCGGCCGGTCACCACCCCCGCGATCTGGACGCGGGACTGGGGGAAGGGCCGGGTCTTCGTCTGCACCCCGGGCCACGACATGGACGTGGTCCGCGACCCGAACGTCACCACGATCGTCCAGCGGGGGATGCTGTGGGCAGCCCGCTCCTGAGGGTCGGGGTCGTCGGCGCGGGCAACATCTCCGGCCAGTACTCGGCGAGCCTCGCCCGGCTGCCGCAGCTGCAGGTCACGGCCGTGTGCGACCTGCAGGCCGACCGGGCAGCGGCGCTCGCGGCGCAGCACGACGGCGCCCGGGTGCTCGACCTCCCGGACCTGCTCTCGGCCGACGACGTCGACGCCGTACTCGTGCTCACGCTGCCGGCCACGCACGCGGACGTCGCGCTCGCCGCGCTCGGCGCCGGGAAGCACGTCTACGTCGAGAAGCCCCTGGCCGCGTCGGTGGCGGAGGGCCGCGAGGTCGTCAAGGCGGCGGCCGGGACGGGCCTGCGGGTGGGCTGTGCACCGGACACCGTGCTGGGCACGGGCGTGCAGACCGCCCGCGCCGCCGTCGACGCCGGACGGATCGGCACCCCGCACTCGGCCACCGCGTTCATGACCACCCCCGGCCACGAGCGCTGGCACCCCGACCCAGAGTTCTACTACCGGCCCGGCGGCGGCCCCCTGCTCGACATGGGGCCGTACTACCTGACGTCGCTGGTGCACCTCCTGGGCCCGGTCACCCGCGTGGTCGGCGCGTCGACGCGCCCGTCCGCCACCCGGACGATCGGCTCCGGCCCGAAGGCGGGCACGTCCTTCGACGTCACCGTCGACTCCACGATCACCGGGATCCTCGAGCACGCCTCCGGCGCGGTGTCCACGCTGGTCATGAGCTTCGACATCTGGGCCGCCCGCCTGCCCCGCATCGAGGTGCACGGCACCGCCGGCTCGCTGTCGGTGCCCGACCCGAACCACTTCGCGGGTCCGGTCGAGCTCTACTCCGCCTCGGCGGTCGACGACGGATGGGTGGACCTCGGCGCCACCGCGGGCTACGTCGACTCCGGCCGCGGCTACGGGCTGGCGGACATGGCGCTCGCGATCGGCGAGGGCCGGCCGCACCGGGCGGGCGACGAGCTCGGCCTGCACGTCCTGGACATCATGGAGTCCGTGCAGCAGGCCGCGGACACGCACACGTCGGTGGAGCTCACGACCACCTGCGAGCGCCCGGCCGCGGTGGAGGCCACGGTGGATCTCGGCGGCCGCTGAGGAGCTCCCGCTACGCTTTCCGACGCCCGCCTCGGCCGCCCAGCCGACCTGCTCGGTGAACATCCCGCGCACCTGGTGGGCGGTCGCCGGGTCGGCCGGGTCGAAGACGTTGGTGTTGCAGACGTCGCCCGCGAGGAGGGTGCCGGTGTCGGCGGCCACCCGGCTCGCCAGCGCGAGCGCCTGCCGGTTGAGCGGTTCGAGCAGGTGCTCCTTGCCGATGTGCCGCAGCTTCTCCCGGTGGGCGTAGTACGTGAACGCCTCGACGACGTCCGACCCGGCGTGCACGAACTCCTCGTGCAGCGCGGTGACGCGCTCGGGGTGTTCGAGCACCACCTCGGGGACGAAGGCACCGGCCTGCAGGTAGCCGCGGCGTTCGAGCTCGAAGAGGTAGCCCTCGGCGCACACGAGTGGGCCGTCGGCGAGACGGGCCGGGAGGGACTCGGACAACGTGCCACCTCCGCCGTGCCGCCCGGTGCTGGTGGGGGGCGTCGATCTGCGGAACCATCATGGGACGAAGGTGTTGCCGTAGGGGCAACGCCGTTTCCATTTCTCGAGGACCGTAGCATGACCAGCGGAAACGAGGCAGCGCTTACCCGCCCCGCCGGCTCCGCCGGCGACCATCCCCAGGGAGAGCGGCTGATCGCCGGGGTGGAGCGGGCCGTCTCCGTGTTGATGGCCCTCGCCGACGGCCCCGGGCCGCTGGGCACCAACGAGCTCGCCCGGCGCACCGGGATCAACGCGAGCACGGTCTCCCGGCTGCTCGCGACCCTCGCACGGGACGAGCTCGTGCAGCGGGTGCCCGCGACCGGGCGCTACCGCCTCGGGCTGCGGCTCATCCGGCTCGGCAACGCGGCGCTGGCCGGGGTGGAGATGCGGGAGATCGCGCGCCCGCACCTGCTCGCCCTGATGGAGACCACCGGCGAGACCGCCACGCTGTCGGTGCCCACAGGCGGCACGGCCGTCACCGTCGACTTCGTGCAGAGCCCGTCGACGGTCCGCAGCGTCGCCGAGATCGGCCGGCCGAGCGTCCCGCACGCCACCGCGACCGGAAAGGTCTACCTGGCCTGGACCGACGTCCCGACCTCCGGCGCAGCACTCCCCGCGCTCACGCCGCACACGATCACCGACCCGGAACGGCTCGCCGAGGAGGTGGCCCGGGTCCGGGAACAGGGGTGGGCGCAGGCCCGCTCGGAGCGGGAGGTCGAGCTGCACGCCGTGGCCGTTCCGGTGGTCGACGGGCGGGGCCGGCTGGCGGCGATCCTCGCCGTGCAGGGCCCGGCCGGGAGGTTCGGCGAGCAGGCCATGGCGGCGGCGGTCGCGCGGCTGCGCGACCGGGCGGCGGCGCTCTCCGCGTCGCTCATGTGGTCCTGAGTCCCGCAGGTCTCGAGTGCGTTGCCGCTCGGGCAGCCCGCTTGTGCCCCGGGCAACGCCGTGCCACAGTCGCCCGACGAGTCGATCAGGAGGTGGTCGTGCAGGATCCGCGCCGCGCCGCATGCCGGGGCGTGTCGTGAACTTCCTCGACTACCTCTCCACACGCTGGGACAACCTCCTCGAGCTGGCCATCGAGCACGCTGCCGTCACGGTCGTGGCCGTACTGGTCGCCACGGTCGTGGGCGTGGCGCTGGGGACGGCCACCTACAACCGCCCGCGCTCGCGGCAGCTCGTGATCGCCACGACCTCGGTGTTCCTCACGATCCCGTCGCTGGCGCTGTTCGGCCTCTTCATCAACGTGTTCGGCATCGGGACGACGTCGGTCGTCATCGCGCTGGTGATGTACTCGTTGCTGCCGATCGTCGCCAACACGGTGGTGGGGCTGCGGGAGGTGGACCCGGCCGTCGTCGAGTCCGCCCAGGGCATGGGCATGAGCCGCGGCGAGTGCCTCCTGCGCATCGAGCTGCCGCTCGCCTGGCCGGTGATCCTCACCGGGATGCGGGTGTCCACCCTCATCACGCTCGGCATCACGGCGATCGGCGCCTACATCCAGGGGCCCGGCCTCGGCAACGACATCTTCGCGGGGGTGTCGCGCCTGTCCAGTCCCAACGCGCTCAACCTCGTGCTCGGCGGCACTCTCGGTGTCGTCGTCCTCGCGGTGCTGTTCGACCTGTTCTACGTGCTGTTGAACAGCCTGACGACGTCGAGGGGGATCCGATGACCCGGACCAAGATCCGCCTCGAGCACCTCACCAAGCGCTTCCCCGGCCAGCGGGCCCCCGCGGTCGACGGTCTCTCGCTGGAGATCCCCGAGGGCGAGATCGTGATCCTGGTGGGTCCGTCGGGGTGCGGCAAGACCACCACGATGAAGCTGATCAACCGGCTGATCGAGCCGACGTCCGGCCGGATCGTGCTCGACGACGAGGACGTCACCCGGGTCGACCCTGACCGGCTGCGCCGGCGCATCGGCTACGTCATCCAGCAGATCGGGCTCTTCCCGCACCAGACGATCGCGCAGAACATCGCGACGGTCCCGCGCCTGCTGAAATGGGACCGGGCACGGATCGCGAAGCGCGTGGACGAGCTGATCGAGACCGTCGGGATGGACCCGGCGACCTACCGCGACCGGTACCCCAAGCAGCTGTCCGGCGGCCAGCGCCAGCGGATCGGCGTGGCGCGGGCGATGAGCGCCGACCCCGACGTCATGCTCATGGACGAGCCGTTCGGGGCGATCGACCCCATCACCCGCGACCGGCTGCAGAACGAGTTCCTCCGGATCCAGTCCGAGCTGAAGAAGACGATCGTCTTCGTCACCCACGACATCGACGAGGCGATCAAGATGGGCGACCGGATCGCGGTCCTCCGCGACGGGTCGCACGTCGCCCAGTACGACACCCCGGAGCGGATCCTGGTGGACCCCGCCGACGACTTCGTCGCCGACTTCATCGGCCGTGGCGCATCGCTCAAGCGCCTGTCGCTGTCGCGGGTGCGCGACATCGAGCTGGGGGAGTGGCCGACCACGGCCGAGGACGCCGACCCGGCCGAGGCCCGTCGCACGCTGCTGGCGAGCGACAAGGGCTGCCTGCTCGTGCTCGACGAGGGGCGGCGCCCGCGCAGCTGGGTGAGCAGCGACCACCTGGCCGGGGCCGGTGGGCGCAGGCTCTCCGAGGTCGGGCTGCCCATCGCCGTGGTCACGCCGCACGCCACGCTGTCCGACACGCTGAACGAGATGCTCACCGCCCGCTACAGCACGGCCGTCGTCGTCGACGAGTCCGGCGCGTACGCGGGCGTCGTGGAGATCGACACGATCAACGAGGCCATCCGCGGGATGCGGATGCGGGAGCGCAGCGCCGCCCGCGACCGGCTCGAGGCGGAGTCGGGGACGGCGGAACGGCCGGATCGGGCGCCATGACCGTCGCGATCGCCGAGGAGGTCGAGCGGCCGCACCGCCGGTCGCTCGCCGGGTACCTCGTCACGCCCGCCGTGCTCGTGGTGGTGCTGGCCGCGCTCGGCCTGTACGTGGGCGGCCAGACCCTCGACAGCATCGAGGAGCGCCGCCTCACCCTCGACTTCATCCTCCCCGCCGTGGTGGAGCACGTGGTGCTCACGGTCGTCTCCACCGCGGTCGTCCTGGTCGTCGCGGTCCCGGTCGGGATCCTGCTGACGCGCCCGTTCGCCCGTGGGGTGGTGGCCCCGGCCGTCGCCGTGTTCAACATCGGTCAGGCCGTGCCGTCGATCGGTCTGCTGGTCCTGCTCGCCATCGTGTGGGGCATCGGGTTCTGGCCCGCCGTCGTCGCGCTGGCGGCGTACTCGGCGCTGCCGGTGCTGCGCAACACCGTGGTCGGGCTGCAGCAGGTGGACCCCGCGGTGATCGAGTCGGGCCGCGGGATGGGGATGAGCCGCAGGGGCGTCCTCACGGGGATCGAGCTGCCGCTCGCCGTGCCGGTCATCCTCACCGGACTGCGCACCGCGCTCGTCATCAACGTCGGCACCGCGGCGCTGGCCGCGCTGACGAACGCGGGCGGGCTCGGCACGATCATCATCACCGGCCTGGTGCAGAACCGGCCCATCGTGACGGTCGTCGGGAGCGTGCTCACCGCGGCGCTCGCCCTGTTCATCGACTACGTCGGTCGCGTCGCCGAGGACGTGCTCCGGCCCCGAGGGCTCTAGGAAGGAGCGGCCATGCACATCCGGCTGATGGCGGTGCTCGCCGCGGCGGCACTGGCGGTCACGGCGTGCGGCGGTGGTGGCGGTGGCGGCGGTGGCGGCGGGACGGGGGGCGGCGAGGGCTCGCTCTCCGCGATCGACCTGTCCGGCGCGACGTTCCGGGTCGGCTCGAAGGAGTTCACCGAACAGATCGTGCTCGGCCAGATCGCCGTGCAGGCGCTGGAGGCCACCGGGGCCACGGCCGGCAACCTGACCACGATCACCGGCAGCACCAACGTGCGCACCGCGCTCACCGCCGGCGAGATCGACATGTACTGGGAGTACACCGGCACCGGCTGGACCACGCACCTGCGCCACGAGCCGCAGTCGGCGCCCAAGGGCGAGCAGGCGCTGTACCAGGCGGTGACGGCGGAGGACAAGGGGAACGGGATCGCGTGGCTCGCCCCCGCCCCGGTGAACAACACCTATGCCCTGGCCACCGCGCAGGGCCGGGACCAGCAGCTGGGTGTGCGCACCTTGAGCGAGTACGCCGCGCTCGTCAACCGTGATCCGGCGCAGGGCAGGCTCTGCGCCGCGGCCGAGTTCCTCACCCGCGACGACGGCTGGCCCGGGCTCGAGAAGGCCTACGGCTTCGACCTGCCCGACAACGGGGTCGCCGAGCTGGAGCTGTCGCTGGTCCCGAAGGAGATCGCGACGGGCGCGAACTGCAACTTCGGGGAGGTCACCGCCACCGACGGCGCCGTCGCGGCCAACAACCTGGTGATCCTCGACGACGACAAGCAGTTCTTCGTGCCCTACAACGCCGCGATGACCGTGCGGCAGGAGGTGCTCGACCAGCACCCGCAGCTCGCGGACGTGTTCGACCCGATCGCCGCGAAGCTCACCACCGAGGTGCTGCGCGGGCTGAACGAGCGCGTGGACGTCGGTGGCGAGCTGCCCGAGGACGTGGCGGAGCAGTTCCTGCGGGACAACGGCTTCACCGGCTAGTGAGGATCACGCTCGCGCAGGTCGACGCCGCGCTCGGGGACCTCGACGCGAACGTCGACCGCGCCGAGCGGGCCGTCGCCGAGGCGGTGGCGGACGGGACGGACCTGGTCGTCTTCCCGGAGCTGCACCTCACCGGCTACTCGATCGGCGGCCTGCCCGACGACGTGTCGATGAAGGCCGACGACCCGCGCCTCACCCGCATCGCGCGGCGGGCGGGCGGCGCTGGGGTGCTCGCCGGGTTCGTCGAGGACGGGCCCGGCATCCACACCTACAACACCGCCGGGTACTTCGTGGCCGGCGGGCTCGTGCACCTGCACCGCAAGCTCTACCTGCCGACCTACAAGTCCTTCGAGGAGCGCAAGCACTTCGCGCCCGGCCCGAGCCTGCGCGCGTTCCCGGGAGCGGGCGGCACCCGGATGGCGGTGCTGCTCTGCAACGACGCCTGGCAGCCGCAGCTCGCCTTCCTCGCCACGCAGGACGGCGCCCGGGTCCTGCTCGTGCCGGCGGCGAGTGCGCAGAGCCATTTCCCCGAGCACTACGACTCGCGCACCTACTGGCGCGACATCACGCGCTTCTACGCCCGGATGTTCCAGCTCTTCGTGGTGTTCGTGAACCGCGTCGGCGCCGAGACGACGAACAGCGGAGGCGACCTGCGCTTCTGGGGCGGCTCGCACGTGGTCGACCCGTGGGGCGAGATCGTCGCCGAGGCTCCGGAAGGGGAGGAGCACCTGCTCACGGCCGACATCGACCTGGCCGACGTGCGCCGCCGCCGGCACGCCATCCCGCTGGTGAAGGAGGCCCGGCTGGGCCTGATCAGCCGGGAGGTGGCGCGGCTGCTGGACGAATGGGGCGACCTCTAGCCTGCCCTCCATGACCATCGACCTGTTCGCGGGCATCCCCGTGCGGGACTACTCCGCGGCGACGGCCTGGTACGAGCGACTCCTCGGCGCTCCACCGTCGTTCCTGCCCAACGAGGTCGAGGCGGTGTGGGAGCTGGCCGAGCACTGCTACGTGTTCGTCGAGGTGCGACCCGAGCACGCGGGCCACGCCAGCCACACGGTCTTCGTCGGCGACTTCGACGACCGGCTCGCGCAGATGTCCGAGCGGGGCCTGCGGCCGGCCGAGCGCGAGGTCTACGACAACGGGGTGCGCAAGGCGATCTTCCGCGACCCGGACGGCAACGAGTTCGCGTTCGGCGGCGGGCCGGCCGCTTAGGGGCGCTGCTGCGGCTGGATGCCTCAGTCCTCGTCGGGTGGGGGGCCCACGTAGCCGGCGGCCTCGTGGTCGTCGTCGAACGTGATCAGCTTCGGGATGCGCGGGTTCAGCGTGTTGCCGTCGACGTGGGCGCCGGTGGACCCGTCGGCGAGGGCGATCGCCTTGTCGTTGTGGCCTTCGAAGTCGTTCGCGGTGATCTGCGCGTTCTGGACGTCTTTGATCATCACCGCCTGGACCGCGCCGTCGTCGCAGTAGTTGTTGCTGAACGTCCAGTTCGCGCTCGTGCCCGGCCCCTGCACGCCCTCGTCGGGCAGGTTCGGGCCCTCGGCGATCAGGCACTGCGCGGCGACGTCCTCGCAGCGGTTGCCGTCGATGACGATGTCGCTGCTGGTCGGGTACTCGGCGCTGTAGTAGGTCTGGAAGCAGTCCGGGTGCGGGCCGTCGCCGCAGCCGTCGTCCGAGCAGTCGGATCCGTCGGACACGTCCGAGATCACGTTGCGCCGCATCGTGATGTGGTCGCCGAAGAACCGGACGCCGTCGGTGTCGTCACCGGCGTTGACCGGATGGCGGATCGTGTTGTCCTGGAACACGATGTTGTCACCCTGGAGCTTCGCCCCCATGGAGTGGGCGTCGACCGATTCGAAACCCTGGACGACGACGTTGCTGGTGAGGACGTCGATACCGGCCACCGTGGCCGGGCCGACCCCGAGGTAGGTGACGGGCCGATCCGGCGTTCCGCCGGTGTCGATGGTCAACCGCGAGTCCAGCGTGCCGGACAAGCAGACGACATCACCCGGCACGACCGGTGGCACGCTGCCGACCGCGCCCTCGATGGTGCACCGTGCGCGGTCGCCTGCGGGGGGCGCCTGGGGGTGGGCACTCCCGGTCTCGGAGGACCCGCAGCCGACAAGGCCGAGGGCGGCCACCGCGAGAACCGCCCCCCACCGGGCCAGAGCGAGCCGCACGGGCCTACGGCTCTGCGGAAGCGCGTCTGTGGTCACGCTTCCAGCATGTCCCCCGGCCGGTCATGCCGGCATCAGTTCCTGGCAGGCACCTCAGGATGGGGTTGCGGACCCGGCATCCACGATCTCCGCGACGACGGCCCGGGTGACCGGCGCGCCATCGGACAGCGCCCGCAGGATCGGCCCGGCGATGGCGTCGAGCTCCAGCGTGGCGCCGGCGATCGCGTCCTTGAGCATCGACGAGCGCATCCCGGCGGGGAGGCCGGCGATCCGCTTCGCGACGGCGGCCGGGTCGATCTCGGCGCCGGCCGTGGCCGCCGCGGCGGCGGTCTCGGCGACGAGCCCGTCCAGCAGGTCGGGGTGGGCCTCGGAGGCCGGACCGATCGGCAGCATCGCGCGGGTGGTGAGCAGGGCGAGCGGGGCGAGGAAGGAGAGCTTGCGCCACAGCAGCGTGGGCTCGTCGGGCGCGGAGGCGTCGACGTCCAGGCCCGCGCCGCGCAGCAGGTCCTCCGGGTCGACCCGGGCGCGCTCGCGTTCCTCGGCCAGGGCGTACTCGACGAACGGCGAGACGTGCTCGATCACGCCCGGCGCGACGCGCGTGGCCTCCACCGACACCGTCATCGGCACGACGGCGGCCTGCGGCAGCGCCGCCCGCAGCAGCGCGACGTGGTCGGTGCCGTTGAGCAGCGGCGCCACGACGGCGTCGGTGAGCAGCGCGGCCGGCACCCGGCCCAGTGCTGCGAGCAGGTCCGGGGCCTTGACCGCGACGAACAGGACGTCGACCGGGGCGGTGAGGTACGGGCGGGCGGGGACCCGGGCCCGCCGCTCGCCGTACCGACCGCTGCGCAGGGCCAGCCCGCCCACGTTGATCGCCGTGCTCGTGCGCTCCGAGGCCAGCACCGTGACCTCGTGACCGGCGTCGGCGAGCAGCACCGCGAGCATCCCGCCGACCGCACCCGCCCCGAGGATCCCGACCCGCTCCGCCATGCCCGCTCCTCCCGGCCGTTTCCGCCATCGTGTCACCCGGCCGCGGAGGAGGAGCTCACGGCCTGGTCAGCGCCGGCGGGAGCAGCATGCGCCGCGGGTCGACGAGCACGAGCGCGGCGAGTCCCAGCAGCGGCAGCAGTGCGAGCTGCACGAGCCCGGCTCCCTGCCACCCGATGCCGGCCACCAGCCGGGCGAAGAGCAGCCCGGACACGGCGGCGGCCACGTAGTAGGTGAGGATGAACAGCCCCGCCCCGCGCCCCACGTGCTCGGGGCGCACCGAGCGCTGCAGCACCGTGGTGCAGTTGGTGAACAGCACGCCGCTGGCGAACGTGCCCATGAGGAACGCGAGCACGTAGTGGGCGGCGGCGCCGGTGGCCACGGTGTACGCGAGCAGCGCGGACACCGAGGTGCCCACGAAGCCCACGGCCATGAGGATCCGCTGGTCCACGCGGTCGGCGAGCCACCCCACCGGGAGCGCCATCATCGCCCCGAACCCGACGAGCGACGCGGCGAGCGCCGCCTCGCCGGGCGCGAACGCGAGCTCCTCGCGCAGGAACGTCGGGTAGAGGCCGAGGAAGCCGTAGAACACCAGGCCGGACACCGCCGACGTGAGCGCGAACGCGAGGGAGTTGCGGTTGTACGGGCTCGCCGGGATGTGGTCGTAGCTCACGTCCTCGGCCGGTGCGGCGCGCCCGGCCAGCGCCTCGCTCATCGCCCGCGGCACCGTGACCAGCAGGATCAGCGCCACGACCAGGCCGGCCAGCCCGAAGACGTAGAACGGGGTGCGCCACGAGTCCGATGTGGCGGCCATGCCCTGCCCGATCACGGGGCCGAGGAACACGCCGAGGCCGAACGCCACCCCGATGAACCCGGCGGCGAGCGCCCTGCGGTGGAAGTAGTAGGCGCCGATGATCGCGTAGATGGCGGTGGCCTGCACGCCCTCGCCGATGCCGGAGACCAGCCGGTAGACGGCCATGTCCAGGAAGCCGGCGGCGAGCGGGATGGCGAGCGTGCCGGCCGAGTAGACGACCACGCTCGCGAGCACGATCGTCTTGCGGGACATCCGGTCGAGCAGGTAGCCGGCCGGCACCCCGGTGAGCGCGAGGCCCAGCGTGAAGCCGGTGGCGAGCAGGCCGGCCTGGTCGAGCGAGAAGCCGAACTCCTCGCGGATCTCGGGCACGAGCGGGTAGAAGACCTGCCGGTCCATCGCGTTCAGCCCGTAGGACAGGCAGAGGACGGCGAAGCCGAGTGCGATCGCCGCCGTCCCGGCCGCAGGCCGCCGGGTCGCCGGGCGGGTCATCGCTGCTCCTGCCGGCGCTCGTGGGTGCTGGTGCTGCGGTAGTCGGTGTACGTGTACGGGTTGTCGAGGACCTTGGTTTCGGGGATGTCGGGGTTCATCCCCTTCTCCCACGCCTCCTCGCCGAGCTGCGCGCGCAGGTGCTCGACCGTGCGCTCGACGGCGTGCCGCGCCGCCGCCAGGTCGACGTCGACGAGCCGGTGGCCGGTCTTCACGATCCGCCCGTTCACCAGCACGGTGTGCACGTCCCCGCGCTGGGCCTGGAACGCGACGTGGCCGTGCGGGTGCAGCAGCGGGAACATCACCGGTGAGTGCTCGTTCTTGATCAGCACGAGGTCGGCCAGCTTGCCGGGCTCGACGCTGCCCAGCCGGTCCTCGCGGCCGAGCGCCCGGGCGCCGCCGCGGGTGGCCCACTCCACCACCTGCGCGGCCCGCAGCGAGGAGTGGGTGACGGTCTCGCCCGTCGCGTGCGCCTCCAGGTGCTCCCGGGACCGGTCGGCGCCCAGCGTGGCGCGCATGGCCGAGAAGAGGTCGGCGCTCCACCAGACCGAGGTGTCCATCGACAACGAGACCGGGATGCCGTACGCGCGCAGCACCCACGTGGGCGGGTAGCCCTGGCCCGCGCTCTGCTCGCTCTCCGTGGCCACCGCGACGGAGCCGCCGGTGGCGGCGATGCGGTGGTAGGAGTCGGGCGAGAGCGACGCGCCGTGGACGTAGACCGTCTCCGGGGTCATGAAGCCGTGCTCGTGCATGAGACGGATGCCGTCGTCGCCGGTGGCGCCCCAGACCCCGGCGTGCGTCGTGACCGGTACGCCCAGCTCGCGGGCCGCCTCGAACGCGGCCTTCTCGGGGAAGGCCGGGTCGCCGGTGACGTCGAACGCCAGCTGGAACCCGAGCACGTCGTCGCCGCGCCCGCCGGGGAAGCGGCGGGTCACGAAGTCGCGGAACCCGGGTGACGCCGTCCAGTTCGCGGGCGCGTCCTGGATGTTGCCGTAGGCCAGGACGAACCGGCCGGGAACGGCGGCCAGCGCGTCGACCGCGGCGTCGGCGTGCTCGGGGGTCTGCAGCCCGTGCGACCAGTCCACGGTGGTGGTGACGCCGGCGTCGATCGCCTCGATGGCCGACAGCAGGTTGCCCGCGTACACGTCCTCGGGGCGGAAGACCTTGCCCCACTCGAGGTAGTTCCAGACGAAGTACTGCGTGAGCGTCCAGTCGGCGCCGTAGCCGCGCATGGCGGTCTGCCACATGTGCCGGTGGGTGTCGATCATCCCCGGCATGACGATGCCGCCTCCTGCGTCGATCTCGACGGTGCCGTCGGGCACCGCGAGGCCCGGGCCGACCGCGGCGATGGTCTCGCCGACCACCAGCACGTCGTGGCCGGGGAGCACCGTGTGGGCCGCGTCGACGGTGAGGACCGTGCCTCCCCGCAGGACGACGGGCGTGGGCTGGTTCGTCACCTGGCGCTCCTTTGCGACGGACGGACGTCCGCGTGCCGGTCGTCCTCGGAGGCGCAGCTTCGTGCAGCTCGGGCCGGGTGTCAATCCGCTCTCCGATCGATCCGGCCCCGAACGTGGGTGTCCGTTACGCGGACACTGCGGTTACCCTCGTGCGATGCCACGCCCAGGTACCGGTCCGGACTTCATCGAGGCGCTGGCCCGTGGGCTCGAGGTCATCGCCGCCTTCCGGCCGGGCCGGCCGGTGATGACGCTCGCCGAGGTGGCCACCGCCACCGGCCTCGCGCGCCCGACCGCCCGCCGGATCCTGCTGACGCTCGAGGAGCTCGGCTACGTCCGCACGGCGGAGCGGGGCTACTCGCTCACCCCCCGCGTGCTCGACCTGGGCGTGTCCTACGTGCGGTCGATGGGGCTGTGGGAGGTCGCGCGCCCGCACCTGGAGCGGCTCGTCGCGCGCACCGGCGAGTCCTGCTCCATCGCCCAGCTCGACGGCTCGGACATCGTCTACGTCGCCCGCGTGGCCGTCCCGAAGATCGTCGCGCTCGCCGTGCAGATCGGCACCCGGTTCCCCGCGCTGGCGACCTCGCTGGGGAAGGTGCAGCTCGCGGCGCTGGCCCCGGACGAGCTGGAGCGCGTGCTGGCCGAGCCCACCCGCTCCGGCCTCGTGCCGCGCTGGCAGCCCGGCCGCGCCGAGCGCGACGCGGCGCTGCGCGAGGTGCGGGCCCGCGGATGGGCCCTCACCGACGAGCAGCTCGCGCTGGGCATCCGGTCGGTCGCCGCGCCGCTGCGCGACGGCTCGGGCCGGGTCATCGCGGGCGTCAACGTGAACTGCCACGCCGCGGAGACCTCGGTGGACCGCCTGCTGGAGCACCACCTCCCGCTGCTGCTGCAGACCGCGGGGGAGATCAGCGCCGACTTCGCCCGCCTCGACACCGTCCCGCACGTCACCGTCAGCGCCTCCTGAACCTTGACGCGCCTCCCGCCGCGGGGAAGGATCCGCTGCAGCGGACGAGTGTCCGTTGAACGGACGGAAGGTGTGTAAGGATAATGGCCTCGAGCGCGGCGGGACCGCTGGCCGGGATCCTGGTCGCGGACTTCTCCCGCATCCTGGCCGGCCCGTACGCCACGATGCTGCTGGCCGACATGGGCGCCGACGTCGTCAAGGTCGAGGGTCCGGCGGGCGACGACACGCGCACGTGGATCCCCCCGGAGCGCGGCGGCGTCTCGACCTACTACCTCGGGATCAACCGCGGGAAGCGCTCGATCGCACTCGACCTGCGCGACGAGGCCGACGCCGAGGCGGCCCGGGAGCTGGCGCGGCGCGCCGACGTGCTGATCGAGAACTTCAAGCCGGGCGGTCTCGCCCGCTACGGCCTCGACTACGGCTCGGTCCGGGCGGCCAACCCGGGCATCGTCTACAGCTCGATCACGGGCTTCGGGGCGGGGAAGGGCAGCCACGTCCCGGGATACGACCTCATGGTGCAGGCGATGTCGGGCCTGATGAGCCTCACCGGCGACCCGGACGGCCCGCCGTACCGGGCGGGGATCTCGGTGTTCGACGTGATGGCCGGCAACCACGCGCTGATCGGCATCCTCGCCGCGCTGCGCCACCGCGACCGCACCGGTGACGGCCAGCTCGTCGAGGTCAACCTGCTCTCCTCGGCGCTGACGGGCCTGGTGAACCACAGCTCGGCGTACGTCGCCGGGGGAGTGGTGCCCTACCGGATGGGCAACGCGCATCCGAGCGTGTTCCCGTACGAGCCGCTGCCCACGGCCGACGACGACATCATCATCGCCGCGGCCAACGACCGGCAGTTCCGCAAGCTGTGCGAGGTGCTGGAGATCCCCGAGGTGGCCGACGACCCGCGGTTCGCCCGCAACGTCGACCGCACCGCCAACCGCGAGGAGCTGCGCCCGGTCCTGGTCGAGCGGCTGGCCCGGCGCGGCGCGGTGGAGTGGTTCGAGGCCCTGGTGGCCGTCGGCGTGCCGTGCGGGCCGATCCAGACGATCGACGGCGGGTTCGCGATGGCGGAGCGGTTCGGGCTCGACCCCGTCGTCGAGGCGGGCGAGGGGGAGCGCGCCATGCCCACCACCCGGCACCCGATCCGGTTCTCCGCCACCCCCGCCGGCTACCGGCTCCCCCCGCCGGAGCTGGACGAGCACGGCGCGGAGCTGCGCAAATGGCTCTCGACCCCGCAGGATGACCGGCATGCCTGAGTACCGCACCGCTCTCGGCGCCTCGAGCCTCGAGAAGATCACCCTGCTCGGCCAGGACCTGGCCGAGGACGTCATGGGCACCGTCGGGTTCGGCGAGCTGGCGTTCTGGCTCGCCACCCAGCGTCGCCCGACGAAGGGCGAGACGCGGGTGTTCGAGGCCGTCCTCGCCGCGCTCGCCGACCACGGCTACACGCCGACCGCCATCGTCACCCGGCTCACGTACCTCTCGGCACCGGACTCGGTGCAGGGCGCGCTCGCGGCCGGGCTGCTCGGCGGCGGATCGCGCTTCCTCGGCGTCACCGAGGACTGCGGCCGGTTCCTGCACGCGCAGCTCCCGCCGGAACTCCCCACCGACGACGCGGGCTGGGACGACCTCGCCCTGCGCGTCGTGCGCGCGCAGCGGGAGGCCGAGCGGTTCGTGCCCGGCCTCGGCCACCACGTGCACAAGAACGGCGACCCGCGCACCCCGCGGCTGATGCGGATCGCCCACGAGGAGGGCCTGTTCGGGCCGCACCTGCGGTTGTTCGCCGCGATCGGGCGCGTCCACCCGCAGGTGCTTGGCCGCACGCTCCCGCTCAACGGCGCAGGGGTGTGCGGCGCGGCGCTCGCCGACCTGGGCCTGCCCCTGGAGCTGCTGCGCGGGTTCGCCCTGCTCGCGCGCACGGCGGGGCTGATCGGTCAGCTCGCGGAGGAGCTGCGACACCCGGTGGCGAACGACATCTTCCTGTCGGTCGACCTGAACAACTCCTCCGTCGACCCCGACCCCTACGAACCGGGAGGTCCCCGTGGCTGAGCTGGTGGCGGTGATCGCCTCGACCCACCACCCCTTCTACTACCGGGCGAGCACCTCGACCGGGGAGGACCGCCCGCCGTTCGCGGACGAGTGGGTGCGCAAGGTGGAGGCGTTCCGGGAGACGCTGACGCGGGCGCGGCCCGACGTGCTGGTGATGGTCGGCTCCGACCACTTCCACCAGCTGTGGCTGGACAACATGCCGCAGTTCCTCGTCGGCAAGGCGCCCGTGTACGACGCCAACTGGTACAACGAGGAACGCGAGTTCGGCCTGCCCCGGATGCGGCTGCATGGGCAGGAGGACCTGTCCGCGTACATCCTGCGCGAGGGCCTCGACGCGGGCTTCGACCTCGCGTTCTCCAACGAGCTGCGGATCGACCACTCCATCACGTGCCCGATCATCACGCTGCGGCCGGAGGCCGACCTGCCGATCGTGCCCGTCTACACGAACATCTTCGCGCCGCCGCTCCCGCAGCCGAAGCGCTTCGTGCAGCTCGGGCGCACGATCCGCGAGCTCGTCGAGTCGTGGCCGTCCGACCAGCGGGTCGCGGTGATCGGCACCGGGCACCTGTCGCTCGAACTCGGCGGGCCGCGCCAGTTCGGCCCGCACGGCCCCGACCCGCAGTTCGACCAGCGGGCCGTGGAGTGGATCTCGTCGGGCGACATCGAGGGCTGCCTCGCCGAGGTCAGCCTCGACAGCCTGCACGCCCCGGGCAACGCCACCCACGGGTTCATGGACTTCATGCTGATGATGGGCGTGGCGGGGGAGGGGCGGAAGGCCGACTACGTCGACACCTACGACCTGTTCCACACGATGGAGGCCTACTTCACCTGGTACCCGGGAGGTCGATCGTGAGCAAGTACCTGCTCGACAAGTTCCTGTTCACCGTCGACCGCGACGCCGACCTCGTCGAGCGCTACCGGGCGGACCCGGTGGGCACGGTCGCGTGGTGGGAGGCCGAGGAGGCCAACCGGCTCCTGAACTGCGTCGGCGCCGAGAAGAGCACGTGGCTGGCCTTCGACGACGAGGAGCGCGCCGCGCTGGCCGGGCACGACTACCCGAAGCTGTTCGAGCTGGGCGCGCACCCGTTCCTCACGCTGACGCTGTTCATCGCGATGTTCGAGCGCGACCACGACGAGCCGCTGGGGTTCCAGAAGGAGTACGCGCGCAAGCTCGCCCACTTCTCGCTGCCCTACCCGGACATCTCCACGTGAAGGCCCGAGAATGAGGGCGCTGCGGGTCGTCGAGCTCGGCAGGCCGCCGGTGGTGGCCGACCGCGAGCCGCCCGCGGCGGCCGACGGGCAGGTGCCGGTCGACGTGCTCGCCGCGCCGATCACCCCGCTCGACCTGCTGTGCGCGACCGGCACCTCGTACTTCGGGCAGCCGGCCACGCCGTACGTCCCCGGTGTGCAGGGCGTGGGGTGGGCCGGCGGCCGGCTGGTGTGGTTCCCGACGTCGGCCGGGATGGCACCGGGCGACGGCAGCATGGCGGAGCGGGCCGCCGTGGCCGAGGCGGACCTCGTCCCGCTGCCCGGCGGCGCCGACCCGGTGGGGCTCGCAGCGCTCGGGCTCTCGGCGGTGGCCGCGCACATGGCGCTCACCTGGCGGGGCGAGCTCGCCCCGGGGGAGCAGGTGATCGTGCTCGGCGCGGGCGGCGTGGTCGGGCAGGCCGCCGTGCAGCTCGCCCGCACCGCGGGTGCCCGGCGCGTGATCGCCGGCGCCCGGTCGCAGGCCGCGCAGGAGCGGGCCGGGAAGGCCGGAGCGGACGTCGTCGTCGCCCTGGACACCGACGACGTCGACGAGCTCGCCCGCCGGTTCACCGCGGCCGCGGACGGACCGGTGGACCTGGTGATCGACCCGCTCTACGGCGCGCCGGCCGCCGCGGCGGCCCGCACCCTGCGCCCGCACGGGCGGCTGGTCAACCTCGGCAGCTCGGCCGCCGAGACGTGCCCGATCGACTCCTCGACGCTGCGTGGCAGGTCGCTGCGCCTGCTCGGCTACACCAACAACGCGCTCACCCGCGAGCAGCGGGCCGCTGCGGTCACAGCCGTCGCCGAGCAGGCGGTCCGCGGCGCGCTCACCGTCGCGCACGAGGAGGTGCCGCTCGCCGACGCGGGCGCGGCGTGGCAGCGGCAGGCCGAAGGCAGCGCCACCGGCCGGATCGTCCTGAGGCCTTAGTGCGAACCCGCCCAGGGTCCGACGCCGCCGATCCGCTCCACCGCGTAGCGGACGATGTAGCCCTGCCCCTTCGGGGCGGGGAACTCGTCGTCGGGCGACATGTAGACCTTCGTGAGGCGGTCGAGCAGGTCCCACGCCCCGTCGCTCGGTTCGATGGTGGCCCGCGCCCGCAGCACGGCGTACGGGTTCAGGAACGCGCTGGGATCGCGGGGCGCGTCGAACGACAGCACGACCCGCGGGTCGCGCTCGATGTTGCGCAGCTTGGCGTACCGGCCCATGTGGCCGGACACGATGTCATCACCGTCCAGCCCGATCCAGATGACGCTCACCTGCGGGCTGCCGTCGAGGTTGATGGTGCTCAGATGGGCGAGCGGGCCGGACTCGATCAAGTCCCGCAGCTCGGCCGGAAGTCCGGTCACACCGTAGATCGTATCGATCTCCTGGAGGAGGATCCGTGTCGTTGCCGCTGCTGCCGACGTCCCTGGTCGGAAGCTACGCCCAGCCCGAGTGGCTGATCGACCGCGCGAAGCTCGCCGGCCGCTTCCCGCCCCGCGTCCGCGCGAAGGAGCTGTGGCGCATCCCGCCGGAGCACCTCGCCGAGGCGCAGGACGACGCCACCGTCGTGGCGATCCGCCTGCAGGAGGAGGCCGGGCTCGACATCGTCACCGACGGGGAGATCCGCCGCGAGAGCTACAGCAACCACTTCGCCACCGCGCTCGAGGGCGTCGACATCGACAACCCGGGCACCGCGCTCGACCGCAGCGGCCACCCCAACCCGGTGCCCCGGATCGTCGGGCCGATCCACCGGCCGCACCCCGTGGAGGTCGCGGACCTGCGGTTCCTGCGGGCCCACACCGACCGCACGATCAAGATGACGGTGCCCGGCCCGTTCACCATGTCGCAGCAGGCCCAGAACGACCACTACCCCGACGCCGAGGCGGCCGCGATGGGCTACGCCGCCGCCGTCAACGCCGAGATCAAGGACCTGTTCGCGGCGGGCGCCGACGTCGTGCAGATCGACGAGCCGTACCTGCAGGCCCGCCCGGACGCCGCCCGCGCCTACGGCCTGCAGGCGCTGAACGCCGCGCTCGAGGGCGTCACCGGCACCACGGCCGTGCACCTCTGCTTCGGCTACGCCGCGATCATCCACGAGCGCCCGGAGGGTTACTCCTTCCTCCCCGAGCTGGCGGGGTGCACCGCCGACCAGATCTCGATCGAGACCGCGCAGTCGGGGCTCGACCTCGGCGTGCTCTCCGACCTCGCCGACAAGACGATCATCCTCGGCGTCATCGACCTGTCCGACAACGCCGTGGAGAGCGTGGAGACGGTGGCGGCGCGCACCCGGCGCGCCTTCGACCGCGTGCCGCCCGAGCGCATCGTGATCGCCACGGACTGCGGCATGAAGTACCTGCCCCGGGACGCGGCGTTCGGGAAGATGGAGGCGATGGCCGGGGCCGCGCGGACGCTGCGGGCCGAGGTGGGCTGAGCCGCTTCCGCCTGCCGGTCGGCGCCTTGACACCACGAGGACGCTCCGGCAGCGTCGGATCCCTGTCCGCACAGCGGACAACTGTCCATTGCGAGCCTGCAGCTTTGCCGGAAGGACATCGGACCATGACCGCGAGCGTCTCCGCCCCGACCTATGGCGCGGACATCTACACCGACCAGGCGCTCCTCGAGCCCTACGAGCACTACCGCGCCCTGCGCGAGCTCGGGCCCGCCGTCTGGCTGGAGCAGCACGAGGCGTTCGCCGTGTCGCGCTACGCCGACGTCCGGGCCGTCCTGCTCGACAGCGACACCTTCCGGTCGGCGAACGGCATCGCCCTCAACGAACCCGCCAACCGGGCGATCCTCGGCTGCACGCTCGCCAGCGACGGCGAGCTGCACGCCCACCTGCGCAAGGTGGTGGCCCACCGGCTGATGCCGCGGTCGCTGCGACCCATGCGCGAGCTCGTGACGCAGCGGGCCGACGAGCTCGTGGCGGGCCTCGTGGAGCGCGGCTCCTTCGACGCCGTGGCCGACCTCGCGCGGGCACTGCCGCTGTCGGTCGTGCCGGACTTCATCGGCTGGCCGCAGGAGGGGCGCGAGCACCTGCTGGAGTGGGCGGGCGCCAACTTCGACTCCTTCGGCCCGATGAACGCGCGCGCCGAGCGCGCGATGCCCAAGTGCGGCGAGATGGCCGCCTTCGGCGCCGAGCTCGTCCGCACCGGCAACGTCCTGCCCGGCAGCCTCGGCGCGGGCGTGCTCGAGGCGCGCGACCGCGGCGAGGTCACCACCGAGCAGTGCATGATGCTGATGCTCGACTACCTCGCGCCCTCGCTCGACACCACGATCAGCGCCGTTGGCAGCGCGATCTGGCTGTTCGCGCAGCACCCCGAGCAGTGGGACCACGTCCGGGCCGACCCGGCCCTCGTCCCGAACGCCGTCAACGAGGTCGTGCGGTTCGAGTCGCCGATCCGGGCGTTCGGCCGGCTCGCCGAGACCGACACCGAGATCGGCGGGGTCCCGGTCCCGGCGGGGTCCCGGGTCCTCGTGATCTACGCCTCGGCCAACCGCGACGAGCGCAAGTTCGCTCGTGCCGACGAGTTCGACGTCACCCGCACCGACGCCGTGCAGCAGCTCGGCTTCGGCGTCGGCGAGCACGGCTGTGCCGGTCAGGCCCTCGCCCGCATGGAGGCCGAGTCGCTGCTCACCGCGCTCGCACGCTCCGTCGTGCGCTTCCGGCTCGACGGCCCGCCCGAGCGCGCCCTCAACAACCTGATCCGCGCGTTCGGCACCGTTCCCGTCACCGTCGAGAGGGGGGCCTGAGATGCGGATCCTCGTGGAGCGCGACCGCTGCGAGGGCCACGGCCTGTGCACGGAGCAGGCGCCGGAGGTCTTCGAGCTCGACGACGACGGCGTCGTCGTCCTCCGGTTCGAGGGCCGGGAGGTGCCGGACGAGGTCGCGGGGGCCGCGGCCCGGGGCGTCGACGTGTGCCCGGTGGCGGCGTTGCGGGTCGACCGATGACCGCGGTGCGCGGCGACCTCGTCGCGGCGGCCCGGGACCTGCAGCCCCTGCTGCGCGACCACGCCGCCGCGGGGGAGGCCACCGGTGACATCGCCGGACCGGTCGCCGACGCCCTGCACGACGCGGGGCTGTTCGGCATGTGGGTCCCGCGGACGCTCGGCGGCGCCGAGCTCGACCCGCTGCCCTCCGTGGAGGTCGTCCAGGCGCTCGCGGAGGCCGACCCGTCTGCCGCGTGGGTCCTCATGGCGGCGGCGCTCGCCACCGGCACCGGCGGGGCGTACCTGGGTGACGAGGCCGTGGCCGCGATGTTCGGCGGCGCGCGCTTCCCGGTCGTCGCGGGGCAGGGCACCCGCCCCGGCCGGGCCGTGCGCGACGGTGGCGGCTACCGGCTCTCCGGCTCCTGGTCGTTCGCGTCCGGCATCAAGCACGCCCAGTGGATCCACACGCTCGGCGTCGTCGAGGAAACCGGGGAGCCGCTGATCTTCGTGCTTCCCGTCGAGCAGGCCGAGCTGGTCGACAACTGGGACGTCATGGGCCTGAAGGCCACGGGCAGCATCGACTACACGATCGAAGACGTGTTCGTGCCGGCGGCCTTCACCCACCACGGGCCCACCGAGACCCCGGTGCGGGGCGGCGACCTGTACCGGCTCGGGATCATCCAGTTCGCGCTGGTCGGGCACTCCGGGTGGGCGCTGGGCGTCTCCCGCCGCATGCTCGACGAGCTGGCCGCCCTGGTCCGTTGGAAGGCGGGCCGCCCCGGCACGATGGCCGACAACCCGCACTTCCACACGACCTACGGCGAGGCCGAGGCGCGCTGGCACGCGGCACGGGCGTTCGTCCACGACGCCTGGGATGCCGCGAGCCGGGCCATCGGCGAGGGCCGGCCGCTCGACGTGCGGCAGAAGACGATGGTGCGGCTCGCCCTCTACAACGCCACCTGGGCCGCGGAGGAGATCAGCGTCGCGGTCTACCGCGCCGGTGGCACCACGGCCCTGCGCGCCGGGGTGCTCCAGCAGTACTTCCGGGACATGCACGCCGGCACGCAGCACGTCACGTCCGCGCCCGGTGTGATCGAGGCGTGCGGGCGTCAGCTCGGCGGGTTCGCGCCCGGGCACGACTGGCTCTACATGAACCTGGTGCCCCGGGAGGGCTGAGGCTGGTCGCTCTCGGAGAAATCCGCGCGGCCGGGATGTCGAGACCGGCGTCGCGGCTCCGTCCCAGGGGCAGGAGCGGCCATGGGGCCGCATCGACGCCCGTACCGGAGGGACAGCCGCCATGGCCATCGCCGAGGACCTCGACCGCGCCACCGACTCGCAGTGGGACTGGGTCGCCGAGCACACCCGCACGTACCTCACCTCGGGCGGCACCGAAGGCCACGAGAACAACGGCGTGCGCACCCTCGTGCTCGCCACGACCGGCCGCCGGACCGGTACGCCCCGCCGCACCTGCCTGATCTACGGCACCTCGGGCGGCGAGTACGTCGTGGTCGCCTCCAAGGGGGGTGCCGACGAGAACCCGGCATGGTTCATGAACCTCGAGGCGGACCCCGGCGTCGGCGTGCAGGTCGGCACCCGCCGGTTCACCGCGCGCGCCCGCGTCGCGTCCCCGGCCGAGCGCGCGTCCCTCTGGGCCCAGATGGTGGACATCTTCCCGCTCTACGACGAGTACGCGGAGAAGACCGGCCGCGAGATCCCGATCGTCCTGCTCACCCCGCTGGACGCGGCGACCGTGGCGTCAGACGAGCGGTAGCGGGTCGGCGCCGCGAGTCCGAACCCCGTTCTCTGCCGAACGCCGCACCGCGCGGAAGCCCCGCTCGATCATGCGGTGCTCGTACTCCCGAACCGCGCGAACCATCGACTGCCGGTCGCTGACGTGGGCCAACACGGCAGCGAGAGCGGCGCCGTCTGCCGCTCACCTCCCGTGATCGCCAGGAACGGGACATCCGCTGCACCGGCGCAGCAGATGTCCCGTTCTCGCAGATCAATGCCTGATCGTGGTGCCCGACGACCCATCCGACGCCCAGCCACCACCCCCAGCCGCCGGACCCGCGGGCACCGCAGTAGCTGACCGGAACCGTCCAAGGCGGTGGTCCAGCAGTGGTCCAGCGCTGGTCCGGAGCCGGAGCCGGCGGTGGCGGTGGTGCCGGTGGCGGTGGCGTGGCGCTGCGCTTGATCCGCGGCAGCGGTTGGCCATGGCTGTCGCCACGACCGGTGGAAGATCGCGAGTTCCGGGTGTTCATGGCTGTGTCAGCTGCCATGGACACCCGACAGTTCGGGTCATGGCGGCCCAGTCGGCGGACGTCCTCCCCGCGTAACGATCTACAACTGGAGGACTAGATGACCGATCTCCCGACCAGCCAGGCCGTTGTCGGCCGGCACCGTCGCCCTGGGGCCGTTGACCTGGTCGAGCAGCGGCAGCAGTTGCGGGGCCGATCCTCTCCGGGCCCGTTGCGACCGCGATCACAACTTGATAGACTCGAACACGTGTTCGATCCCGTCTCCGAGTTCGAGGTCGGCGATCCCGTCGACCTCGAACTCGAGGGCGCCTTCGACTGGATCGCCATCGAACGCGAGCTGCGCCGCGACGACGAGGAGCGCACCTGGGGCAACACGGTCCCGTCCGGGCTGGCCGCGCTGGAGATCGACGCCGACACCCGGTGCGAGGCCGGGCTGTCGGACGCCCAGCTGATCGATGCGATCGTCGGGTTCGACCGGGTCGCCGCATGGGCGCAGGCCCGGCAGGCCCGGCTGCTGGCCGAGTTCGCCCGCCGCCGCCCCGGCGACGACCCCACCCTGGTGGCCACCGACAAGCCGTGCACCGTGAGCAGGTTCGCCCCCGACGAGGTCGGGCTGGCGCTGACCCAGGCCCGGCTGACCGCGAAGGCCCGGCTGGGGCGGTCGGTGCAGCTGGAGCAGGTGCTGCCCGAGACCCTCGCGTTGTGGGAGCGGGGTCGGCTCGATGAACGCCGGGTCAGCGCGATCTGCGACGCCACCCACTACCTGTCCGTCGAGACCGCCCGCGCCGTGCAGCAGCGGGTGCTCGAGCGGGCCCCGGAACAGACCCTCGGCCAACTCAAGGCCGCCCTGAAACGCGCCGTGATCGCCGCCGACCCCGAAGGTGCGGCTGAACGGCACCAGGCCGCCCGCCGCGACCGCCGGGTCTCGATCAGCGAAGAACAGGACGGGATGGCCTCGCTGTGGGCGCTGATGTCGGCCGCCGACGCCCAGGCCGGCTACCAGTGGCTCACCCGCCTGGCCCTGGGTTGCGGCAAGGACGATCCGCGGGGCATGGACGCCCGCCGCGCCGACCTCGCCGCCGCCCTGCTGTCCGGCCGCCTCACCAACGCCGCACCTGACCCCGGCAGCGACACCAACACCGACAGCGACACCAACACCAACACCGACAGCGGCGCCGACAGCGGAGCCGAGCCCGCCAGCAACCCCGACGACCCTGACAGCGATGCCGATCCCGACACCGGCAGCGACACCGGTGTCGGCTCCGAGAGGGACGAGGCCACCGACGCCGGCACCGACGCCGGCACCGACGCCGGAGACGCCGCAGACGCCGACGATCAAGGCGGGGCTGGGGTCGGGGGCGCCGTGTGACGCGCAGGCATCAACAGCCGGCGAAGCCAACGGTCCCGGCAACACTGCGAGCGACAACACTGCGAGCGACAACAGTGCGAGCGACCACGGCGCGGGCGATCACGGCGCGGGCGACCACTGTGCCGCACCCCGGCCGGTGACCCCCGGCAGACCCCTCGTCCAGGTCCTGATGCCCTTCACCACCCTGCTCGGCGCCGACGACCACCCCTGCGAACTGGTCGGCCACGGCCCCATCCCCGCCGACCTGGCCCGCGAGATCGCCGGCGACGCCACCCTCAAACGCCTGGTCTACGACCCAC
>NZ_BAABJO010000051.1:0-39904 GCF_039543345.1 Pseudonocardia adelaidensis | reverse complement strand
TTAGCCGCCGGTCGCGCGATCCGCGGCTCTCCAGGCGGTCGGCGGCGGCTCCCACAGCGGTGAGGGCCTGAGGACTACTGCACGTCCGATTCGGGCGCTGGCAGTTGCACCGTGCGCTGCGGCTCGACGGCGGCCACGCCGGTCACGGCGCCGAGGGCCTGCACGTGCTGCGTATCCGCCGAGCCGGTGATCACCCCGATCGGGCGCAGCACCTGCTCGACCTGCATGCCGCCGTCCTCCAGCGCCGCGACGACCTCGTCGATCCGGTCGATCGCATCGTCTGCGACAGAGATCGTGATCTTCTCGGACATGGGTGCCCTCGCTCAGACGCCAGGCGCCCGGACCAGGCCGGACCCGACGTCGCTGGACGACAGCGGCAGCCGCTGCGCGACCTGCACGAGCTGCGCCCACAGCTGCTGGCCGGTGGCTCCGGTACGCGCCGACCACAGTGCGGCGATGCCGGCGACGTGCGGCGTGGCCATGCTGGTGCCGGAGATCGTGTTGGTGCCCTGCGGCACCGGCCAGGACGAGTACACGTCGACCCCCGGCCCCGCGATGTCGACCTGCCCGCCCTGGATGGTCGAGCTCGCCGCGGAGAAGTCGGCGATCGCGAGCGCGCTGTCCACTGCCGCGACCGCCATGATCGACGGACTGTTGGCCGGCATCCCGACGAACCCGGTGTTGCCCGCGCTGCGCCGAGCGTTGTTGCCTGCGGCGGCCACGACGAGCGTTCCGGCGGCGAGGGCGCGGCGGCCCACAATCTCGAAGGCGGTGGACACCTGCTCGATGTCGGAGCCGAGCGACATCGAGATCACCTGGGCGCCCGAGGAGATCGCCCAGCTCATGCCCGCGAGGATGTCGGCGTCGGTGCCGGACCCGTCGTCCCCGAGGACCTTGCCGACGAGGATGCGTGCCTCGTGGGCGATCCCGTAGCGCCGGCCGGTGCCTGGGGCGAGGGCCCCGCAGGCCGTGCCGGTGACGTGGGTGCCGTGCCCGTGCACGTCCTGGGCGGTCTGTCCGTCGACGAACGACCTGGCCTCGATGTCGCGCCCGGCGAAGTCGGGGTGCCCGAGATCGAGGCCGGTGTCGAGCACCGCGATGGTGGTGCCGGCCCCCGTCTCCGGGGTGTCGGCGACGCCGGTGGCCTGCAAACCCCAGGTCAGCTTGTCGGTGTCACCGAACCGGGTGGGCACCGCTCCCGCTGCCACACCAGCGATCCGAGAATGGAGGAACTGCGCGGCATCGTGGAAGCCGTGCAGGTACTCCTCGGAGAGGGGCCCACCGATCGCTCGCTGGACCCGCTCCGGCTCCACACCGAGCAGCCGCGGGTCCACGCGTGCCGCCTCGAGTTGCTGCGCCGAGAGGTCCGCGACCGCCACCCCCAGCTCGGCGAAGTACGTCGGATGGGCGCGCGAGGCTGCGCCGCGCTCGGCGTCCCGCGTGTTCGTAACCTCCTCCGCCTCGGCGAGCTCCTGCACCGCCGCGCAAGCGGCATCGTCATCGCCCGCCAGGTCCTCGCCCAGCACCAGCAGGTGACGACCGGTGAGTGACACCGTCGCCCGTCCCGCCGAGCCGTTGCGCGCTGCTCCCCCGTTGTCTGCCATGGTTCCCTTCAGCAGTTCACGACTATTCACGATCCGTTCTGCCGGAGCGTTGCCCCGGAGACACAGTATTGACCGCCGCCGTAAACTCTCAATAGATTCCGTGCAGACGGCGGGCTCTCGCCCGCCGTCCCCCACAGATCCGGACGTGAAGTAGGGTAGGCCGCCGGCGAGGTGCCAGTTGTGCTGGCCCTTTTCTGACGACCTCCCCTCTGAACCAGCCGTGCCGCTTTCCTGAGCAGCTGACTCTCTAGTGCTCATCGTGTTGTGCGCGTGGGACGTCCGGCGCGGCGAATTGTTTGGGCGGCCTCCGGCGTTCTCCTCGACGAGTAAGTCCTAACGGCGGGGTGGCCGTAGACGTAGCAGGAGGGCGTTCGAGCTCGCCTGTAGGAACTGGCCCGCGGAGTCGCCGTTGCGCCCGGTCCCCCACCAGCTGTCCGGCACCCCGTCGAAGGCGTTGACTACGGGGTGCGCGGGGTCCGCCTGCGACGCCGCCACCCCTGTGCGGGAGGTAGCACGGTCTCGGTTGCGAGGAAGCGCTACACCAACATGAATGCCGGCACCGCGAGGGCCGCCAACGCCAGCAGCACTCCGAGCGCGATCGGCCGGGCCCGGCCGAGGCGAGCGAACCAGGCGAGCAGCCGTCGCCACCACGACGGCCGCGGCGGCGGGCGGCTGCCGGGCCCACACTCAGGTCCACGCCGCAGTTGCGGCAGAACCGGCGGTCCGAGCGGTTGCCGACACCGCAGTTCCAGCAGACGATCCCGCTCTCCTCGGCCGCGACCGCCGCACGCACCTCGGGACGCTGCGGCTCGGGTTTGCCGGGCAGCACGGGCGCCACCTCGGGTTCGAGGGGGACGAGCAGGGCACGGGCGCGGCGCTGCTGTTCGGCTTCCTCCGCCGCTCGTTGCGCCTCGGGCGGCCCGGCTGACCCTGACGGCGCGGGCGACGAGGTAGGAGGAGCAGGCGCAGGAGTTGGGGCGCCAGCAGTCGGGGACGGGGCAGGCGGGGCCGGGTTGCGAGCGGCTTCGTCCCAGTCGATGTAGTCGCCGCACACTTCACAGAACGACTGCCCGCCTGCTGGTCCCTTGTTCCCGCAGGTGGGGCAACGTGGCGGAATGGTGCTCATCCAGTTCTCACGTCACTTCCGTCGTTGCCGACCACTTCGAGCGTGAACGGCAGGTGTGCGGGGGCGGCAGCCGCGACGACCGCGTCGAGGCGGGCCCGGTTGACACGGGCGGGGTCGGAGACGCGCAGGGGCACCCGCAGGCCGGGTTCAGATGTGCCCGGAAACGGACCCAGTGGCCGGGCCGACCACGCCGAACCGCCGCTCTCGGTGATCTCGGGCGTCACCCGGTGACCAGCCGGACGGCAGCCGCGAGCCCGGCCGCGGTGCCACGCCTGCGGTGCAGCGTCACTGGGGTCGCGATAGCCTCCCGACGGATCGCGAGGGGCGTGTCCCCGTCGCCTTTGGAGCCGATCCAGTGGCCCAGCCAGTCGAGGAAGTCCTCGGGCGCGAGCACGGGTGTGAAGTAGGCGTCGAGGCAGTCCAGAACGGTCAGCAGCGGGCCGAGCACCACGTCCAGCCCTGTCGCGAAACTCTGGGCGAACTGGTTCTCCGCGTAGGCTGCCGACAGTTGCTCGGCCAGCGGGCGCGGGCTGCGGGGATCGGCGACCGAACCGCTCATCGATCCCCGATCGCTCGCGCACCCGCAGGTCGAACGGGAAGAGCAGCGCAACAGGCGCAAGGTCGATTCGTTCGGTCCGGTCGCCGCGCTGGGCGGTGAGCGGGTCGCCCGGGAACAGCTGCACCTCGTCCACCAGCTCGACCCCCGGGCACCCCGTTGCAGCGCCGCGAACAGCTCACCCGTGCCGCGCGGCAGGGCGGAGATCCGGAAGGACCCCAGCGACCGGCTCGGAGGCGGTGACGGCGGCCCGCGCTTCCTTGCGCTGCCCCGTACGTCGGCCGCGCTGTCCCCACCGCCGCCGACCCGCACCACGTAGGCCATGAAACCGCCGTTGTTGAGGTAGCCGTAGACGGCGTGCGCGAGGTAGTAGCCCTCGGTGAACTCGCCGAACTGGGCGACGTACTGCGACCAGTTCTGGATCAGCACCGGGGTGTTGAGGGGCCCGGTGGGCGCGAGGCCGACGAAGGCTGCCGCCGCGGTTCCCACGCCCTCGATGGGGCAAGAGCCGCCGGCGACCTCCTCGACGTAGACGGGTTGCGGGACGGACACCTCTGCCGAGGATGCGCGCCGCGGGGGCATCGCGGGACGGGCTCCTGTCCCGCGGCCAAGGCGTCGCCGCGTTCCCGTCCGGACCGTCGGGTTGCCCGCGAGAACCTCGTCCGGTCGTGCAGGATCGGAGCCCCCGGCGCTGCCCTCACGTCCCCTGTGCCGTGGGCGGCCAGTCCCTACCGTCGCGCCGTGAACGTCACGACGTCGCTGGACCCGGCATCCAGCTCTGCTGTTACCGGAGCGGCAGCAGCCACGCACACCCTGAGGGTCCGCAACGGCGGCGACACGGTCGAGGAGTGTCAGCTCTCCGTGGTCGGCCCGCTCGCTCGGTGGGCCGTGCTCGCACCGGACCGGCTGCGGCGCTATCCGGGCGACGAAGGAACGGCGCGCTTCCCCTTCTCGGTGACCATGACACCGGCCGACCCGGACACCGCTGCGGGTGCGCAGCCGGTCCAGCTGCGGGGCACGTACGTCCGGCTGGCGCTGATCCCCACCTGCCTGCTGCTGGCGCTGACCGCGCTGCTGCTGGCGGCCGCCGTCGCGGCGGGACTGCTCTACCTTCCGTTCACGAACTTGCAGCGGTTCGTGTTCCCGCAGCCGCCGCCCGTGGTCGTCGCGGCGCCGAACGTGCAGCTCCCGCAGCAGGTCCAGCCACCCGCGCCGCAACCGGCCCGGCAGGCCCCGCAGCAGGTGCAGCCGCCGCCCCCGCCGGAGCAGAACCAGGGTGGGCAGAACCAGAGACTCACAGTCACCATCGCGCACGGCGACCTCGCCCTGACCGCGGTCGACAGCCCGCGCCGAGATGGCTCACCCGCGCCGGTGGTGGGGCCGAGGAACGCGGGCGGGGAGGCCGGCCGGATCTGGACGCTCGTTCGGCTCCGCGACGCCGCTTCACCGTCGTCAACAGTGGCACGAAGGACTGCCTGACCGACATTGGCGAGGGACGGCCGGCAACGCGTTGTCCCGGATCAACGACCGGAGCACCACGTCCACTTCGTGGATCACAACCGGCCCCTCCCGCCGGCGTGGCCGGTGGTGTGACGCATCAGATGTACCCCTCCCGCAGGGCGTACGCGACCGCATGCACCCGGTTCCGCAGTTGCAGGCGGGTCGTGAGCCCGTAGAGCACGTTCTTGATCGTGCGCTCCGAGTAGGCCAGCTTCTCGGCGATCTCCCGGGTATCGAGACCCTCGGCTAGAAGCTTCAACACGTCGATCTCGCGGGTAGCGAGACCGATCGCCTGCAGCGCAAGTGACGGGCCGTAGGCGGCCGCCCGCTGGGTCCGGCCGACGTGCGAGATCAACTGACCGAGCAGCTCCGCCGGGAGCTGGCTCTCGCCACGCGCCGCCACCCGTATCACTCTGACGAGCCGGGCCGGCGTCGCTTCAGTGCGCCACAGAATCGCGCGGACACCGCACTCCAGCACCGCCAACAGCTCGGGCTCGCGCAGGCGGTCGGTCACCAGGACCACCCGCCACGCGGGCTCCCGGACGAGCTTGCGCACCTGGCTCACCGTCGCCTCGTCGAACTGCTGGGTCAGCACGACCGCCACCGCCGCGGCGCCGGATCGCGCCGCCGAGTCCCCGCTCGACGATTCCACGAGCTCTATGCCCGGCTCGTGGCGGAGGTGGCTGAGCGCACCGGCGAGGGTCAGCGGATCCGCCGACCACACCGTCACCCTGATGTCCTGGGGGGCCATCTGAACTACCGTGTGCTCCTGAATCGAATGGTGTGCCGGCCGCCGGCAGCCTTCGATCCGTCAGCGCCGACGGCGAACCAGAGCCCGTCGGAGGGGGGACCGGGGCTGGGATGGGCACGATGTCGTTGATGTAGCGGTAGACCGGGTAGCCGTCCAGTGTCACCTGCTGGGTGCCGTCGGCGCGCTGGACGGTGCTGATCAGCGAGGGGTCGAGGTTCTGGAACGTGATCGCCTGGTTGGCCAGCACCAGCGGCCATTGAGTGGCGCACGAGCCCGAGCAGGTCGCCCGTGACGGCTGGGCGTCGTCCTCGTCGAAGCGGTAGAGCGTGTAGCCCTGACCGTCGATCACGATCGGGCCGAGCCGGCTGTGCTGCCCGAGCTGGACGGACAGCGGCCAGTAGCCGCCCTCCTTGCTACGCTGCCCGATAGACTGCGCCACCTGGGGCGCCACCGTGATGGGGGCCACCGGCGCCACCGCGCCCTGACCTGCTGGGGGGCCGCCGGGGGGACGGCCGGGGCCGGGATGGGCGCGGGCGCCGGGACAGGAGCGGGCACGGTGCACGCTGTCAGCCCGGCGACGCAGAGCGCGGCGATGCCGAGCGCGATACGGGTGGCCATCATGGGTCTGCCTTTTCGAGACATCGGATGCGGGCGAGCCGGGTCGGAACCGACCACCCGGGCGGGAGAGCGCGGCGGGAGCTCACGGGTCGCCCCGGCCGGCGAACTGCAACCGGCGGGCCGAGGTGCGCTCAGTGGCCGCTCACGTGCGGCGGGCGCCGATCTGGGCACCGGCGAATGCGTCCGGGCGCATGGCCTCGGCGTACGCGGCGTGCTCCGGGGACGAGCACAACGGCGCGGCGGGGCACTCCGGCGATTCATCAGCTCACGATTTTCCCCCACTTCCTCGCTGGGCGCGGCGACGGAAAGGTAGGAAGCGGCGATACACGGGCGATGCATGATGCATAGACACGCCGACTCACAGCGTCGCGGCCTCAGCCGGCCCGCTACGCGCCCAAGATCTCGTTCACCTCGTTCGCGAGTCCATCGGGCAAGTCGTTGTTCAACCGCGCACCGGTTACGGCTGGAGGGCGGGCGGGGCCGGTGCGGACGCCTGGGCCATCGGTGGCGCGACGCTGGGCAGTAGTGGTGTTGTAGGTCGCTCATCTGGCAGACCGCTGATAAGGCGGGCCATGGTCGAGGTGGAGTTCGGCCAACGCAACGACGCCGTAGTGGGCGAGCGACTGGAGGCGTTCGCCGCCGCTCCGTGGTCGCGCTCCCGCCGGTCACCGGCGCCACGGTGCTGTCGGCGCGGGAGGCGAAAGGGGCTGGAGTTCGACGCCGTGCTGGTGGTCGAGCCCGGTCCGCTGGCCGCGGGCGGTGCGGCCGACCTCTACGTGGCGCCGACCTGGCCACCCGGCGACTTGGAGTGCGGCACACCACCCCGCTGCCCGCGGGGCTCGACGGGCCTGCCGTACCGTCGTGCAGCTCCGCGGGGCGGGGGTTCGGGTCAGGTGAGGATGCGCAGGTCGGAGACCGTGTAGGACAGCGAGCCGCGGAACCCGATCCCAGTGCGCTGCGGTGCCGGGTCGGCGAGCTCCTCGCCGGGGGCAGGCAAGAAGTCGACCTTCCCCTCGCCGAGCCAGGTGTTCGCCACGCGCGGGTTGTCCAGGATGGACATCGTCAGCTCGTGGACGGCCGGGCTGTCGTGCTGCCCGGCAGTCAGGCGGGGGAAATGCCGCAGGTTGACGATCGGACGTGCGAGCGCAGGCAGGACGTCGGACGGCCGTTCCAGCCTGACCTGCCCCTCAGCCAGCCGTCGGCCGGCGGCGGACATGCTGGCGGCGAACCTGCCGCCGGGGCCGATCACCGGCGCCGCCTGGCTCTCCACCGCGAGAGCCCTCGTCTGGTGGATCGCACCGATCTTCTTGGGGAACCCCTGCACCCAGCCCGGGCAAGCGAGGAGTCATTGTCGACGTAGATGAACGGGCACCAGGCGACCGGCGTGGACTGCCGCTGCGCGTCGAGCAGGACGAGGAACTCGCTGTACAGGCTGCGGACCGGGCCGAGGTACTCGTCGTTGTCGCCGGAGACCTGCCAGTCGATGAACAGCGCGTACCCGTGCCCGGCCGTCGCGGGGTCGGGGTCGAGGCCGGTGGGCAGGGACGCGTTGGCCGCGTCCGGCGAGGTCCAGAACTCGACGCCGACGATGTCCCCGGCGTAGTGCCACGGCGGAGCGGGCGCGATGTTGGCCACGCCACGCGCGCTGAGCGGGTAGGTGTACCCCTTCAGCCTCTCCTTGACAGGTGGCGCCGCATCCGCGGCGGCGTCCGGTTCAGCATCGGCAGTACCTGTAGTCATTCGGGCCACTTTCCGCGCGGACGCCGGATCCCGAGCACCGTTCCGACGGCTCGCTCCACCCCGGCACCGCGTCTCGTCTGCAATTGTCGTACCGCGCGGATCTAGCCCGGCAGGTCGAACATACTGCGCTCCGCCGGGCCCGTTTAGCCCGATGGTGCTGATCTTCCTGCGCACTCGGGCATTCCGAACGGACAGTTCGAGCAGTGGGCGACCGGTGCGCCGCACGGCCCGGCTCGGAGGTGTAAGGGGATTCCGTAAATGGCTTGCGCGCCGCCGGTCCGGCGGCTCGGTGCGCGGCTCATCTGCTGGCCGGCCGCACCTGCCTGGCGCCGAAACGCTCGAGGAGCCGCCTGCGGATCCGGTCGGCGCGGTTTGGCGTGAGGCGGTCCTGGAGGGCGTTGGCCGACCGGTAGGGCATTCCTGGCCGCGTCCGGGTTGTCGATCGCGTCCTCGGTATCGCCGAGGTGCATCAGTGCCAGGGCGAGCGAGGGGAGGTCGCCTAGCAAGGTGAAGAGCTCGATGGATCGCTGGAGGCATCTCGAGCCTCGGCCGCCTCCCTCAGACCGAGGTGGACGTATTCAACCGCGTGCCAGGCGCTGGTCGAACAGGGTGCGCAGCCCGGGGCCGGGATCGATCCCCAGCTCCTCGGAGAGGACATCAACACCCTGCCGGTACACCTCGAGGGCATGGGCCTGCTCGCCGCGTCGGTAGAGGGCGAGCATCAGCAGTTCCCGCAGGCGTTCGTTCAGCGGGTCCTGGTCCAGGAGAGCGCTGATCTCGGCGACGGTGTCGCCGGAGGCGCCGAGGTCGACCTCCGCGGCGAGGAGCAGCTCGGTGGCCGCGCACTGCATCTGGTGCAGACTCTCGCGCTGCGCCTCGGCGTAGGGCCCGGGGATATCGGTCAGCGCGTCACCGTGCCACAGTGCGAGGCCGTCGCGGACGCAGGCGGCAGCCGCTGCGGCGTCGCCCGTTCGTCGCAACTTTTCGGAGTGGACTCGATGAGGTACCCGCTGCCCACCGAGACGATCACCGGCGGTACCGACGAGCCACCAGACTGAAGGATCCTGCGACGGCGGTAGACGCAAGTCCTGATCACCTTGTCCGCGGAACGAGGCGCGTTGTCACCCCACAACGAGTCGATGAGACCACCAACGGAGACGTAGGTGTCGCCGCGCAGCAGTACTCATCAAGATCACGCGGTGGCCGTCTCAGTTCACGAGGCCACGCCGCTCACCAGCGAGGGACTCGTAGACCACCTCCGAGGACGCAGCCCTCGTTGTCACGATCGCTCCTGCGGGAGGGGCGGAGGGGCCGCCGATCAAGGAGATTGCTCGGCGGCTGGGAGTGGCCCGTAACACGGTGCGGGCGGCGTTGCGCTCCTTGGGGGCCAGCCAAGTACGAGCGGGCTCGGCGTGCTCGGTCGCGGACGCCTACGAGTCCGCGGGTGCGGGCGCTGCTGGTGGAGCGGCCGACGATGCCGGAGCCGGTGGTCGCGCAGAAGATCGACTGGCCGTACTCCGAGGGGCCGTTGAAGATGAATCGCCCGGCGTTTCGGGAGGCTTACGCAGTTGAGTGGCCGACCTCGGCGAGGGCGGTGTGTTGACGGTAGTGGGCGCCCTCGAGCGCGGCTGGTGGGATGGTCGCCGCAGGCCTCGAACAGCCGGCGGAGTGGCGATCTCGACTTGCTCGACTGTCCGCCAGGGCCTGCCGGGTTTGATCAGCTCGGTCTTGAACAGCCCGATCAACGATTCGGCCAGAGCGTTGCCGTAGGCGTATCCGACGGTGCGGCGCACGCCTCGGCGAGCCGCTCGGCGAACGCGATCGACGTGTATTGGGAGCCGGCGTCGTTGTGATGGATCAACCCGTCGAACTCGACGATCCCGGCTTGGTGCCGGGTCCAGACCGCCTGTTCTAGCGCGTCGAGCTCCAGCGGGTCCGCAGTAGTGGTGCGGACGCGGCGACCACGCCGGGCACCGAGAAGGCCCAGCTCGCTCATCAGCCGCTCGACAGCGAGCGACCGGGATGCCCTCGCGGTTGAGCCAAGCCGGACCTTCCGGGCGCCGTAGAGCCGGTAGTTCTCGCCGTAGACGCGGCCGATCTCGACCTTCAGTACTTCGTCGCGGCGCTCGCGAGCTGACGGGGTGCGTGCCCGGGCCAGCGCTGCGTAGTAGGTCGTCTGGGCGATCGGGCAGCCGTGCTCAGTCAGCACAGTGCAGATCGGCTCGACCCCGGTTTGGCTCCACCGGATCCGTCTCCCTGCAGTCCGCGCGTACCCGGGGGTGGTGGACCGCGCCCAGGGCGCACAGAGTCCACGACACCAGAGGAGTCACGTGATGAAGACCCCTGTGGCCTCAAGGCCTGCGAGGCTTCTACCCGCCGTTTCGAGTAGCTCGGCCCGCTCGGCGCCGCCGCAGGCAAGCACCGCCAGGCCGTGGCGAACGGTCAACACATACCGGGCGAGCGACCTTGGGTCTTCCCCCTCACGGAGATCATGACCCAGTTCCACGTAACGCTTGGCGAGTGCATCCAAAGCGCCGTCACGAACGTCGAGCATGCGTCTGGCAACATCCTCGTTCTCTGGACCGCACGCGAAAGCCCCGCGGAGTACGAAGCACCCCATGGGGCGATCGGGATCAGTCAGTTGTTCGACGCTTCGCACCAGGTACTGCGTCGTCACATCGCGGGCCGTAGACTCGGCCAGCGCGGAAAAAGTGTGCTGCGCGTCGACGCTGAGATAGCGCTCCACTGCACGGTAGAACAGGGCCTTCTTGTCTTTGAAGGCGTGGTACAATGCCGGGCGGTTGATGCCCATCGCGTCGATGAGATCGGCAATCGAGGTCCCCTCAAACCCGTGGCGCCAGAACACCTCCAACGCTGCGTCGAGAGCCACATCGATATCGAACGCACGCGGACGGCCAATCGCTGCCATGGTCTGCCTCTCGCCACCTATCTCCTGCCCTCAGTCTACGGTTCTCCGTGCGAGGCGATCGCGTGCTCAGCGAGCGCAACCACGATGACGTGGGTGAGCCCCCCAGCGCGATCTACGGTCGGCCAGTAGCCCCCGTAAGATCAACACGAGCGAGTAGGACTCCCGACGGGAGCGACGAAGCCTGTCAACTCGTCCCGGACCAGGGGCCCAGACGCTTCCTGCCCTCGAAATGACCATGTACACGCGATGGCGGTTGACCGACGCGCGCGCCGGAACCGAGACGAGCTGAACCCAGCGGCGCTGCTGGTACCGCTCGACAGCGCTGCTCGTCACGTGCCCAGCCCGAAGTGAGATCACCACCCGCACGCCGTGCTGCCGGAACCAGGTCACGGCCCGGTGCAGAACTCAGGGGAGGTGACGTCGCGTTCGTCGGGTAGCGCTTCGATGCAGGCCAGCCCCGGAGTGGTCATCGATTGCGTCGCGCAGGTCGTAGCCGATCCGCGCGCGCGGACGTCTTCGCGGCGCCAGTGCAGCCGCCAGCCGCCGCCATCGGGGATCCGACCCAGCTTCTTGACGTCGATGTGGAGCAGATGCCCCGAGGGGTTCGTAGCGGATCCCGCAGTGGCGGCGCCGGACCGGTGCACCGCTGATCGGGTCGATCGCCGACAGGTGTGGCACCTGGTGGCGGGCCAGGACCCGCCCGTCGGTCGAGACGACCAGGCCAAGCACGCCGGCCAGGTACACCGCATCCTCGATGCGCGCTGGCCCGGCAGTGGACGCGGTCCTCGATGTGTGACGAGGTGAGGATCGGGCTGGTGTGCGGCCGCGACGAGCGACCAGCAAGGCTGTCCCAGACCTCCTCGCGCTAGCGGCGAACCCACTTGTGCACCGTTACCCGGGAGATGCCGAGTTGCTCGGCGAGCCGCGCCGCCGGTGCCAGCCAGCCAGCCAGCCAGGAAGTGTTCGACGATGAGCCCGCGAGCGTAGGCGGCGGTTGCGGCGTTCGGCGCGTTTACGCACCGCCAGCGGTTGCCCCGTCCGGCGGCGGATCAACTCGCGGCTGGGCCGATACGACTTGCGATGATGCCAGTCGGCCTCGACCGGCAGCCGCCGGGCCTGGCTGTTGCCGGTCTTGGTGATCCCACCCCGGGCGCGCCGCGCCCCGCTGGAGCGGTCGGAGCGCACCAGACCGAGGTAGGAACCGATCGTGGAGCCGGTGAACCGGCCCCAGTCATGCGCAGCAGTCGCGGCAACCGCTCGACATCCCGGCGGTCGGTCTTGACCCAGTCACCCGGCGGGCGCTCCAGCTTCGACAGTGCCACCACCACACACCGCAGCCCGCCCGCGGTCAGCGCCCGCGCCAACGCGAACCCAGTCGGACCCGCCTCGTAGGCGACCGCGACCGGCCACGGCAGCGACCGAATCCAGGGCAGGGTCATCTCCGCCGACGAGCGGGGCCTTGCTTCGGGAGGACACCCAACTAGTATGCTACTGTTCAGTCGGAAACGAGCGGGAGGGTCGCTGGGTTGCCATCGGCGGTACCCGGAGCAAGACGCTCAGAGGAACCGGGGCCGGGTCGTACACCGTCGAGAAGCCGCGCCGACCATCGAGGCAGTCCGATCAGCAGGCTGGGCTCCTAGCCGATTGATACGCCGATCATCACAGATCAAGACCTCATAGCATAACCCCGGAATGGAGGGCCACAATCAGCAGCTTGCGCTCGCCGCTCTCCTGACCTTGGCCGTCAACATCGGTTGAATGACACTCATTCCCCCTGGCCAATCCGTCGCTCAGGTGCGCCGCTTGACCTGGTCTGAGACTTGTACAGGCATAGCGCCACAGACGAGGTCGGCGCTACTGCCAAGCGACGCACGGGAAGTGCAGCGCGGGAAGAAGCCGTCCTCCAGAGGAGTATGCACACCATGAAGACACAGCTCGATCCATCGCCTTTCGACCTCAGCGGACGCCACCTTCGCGAGCAAACTGCCCGACTTCGCTCGCAAGGACCGGCCGCACGCGTGAACCTCCCCGATGGGGTAACCGCGTGGTCCGTCACGAGGTATGAGGTCCTCATGAGGCTCGCCGCCGATGATCGCGTCTCTCGGGACGCACAGCAACATTGGCCTGGACTCTCCGATATTCCTCCGGGGTGGCCGCTTCGGCCATTCCTCATTGCCCCGACCGTCCTGAACGCCTACGGAGCCGACCGTAATCGACTTCGAGAGCTCCTAGAGGGCGCCTTTACTCCGCGGCGGCTGCAGATCCTCGCAACAAGACTCCAGGAACGTGTACAGCACTACCTAGAGTCTTTTGGCTCGCTCAGTTCCGGGCAAGTGATCGACATCAAGTCACGATACGCGAACGTGATCGCCAGCGAGACCCTGTGTGACCTTTTCGGTGTGCCACACGATGACTGGGAGCTGGGGAAGATTGCCTTCACCCGCCTACTGTCCCCTTCGCCTGATCCGGATGCAGCGGCCGCTGACCTAGACGAGGCGATGACATTCTTGTCCGAACTCATTGCAAGCAAGCAGGGCGCGCCCGGCGACGACATGGCAACCACTCTCGCTGGAGCCATCAACACTACAGACGAGGAACGCGTCCTGGCGCTGGCAGTCACCATCGCTGGCGGAATTCCCTCCACCACGGAGCTCATTACCAATGCCGTCTTCAATCTCCTGCGCCACGGCGATCAACTGCAAGCGGTCTTGAAGGGTGCCGCGTCATGGTCGGCTGTGATCGAAGAGACGCTGCGCCTAGACGCTCCCGTGCAGCACATGCCACTGCGATACGCAGTCGAAGACATCGATCTCGGCGAGGGCGTCGTCATACACCGTGGAGACCCCATTCTCATGGGATTTGGCGCAGGAGGAAGAGATCCGGAAATTCACGGCGAGACAGCCGACATCTTTGACATCCATCGACGCAACAAAGAGCATGTTGCCTTCGGGTACGGCGTCCACCACTGCATCGGCGCACCACTAGGGCGCTTGCAGGCAGCTATTGCCCTCCCTGCCCTCTTCGAGCGCTTCCCACATATTGGGTTCGCCGTTCGGCCGGAGACATTGGAGCCGCTGAGCACCTTTGTGTTCTATGGCAAGGCGCAACTACCGGTACGCCTTCTGCCCTGAGTGCTCTCGTCAGGGCCGGTAGGCGGCGGATAGCTGATGAGTTGGCGGTTCGACGAGCGGCCCGCCCTGCCCAGTATTGCCGCACGCCGTTGGCGGGGTGAGGGTTAAGCCTCAAGCTACTGTGGCGTTCCGCTGCGGTGTCGCGGTGGTCCGACGACGGCGGCCTGGCTGGCGTCTCTTGCTTGTCGGGCACATAGGCATCGCGGGCGTGCCCGGACCGTGGGCGGCCCGCCATCACGAGTCGGCTCGAATGAGCGCCGAGTTCGTGGAGGCCATTGCGGTGGGTACACACCCTGGACCCGACACGGCTGGCGCGGACGCAGTCCGGCCGCAACTGGTACCTGCCCCGACCGGCGTGGCTCCCCCGCCTGGGGTGCTCAACGGTGACGTGGCGCGTGGCCCGCGGGACGCCTCCTCGAACGCCAGCGCCGACGACGCCGCCCCGGTCAGGAGGGGGGCCCAGCGGCCCCTACTGTCGGCTCACGGCCAGCGCGACGATCTGCGTGACGTTATTATCGTTCATCGAGAAGTTGTCGTCGCTGACCAGCAGTGGCGTCCGCTCGCCCGTCGGCAGGTCGGGTCGCCAGGTCATGCCCTCACTGTTCTGAACTTGCGACAGACCGACCTCGGCCAGGTCCACGAGCAGCATCTTGTGCGCCGGTTGCACCGCACCGGGCGCGAGGGACGGGACCGACCGCACGTCCGTCGCCGCCGTAACGTCGATCTGGTAGATCCGGACCCGATTACCGAACCCGGAGACGAAGGCCCGCTCGAGGATCAGGAATCGCGTTGAGGTCGAGGCGTCCAGGGCGACGAGTGAGGCGATGCCCGTGTTGCCCACCCCCCACACCTCCAACGGCACGACCGAGCTCGGATCGGCGGGCTCGGGCAGTGGGTCCAGCTCGTAGGCGTACTGCGCAACGACCGACCCGTCGGTCGCCTGCACGGTGATCCGGGTCAGCCCGCCGGCGCCGAACGTGGGCTCGGGTCCGTCAACCTTCAGCGGGTCCTCCAGCGCGGACACGATGTATTTGCCGTTGCAGGCGAATGTGAAGCTTTCGATCCCGTGATCCGGTCGAGGCCCCGCGGGGTCCGAGTAGCCGAAGCCTTCCGGACGCGGCAGGTCCCGGAGGAAGGTGCTTCGGATGCAGAGAACCGCAGTGCGGGATCGATCAGGACCGGAATCCCCGTGGTGGACTCGGCGTGGATTCCTTCATTGCTCCACGCCAGGTTGCCCGTGAGTGGATCCACGCGGAGCTCCTCGGAGTCAACTGGGCCGAGAAGGGCCGCCTCGGCCGCTGAGTAGCGGTCCTGTACCTGTGCCCACTCGTCGATGGACGGGTAGGTCTGACCGTCTGGCCTGCGGAAGAAGGTCACCGACTCGAAGGCCACCTCATCGATCCCGTCGGCACTCAGGGTGATCTTCGATGTGTAGAACCGAGCCGGATTGACCTTGGAGCGGTCATCACTTACCAACAAGAACCGGTCGGAACGGTCATCGTATTCGATTCCGGACAAACCGCCGATAATCGTTCCGTCGAGCTGCATACCGGCTGGTACGATATGCTCGCCGATCAGCCGGACTGGCGGCGCGCCAGCGCCCACACTTTCCATCGCAAGGCGTTCAGTCATGGTATCCTCATCTTCGAGTACCGCACTGATCTCGTCGTAATGCCGCGCAAGTGTGCGGTGAGAATTCGCGCGGCGTACAAGCGTTGGATCGATCGGTCCGCCGGCGACCTCGTCCACTACCGCGCCGTGGCAATTCCGGGCGACGTCGGAGCGAGTTACACAACCCGAGGATGGCGCCGGAATTGTAGGTTCGTTGTGTGATCCGTGCGGTCGTGCATCGCCCGTCTGTCACGAGCTTCAGCCATTCGAGGTCATGCCACGCCGCACGCCCGCTGACCAGCTCGAAAACCAGGTTGACAAATGCTCACCAATTGCGGACAGAAATCTAATTGATTACATTGTCGTGGACTGCCGGTCTGGCCAGATGGCCCCTCACCAAGCGACCGGTTCATCGGCCGTACCATTCCTTCGCTAGCAGTTCGAAACTTCGCATGCGGTCGGCATGATTGGTTGTGATCGTGGTGATCACCAGCTCGTCAGCGCCGGTCACTCTCGCCAACTTCTCAAGTTGGCCTGCCACAGTAGCAGGCGATCCGACAAATTGCGTAGCGACGCGGTCGGCGACTGTGGCGCGCTCCTCGTCCGTCCAGTTACGTGCCCTCGCTTCCGCCGGTGTGACGTAGGGAAGGGCTCCACGTCCGGACCGGATACCAAGTACCCATTCCGCGTACGGTGCGGCCAGCTCGCGGGCGGTGTCGTCATCAGGGCCGACCACGACGTCGGCCGAGACCGCGATGTGTGGGCGTGATAACGCGTCAGACGGCCGGAACGCGATGCGGTAGGCATCGATAGCCTCAAGCACTGCATGCGGCATGACGTGGTAGGCGACAGCGAAGGGCAGTCCGTGGCCTCCGGCTTCCTGCGCGCTCACGCCGGCACTAGAACCGAGGATCCACACATCGAGGTCGGCACCTTCGGCCGGCAGAACGTGCAGCCGCTCGCCCTCAGATCTCCGAGCCGTGCCGCGGACGAACGACATGATGGCATCGATTTGGGATCCATAGTCCGGAGCCTTGTCGCCGTTGCCGATGCCAAGCATCCCGGCAAGATGGCGGAAAAGTGTGGGATCGAAATTTGAGCGGCCTGGAGCCGGGATCAACAAACCGTCAACGTAACGATCGCCAACCGAAGTCGAGCGGGGAGGAGCCCGGTGGCCAGATTCTGGCTGCCTCGACGTGGCCAGGATGCGGTGCACGTCGAACCGGCCGAGTCCCAGATCGATGCGCCCAGGGTGAAGCGCTGCCACGGTGCCGAACTGCTCGGCGACAATTAGTGGCGGCGTTATGGGTAGCTGTACGGCTCCGGAACCGACCCTGATGTGATGAGTAGCGTCTGCTACGAGCGCAACGAGCACTGGCGTCGACGATGCCGCGACTCCAGGATTTAGATGGTGCTCTGCGACCCAGAAGCGTCGGTAGCCTGATCGTTCCGCGAGTTGGGCCAGCTCAAGACAATTACGAAGGGCGTCCGCTGCGGAGCCGCCTGCAGGTACTGGGGCGAGATCCAACACAGACAGCGTTGGCCTACTCCATGTCGTTTTCGTCATCCGAGCCCTTCCTTCCGTGTGAACGCATGGCTGGTGCACGCAACGTCGGGGCAAGCCTGCTTCCGCGAGGTAGATCATTGATGGATCGGTGCATGTCGGCATCGTTACGATTCGCCGTCGCGCCCGGGCGAAGGAACCTTCGATCTGCAGGCCGTCGGCAACGCTGTTCTCAGCCACCGCGGCGACGAGCCGCGATAAGGATCGCTAGCGACACGACCGCGTGACGCACGAGCATCTCATGCACGTGGAGCAGCTGGTGCTCGAATTTGTCTGGCTCCTCGGATGTACGCAGCATGTCTGCCCAGCGCCTACTCGGCGCCGTCGCCATCACTAACTACTACCCGCAACGCCGCCGAGCGGGCAGATGCGGATGCTGCGCCCCTACGGGCACGCCCGCGCCCGGCCCGTCGACGTCCCCATCATGATCGGCGCGCTGAGGCCAAAGGGCCACGAAGTGGCGCAGCGCCTCGGCGACGGCCTGTACGCGACCCTCCCGCTGCCCGACTTCGCGGGCGAGTGCCCGGCCGTGGCTGCCCTACCTCGTGTGCGGCACGGTGCCTCGGCGGCGAGGGCACCGACAGAGAACACGCGCGGCTCCTCGCCGGCCCCAACTGGGACTTCGCCGACCACAGCGCCTACGAGTTCGGCGGCCCCTCGGCCGTGCCCGCGCCCACCGACAGCGTGGAATAGATGGACGTCGTGGGCTTGCCGCCGCTGGCGGGCGCCACCTCGGCATAGCCAACCTCCTCACTTGTAGACGAGCGAACCGTCGTCGAGATCGGCCTTCGGCAGGATCTCCCGCTCCTCCTCGTGCCCGAGCATGTGCGTCCACGGCTCGCGGTCGCCCTGCTTGAACAGCACGTGTTGGGAGCGCATCACGTAGCCGGCGTTGAAGTTCTCCGGATCCGACCAGGGCCGGATCCGCATGTCGGCGTCCTCCGGGCGCAGCGTCGGGACGACCACCGTGGCGCCCTTGTCCTGCATGTGCCGGAACAGGCGGTCCACCAGGTCGGTGACCAAGTCGACCCGCAGCGTCCAGCTGTGGCGGAAGTAGCCGAACATGTAGGCCATGTTGGGCACGCCGCTGATCATGATGCCCCGCCAGGTGACCCGGTGGGTGAAGTCGACCGGCTCGCCGTCGACGGCGAACGCGACGTCGCCGAAGGCCGACAGGTTGAAGCCGGTGGCGGTGACGACGATGTCGGCCTCGAGCTCCTCACCCGTGCCGACGCGGATGCCCGTCTCGGTGAACTCCTCGATGGTGTCGGTGACGATCGAGGCCTTCCCCTCGCGCAGGGCCGCGAACAGGTCACCGTCGGGAACGATGGCGAGGCGCTGCTGCCACGGGCGGTAGCGCGGGGTGAAGTGCTTCTCGATGTCGAGGCCCTCGGGCAGCAGCGGGCGCATCGAGTCCATGAGGAACCGCCCAACCCTGGCTGTCCAATCACACCGACTCGCCGCGCTGCACACCTGGATCGAGTACCACAACATTCGACACGCGCAGTGCGCCCTCGGCCGCCGAGCCTTGATCACCCACCGCCTAACCGTCAACAACGTCCCGAGTAGGCACGCCTACTGGATGGACAGAGGCCGTCATCCGGGTAACCCGGCCGTCGGCGTCCAGTTCGACCACGTCGACGCCCACTGCACCGCGGTTGAAAGCTGCAACAAGTTGTTGGAGCAGGCCGAGCGCGGCGGCTACCGCGTCCCGGCCGACGATGGGCTCGTCAGCAGGCGGGACTCGGAACTCCACATCGTCTGCGAGCTGCTCCCATACTGCCGCGGCCTCCCGCGCGTGGAGCGCAGCAAGGAGACGTTCGATGGCTGACATATCGTCCTCTCGGGCGGCTTGCACCCACCGCACCGCCACCAAGGATGTGCCCGCGGCGTAGACAGCTTCTCGACACGCCAACTACGGGCCGGCTTGCGTTGCCCCGACCGAGCCCCAGGGCCTCGACCGCGAAGTCCGGCACTGATGACCGACCACGACCTCCCGGCGCCCGCGCCGCTCGTCGATGCGGACTCCGCGCAATTTCTGGGCTGCCCCCCATCGAGGGGTCGGCTGATGCTGGGCTATTGCGGCTCATGCGGCCGCCACTTCTGGTATCCGCGGCCCTTCTGCCCGCTGTGCGGGACCTGGGGCGCCAGGCTCGCGGAATCGTCGGGCCGCGGGGAGGTCCGCTCCTTCACCGTCGTGCACAGGGGGGTCGACGAGAACGCCCACGTGGACTCCTACGTGCTCGCCTACCTCAGTCTGGTCGAGGGCCCGAGCCTGCTGACCAACATCGTCGCCCCTGCCCCGATCTCGCGATCGGCGACCGGGTCGAGGTCACGTTCGATCGGACCGCGGACCGTGCCGCCGCCCTGTCCCGGTCCGGCGCGTCGCCCCCCGACCCTGAGGCACACGTCGCCGCCCGGACGGGCCCGGCTCCCGCGCAGCGGGAGCCCGGGTCCCCGCGACAGTGCTTACGCGGCGCTGAGGATGGTCCTCAACGCCCGAATGAGGTCGCCTGCCGCATCGGCAGCCAGTCCCGGGACTCGGTACCCCACGTGGTTGTCCGGCCGGACCAGCACGGCACCGTCCGGGCCAATCCCGCTGACCTGGGTCCACGTGCCGGACTCGTCGCGATGCGCGCACCGCTCGCCGATCTGCACGACACGGACCGACACCCCAAGCTCCGCTGCCGCCGCGGCGGCAGCGGCCTGCCACCCTCCGCCGCCCAGGCCGGTGAGCAGCGCGAAACCGCCATGCGAGCCCACGAGGTCGTGCGTCGACACCCGTCCCGCTCCGTGATGCAGCCACGCGTGTGGCAGCCGATGACCGGGCCGCGTCGTCGGGGTGTAGCGGCACCCCATCGGATCGCGCGGCGGTGGGGCCGTGTTATCGCCCACGACCGCCGCACCCGTGTAGCCGTACCCGAGCTCTATGTCGAGGGCCTCGTACTCGGTCCGCTGGGTCCCCATCACCTCGTCCGCGCGGGCACGCAGGGTCTCCCCCATCGGCGTGTGAGCGAAATATGCCTCGAATGCCGCGATGCGCTGCTCCGGAGTGGTCGCCGAGGTCAATCCCAATGCCGCATCGATCATCTGGTGGTTCAGGAAGGTGAACAGCGCCCAGTCGGCATTGACGATGTCCACGGCTCGCCGCTCGTCCTCGTACGAGTGGAGGAGTCGCTCAGGATCCGAGGACAGGCCCCGGATCACAACCGCGAGCTTCCACGCCAGGTTGTGCGCGTCGTGGATCGCGGAGTTGAGCCCTAGCCCAGCCGTAGGCACGTGCTGGTGCGCAGCGTCGCCCGCGAGAAAGACGCGACCGAAGCAGAACCGGTTCGCAACCACCCGCTGCACCAGCCAGTCACCGCCGTCGTGCAGCTTCATCTCCAGGTCGGGCAGGTTAAGGCCCGCCCTCACCGCGTCCGGGATCTCGTCGTCGGTGACGTCGTCAGGGTCGTCGGGGTGAAAGGCAAATGCGACGGCCCACTCCTCGCACTGCTTACCCCATGTCGGGCCCATCGGGACGAGCGAGACCCAACGGAACCGGCCGACGGGCGGGCTCACGTGCGTGATGAGAGCATCACCCGGCGCGCATCCTGACAGGTCGGCCGTGACGTGCTTGGTCTTGAGTCGCGCCAGCGCGACAGTGCCCTCCTGGACCGCCCCGGCCCTCGGTCCGACGAACCGGCCCCCGTCGGAGCCGATCAGGTACTGGCTACGGACGACGTACTCCCTGCCGCTCTCTATCTCGCGGATCCGTGAGGTGACGCCCTCGTCGTCCTGTTCGAACTCGACCAGCTCATGGCCGAACCGCACCCGCCCCGGCCCCCGCTCCTCGGCGTGGCGGCGCATCACCGGCTCCAGCCGCAGCTGCGGGAGATTGGTGGGCGGCACCGGTGCCGCGGCGAGGTACCGATCCCGAAGGGAGCCCCCGCCGAAGGCGTCGAAGGTGTGAATGTCCTGCCTGTCGAGCGGGCCATCACCGCCAAGGCTGGTCACATAGCGGACTTTGGTGTCGTGAGTCGGCAGGCCCAGCGCGGACACCTCGTCCGCCAACCCGTGCTGGCGGAAGATCTCCATGGTGCGCGAGTTCAGGTAGTGGGCCTTGGGCAGGTGCGAGGTCGAGAGATGCCGCTCGATCAACAGGTGGTCGACACCAAGATCAGAGAGGAAGATTGACGACGCGAGCCCGCAGCCACCCGCGCCGACGACGAGGACCGGCGTGAAGTGATCGGACACCTACTGCTCCTTTGTCCCGTGATTCGGGCTTCGTTGTCAAAATCGTGGGCTGGCACCGCCCGGCCGAGCGTGGGCCCGGACTTCGGGCGGCTTGCACCCACCGCGTGGCCACGAAGGATGTGCCCGCCGCGTAGACAGCTTCTCGACACGCCAACTACGGGCCCGCTTGCGTTGCCCCGACGGAGCTGCAGGGCCTCGACCGCGAACTCCGGGCGCTGCCACAGGTGCACAGAAGCCTCGCCGCGAGCCCGACCCCGTCGGCGGCGGCCATGGTGTCGCACATCTCCTCGACCAGGGTCTTCAGGTCGTCGTCGAATGTCTCGACGAGGCGGGTGGGCCGGTGCCGAACCGGATCGCCGATGATCCGGATGGGACGGACGGCCACGACGTACGCGACCTCTCACTCAGAATTTTCGTCGTCGGTAGTTTCGCGCTCGCCACCGACGTTCTTGTCAATCCAGATTGCGAGCGCGTCCGCGCGAGCTGTCGTCTCCTCCGAGCTACGCGGGCAGGTCGGTCCGGCGATCTCGGTGGCGCCGAGTTCCGGCTTCCCGCTGCCCTCCATGAGGAACTGCGCTCCGGAGTCGAACGGGCAAGCGCTCGTGAGCAGGTCGGCAAACAGCTCGATGTCGCTTGCATGCACCGCGACCACCGCGACGCCCATTTCCAGATCAAAGCCCGCCGCATCACCACAAGGGGTGGGAGGAAGCAACACGGGTTCACCTCCCCCCACCCTCGTGCGCCGGACACCCCCCGGTGCCCGGACAGCGGGCCGCGGCGCCACTGCTCCCAAAGGCGCCGCAGATCGCCCGTGCGTTCTGCAAGGCTGCACCCGCATAACGCGAAGCCGAGGATCGCTCGGACAGCTAGACATCCGATAGACGAGAGCGACCGTCCTCGCCCGGATCGATCACCGAACAAAGATCAATCCCCCTGATCCAGGGCGAACAGCCCTCCTCAGGTCGAAGTAGCCAGCGCCGTTCAACCCCACCGGGTTCGACTTCGTCGAGAAGCTCACTCAGGTGGTCCACCCGCCGTCCGCACCACCCGCAGCTCGATCACCTCGCTGACGTACCGCGCGCCCTTGACATCGCCGGGCACGACGAGCCGGGGCCGCTCCAGCGCCGCGCCGTCCTCCGAGGTGGCCAGGAGGATCCCGCGATTGCCGAAGTCGGGTGAGATCTCGCCATAGGACACCAGCGCCGCGTGGCCGTCAGATCCTGTCACGAGCACGCCGAAGGTCAACTCGTCGTGCTTGGAGTCCGTAGTGGCCAGCGCCTCGACCGGAAGGAGATCGGAGAGCAGCACCCCCTGCTCGATGTGACTCTGCGGCCCAGACCCACTGCCGAACTGCACCGAGACAGTCTGCTGCGGCAGCGTCGCAAGTTCGCCGACGTGCAGGTCCCGGGGATCGCGAAGGTCGCCTGTCAACCGGACCACCCCGGCCGCAGGCTGCCCCTGAGCCGGCGGAGACGACGCCGCAACGGCGGTGGCGGTCTGCGCCGTGATCTCCAGCGGCGCCGACGCACTGCCCGAGGCCCCGACTCCACACCCCGCCAGACTCACCGTCAGCATGCCAGCGGCCAACACCTTCAGCCGAACCCTCACGATGTTCCTCCCTCTCGATATCCGCTATCGATCCGCATCCAGGGTGATCGGCGCTCGGGCCCTATCCCGGACTGCTTGAACCTGCCGAAGGCGACCCCGAAGTGGGCGTGGGGCGAGCAACCACGGGTTCGACGTGTGGGACACGATTCACTGTGACCGGCCCCGTCTCAGCCCTGGTTCGGGGTTTCGATCGGATCGAGCTGGCCGAGCAGCTCGTCGCGGCGCGATTCGAACTGCGCGGGAAGCTGGACGGGTGCCCAGCTCACGGCGGGATTCGTCGCAGGTCCACCCGGCGTCACGCCTGCCACATCTGAACAGAGGGCCGGAAACTCGCCTCGACTGAATGCTTCTTCTCCCGTCCGGGAGTCGACGGCCGAAGTTGCTCCGTCGCGAGACGCCTGCCGGTCGGCGATGATGAGGGAGGCGGCGCGCTCGGCGATAGCCAGAATGGTGGCATTGGTGTTCGCCGAAGGAATGGACGGCATGACCGATGCGTCCGCGACGGGCAGCCCGGCAACCCCGCGCACCGTCAGATCGGGGTCCACGACGGCCATGGCGTCGGTCCCGATCCGGCACGTTCCGGCATAGTGGAAATACGTCATGAGACTCTGCTGCTGGTACTCATCCAACGAGTCGAAACCTCGGCTGGTGCCGGGAAGTGCTTCTCCGGCACGCCATGACCGCAAGGCATCCGCCTTCCCGATCTCGCGGGCGATGTGCAGACCATCCAGTAGCGCCTGGATCACGCGGATCGCTGAGGTACCGCGGGTCCAGCAACGGCGGCGCCTTCGGCTCTGCGCTGGACAGACGAAGCACACCACGACTATATGGAGTCATCAACCCGACTGCGATGCTGTAGCCGCGCTCCGGCCCACTCACCGTCGCTGGATGATAGGGAATGGAAAGCGCGGGGTCACGATGCGATTCACTCTCCGTCCGCCGAAAGAAGGGCAACAGATCGTCGAAGCCCCACCCCTTCGCCCCCAGTGTGTACCAGACCACCACGTCCCGGCCCTCGAGCGGACGGCTCACTTGCCTTCTGGTCGCGGCGGCCGCGCCCCCATGACATCGAGGCCACCGAGCTCGGACCGCCGTTGGCATTGTAGTACAGGTGATAGATGGGCAGCGAACCGTCGAACAAAACGGTTCGCTTGATGAAACGCGGACCCAGCACGTCGACGTGGAAACCTACGTCTTCCTGCGCGGTGCCGACCGAAAACGTCACGTGGTGGCTGCCGTTGACATAGGCCATCTTCCTGCTCTCCTTCTGTGGCTGCGCGGGCCCGCATCCGGTCGCGGGATTCGAAGAACCGATGGGAGGGTCAGCCGCTGGCGATGCCCCCGCCCGACAACGGGCCTGCGGCGGAGCTAGCCCCGATTCGCGCCTGAGAGGCGGGACGGAGGTCACCCCGGCTGCGGCCTTTGCTGCAACGCACCGCCTGGCCGTGCGGGCCAGTCAGGTCAGAGCGGCGGTGGAGATCGCCATGGTTGCTGCGGCGTAAGCGGGCGCGCCGCGGCGTTGGCAGACCAAGGAGTGTGAATTTCGGCTCGTTGTCAATCACCGGCACGCCCCGCAAGCAACGCACCCTTCCCTGATGATCGGGGTCGCCGATGAGATGGGCGAGGAGTTCCGGTCCGGGGATGCCGGCTTGAAGTCGGCGACACCCGCGTTCGCTACCCGGCCACTGGGCGACCGAATCGCAGTGGAAGCGACTCGAGGCCGTGCATGAGGACCGAGGGCGTCCGAAACAGGTCTTCGGCTGGCCGGGCGAGTTCGAGCGAGGGGAAGCGCTCAACGAGCATACCGATCGCGATGCGGGCTTCCAGACGTGCGAGCGGGGCACCGACGCAATGATGGATGCCGTGTCCGAAAGCGAGGTGGCCGGCCGGCTCCCGCCGGATGTCGAGCCGGTCGGGGTCAGGGAAACGGTCGGGGTCGCGGTTCGCCGCGATCAGGACGATGAAGATCGGGTCACCTGTCTGGATCGTGACGTCGCCGACCTGGATCGGCTCGCTCGCCACCGCCAGCAAGGTGGTCTGCACCGGACCGTCGTAGCGCAGGAGCTCTTCGATCACCGCATCGATCCGCTCCGGCTCCGCCCGCAGCAGGGAGAGCTGATCAGGATGGGTGAGCAGGGCCAGCATCCCGTTCGCGATCAGGTTGACCGTCGTCTCGTGCCCGGCGAGGACGAGCAGGTACGCCATACCGGTCAGCTCGTCCTCGCTGAGGCGATCGCCCCCGTCGCGGGCCGCGATCAGATCCGAGAACAGGTCGTCACCGGGGTTCTGCCGCTTCTCCTCAATCAACTCGTGCAGAAAGCCGAGCAACGAACGCGCATCGTCGAGGTACGCGTCGTACCCGGCGATGGCCGGTGACACGAGGGACTTCGTCCGGCCCTGGAACTCGGTCTCGGCCGACGGAGGGACGCCGAGCAGGGCGCTGATGACCCGCATGGGCAACGGGTAGGCGAAGGCGGGGATCAGGTCGACCACCTCGTCCCCGCCCCTCGGAGCCAACAGCTCCTCGGCGACGTCGCGGATGCGCGGGGCGAGGCCCTCCACCCGTCGACGGGTGAAGACACCGCCTACCAGCCGGCGCAACCGCGTGTGGTCCGGCGGGTTCAGCATGAGCATGTGCGTGTAGACGCCGCGGGAGATCTCTGGTGGCATCCGGTCAGCAAACGCGCCCCCCTGCGGGCCCGGCTTCACCACCCGCGGGTCGGCAAGCAGCGCACGCGCCTCCGCGTACCCGGTCACGAACCACCCGGGACGGCCCACCGGGCGGACGATCCGATGGATCGGGCCCGTCTCGGCGAGCTCGCGGTAGACCTGCTGCCGCGCCCCCTCGGCGAGGGCACGGAACGGATCGACCTCGTGATCGCACGTCGAACTGGGCATCGAGATTCCTATCGCCAACAGGTCAGCCGGAACGAAAGCGGCACCCCTGCCGCCTGCCTGCACCCTGACGCACGGGAATAGACGGTCGATCGACATGCAGTCGCAAGCCGAGACCTCCCCGGTCAGCCGATCCGGACACTGCGCAGACGTGGAAGCTGTGGATCATCGTCAGCAAGTCCCTGGCGACCATCGTCAAGTCCGCGACATGGGACTGCATGACCGACGCAGGGAACGGCCGTGCCGTCCAGGCGGCTGCGTGCACCAACGATCAGGCGCAGCAGCAAGTTTGGCAGCTCACGAGGTCGTCCTGAGTCAGCAGCTCTGGCACGGGCGGAATCTGTGCGGGGACCTGGGCAGGCTCGACACCGACCTTTGAGTTACCCAGAAGCCTGTCGAAGACGAGCGGCTCATGTGCTGTCGAGGGGGCAGACCGCACCGCGACTGCGAGTGGCTTGTCACACAGCCTTGACCGGGCAACTGTTCCAGGTGCAAATCGGGAACCGACTGCGAAGTTGACCTTGGGTTGGGTGCAGGCGTTGCGCCAGCGGAGGTAGGCGGCGATCGCCGCGTCCTGCTCGTCGTGGCTGAGCGGCGGGGTTGTAGTTCGTTCGCCCGTCCGACAGGGCGCTGTCCTCGAGGCGGCGGGGCCGGCTGGGGCAACACGTGGCTGTCGATCTCCTGGAACGTCCCGGACCGCCCAGCATGTCGTCGTAGATCCGCTTCAACGACGTGTCGGAATGCGGGTGGGGAGCGCGCTGGACCGGCAGCGCGGCGCCTCCGCGCACTCGGGCGGCGACGACTGCCGCGTTGCCCGTGGTGCGCTGCAGGTCCATGATCGACGGGCAACCGTTCCGACGTGCCGGTGGAGAACCGTCAGCCGGACTGCGCCGGACTCCCCCACTGCGACCCGTTCTCTGCCTGCGTCGTCCCGCGCGCATGCACCGCCGGCACGTACACCACCCTTCACCAGAACCCGCCGATTTCCGTGAGGGCACGGATCCCCCTGATCCTGCCGATCGGGCGACGTACGCCAGCGGCTGACCGGGCCGTCGTCAGGGCACGACGGGGTGCCCAAGAAGGCAGCGGCGCCCCGCCGTTCGCCCGCTACAGCTTCTTCGGAGGTGTGACCCTCAGCGAGTAGAAGCGGGTGATCTGGGCGGCGTTCTCGTTGTCGTCGCTGACCAGCAGCACCTCGAGCTGCCTGTGGCCGTCGGCGCCGGTGACCACGGCGCCCTCGATGTTGTCGAGCAGCGGGTTGAGCTGGGGCTGCTTAGCCGTGGCGCCGAGGGTGGGGCACTGCGCGAGGTCGGCCAGCACGGTCTTCTCGGCGAACCGCACGCCGGTCCGGGCGGTGACGTTCTCGACCCCGCTGACGTCGTCGGCGTGCCCCGGGTCGGCGAGGGCGAGGTGGATCGTGTTGCCGACGCCCTTGGCGAAGCCGCGCTCGACCACGAGAAGCCGGCCGTCGGGGATGGGGGTGATCTCGGAGATGTCGAGTCCGGAGTCCGCGCGGTAGGCGAACTGCGGGCCGAGGACGAACTCCTTCGCCGGGTTGTTGCGGGTCCACGTCTGGAAGCGCCGGACGTCGGCGTCGTCGCCGCTGAGACCCCCCTCCATCGAGGCGATCAGCGTGCGGGCGTCGGGCTGCAGGGAGAGCCCCTCGAAGGTCAGGTTCGTCGTGGCACGTCCGACCGGTGCCACCCGCAGCGCGTCGGGCACGGGGAGCTGCCCGAGGAAGGTGCCGTCGGGGCCGTAGCGCCGGACGGACGGCTCGACCTCCGAGGCGATCCAGCGGGTGTCATCGCCGTCCACCACGATCCCCTCGGAGTCCAGGGGGCGCCCGTTCTCGTCCGCGAGGGGGACGAGCCCGGTCGGCTGCTTCGTACGGGGATCGAGGGTGAAGAGCGACGACCGATCCCCGAGCGCGAGGAGGTCGCCGTCCGTGTCGAAGGCGAGGGCGGAGAAGTTGCCGACGAACGTGTTCTCGAACGAGGTCTTGTCGAGCGCGTCGGAGAAGGAGTCGATGTCGACCGACGGGGAGCACGCCTTGCTGTCCTGCGGCGCCCCGAGGTCGCCACCGGCCGCCCCAACGGGCCGGCCACGGTCACGAGAGCGGCCGCGACCGGCACGACCGCGAGGCCAATCCATGATCGAATTTGCACGGCCCGAACCTAGGCTACGAATGGGGACGATCAAGGTCCTGCGGGAGTCGGTGCCCGGAATTCATCGGCTGATTGCCCGGCCGTGCCTGCCACCGTTGCCCGTCAGGCCCTGAACCAGCCCATCCCGCTGCTCACCTCGGCCGCCCCGGCGCCACGGCGTCGAACGCCGTACCTCTTCCGCGTCGATCTCGGGGGCGGTACCCGAACGTACGACGAAGCCTTCGGAACCTCCTCGCCGCGGCCGTCGCGGACGCCCACCACCGCGGCGTCGGCCAATCCATCGTGGGTGAGGAGCACGGCATCGAGCTCGGCGGGCGCGACCTGGTAGCCCTCGTACTTGATCATCTCCTCGAGCCGGTCGACGACGTGGAACGCGCCGTGCAGACACCCTTCGTGGTGACCGTCCACACCGTCATCGTCGATCTACCCACCGCCAACAGTTGATCACCGCTGGTGGGACGCATGGACCCACGAGCGGGACCTGTCCGCGGCCCTGGTGGTGACCCCGGGCGTACGACCCCGATGAGCTCCGCTTGGCCACCATGCACAGCCTGATGGCCGCGGTGGCGCCCGCAGCGTGGTCCTCGGACTACGTCCAGACCGTCGTCTCGCTGGAGGGCAGTCCGGATGGCCGATATGAGATCTCCGAAGAGGATGGCAGCGTGCGAGTCATCTCCGCCACCGACTCCCCGGCCGAACTTGCGGGGCCGGCGGATCATGTGCTCGACAGTCTCTCTGGCCGAGGCCCGCAGCTCAGGGAGCTGCTGTCGGGCCCGCCCGCGCAGCGAGAAAAACTGGCACTATTGCGCGCCGTAGCCACTTGACGCGCCGGTCCAACCAGAGAATACAGCGGCGACATCCCCACCCGCGAGCGCACGACACAGCCGGGACGGGTGCCGTGACGGCTGAAAGTGACGGGTGTTCTACGACGCCGGGCGGCGGACGAGCGCGAGCTGACCGAAATCGCTGTCGACCTGCCGGACCGGCTCGAAGCCGGCTACCGCGGCCTCGGCCACCAGGTCGGCGATCGGGCGGGCGAACGGCATGTCTCGGGCTCTGGCGACCAGGCGCCTGAGGGTGAACGCGGGTCGCTGCGTGAGGTCGGCGGGCTCGGACTCCATCTCCTGGATCATCATCAGGCCGCCGGGGCGCAGGCTACGCCAGATCATCGCGAGCGTCGCCGATCGTGTCGACTCGGGGAAGAACGGCTGCGCCCAGTTGGCGGCGTCGAAGGCGGACGCCTCGTCGAAGTCACGAGCGTCCATGGTGCGTACGTCGATCCGGTCGTCGACGCCGAGTGCCCGGGCCCGCTCGGCGGCGACCGCGGCCACCTCCGGCTCCAGTTCCAGAGTGGTGGCTCTCAGCTCGGGCAGCAGGGTGGCTGCGGTCATCACGAATCCGCCGATCCCGCTACCCACGTCGAGCAGGCGGCCGCTCCGCATCGCTGACCACATCTCCGGCAGCGGCTCGAACAGCCGAGCGACCACGGCAGCGGCGGCTGGATTCGGCCGCAGACCGACGGCGAGGGCGACGGTCAGCGCGTCGCCCTCGCGTAGCGGCGCCGTCCCGGTGCGGACCACGTCCTCGACCTGGCGGGCGATCAGGGCGTCATAGGCGATCACAGCACCGAGGTCGACAAAGGCATCGTCGGACAATGCCGCCGCGTACGCCGGTGCGAGCCGGAACCGGCCGTCTGTCTCCTCGGCGACGCCGTGTTCGACCAGCGCGTACAGGACGTCGCCGGTTCGCTCAGGCGGTAACCCGCTGAACGCGGCCACCGCCGCCAGGTCGCGCGGCTCGCTGAGGAACGTGGTCCAGCCCCGATCGTTCACGGCGTTCAGCAACGCGAGCGCGTGCGCGCCCCGCCCCCAAGCCGCCAGGCGCTCGGTCATGGTCATCACGTCTTCAGCCATGAACAAATCGTGCCTCAAGCGGGATGCGGGACGCCGCACCCGGGGCTGTGCGAGCGATCTCCGCTGTCGCAGAGCAAGGGGGCCTCAGGCAGCTCTCCGCCCTGAATCGAGCAGGAGGTGCCGGAACCGACCGACCGGTTGTAAGGCTCGCTGCGACTGCGACTGCACGTCGATCGGCCGTCTATTCCCGGGTGCCATCGTGCACCGTGCGGCAGGGGGGCCGGACCAGGACACATCCGAGCAATTCGCTCGGGCGCTTGCCGTCTCCCTCCGCAAACGATCACCTTCAGTGATCATGCCGTTGTCGTCGCCGCCTGTCGCCCTGAGACAGGGTCAGAAGTTGGTCAACTGTAGTCCGGTCACCGACTCGAATATGCGATTCATGCAACCTCATGGCGTGAAACGCTCGCCACGTCCGCAATCACAGCGCTGGAGACCAACGCGATGTCCTACCGTTCCCGCCTGGTTGGCAAGGTGTTGGGCGAGCACGACCGGCTCGCCGAGCTCGAGGCTGAGCTCGGCAGCCGCGACGCTGCTCTGCTTGCCCTGCACTACCGGTGGCGCACTGCGTTCTTCGCCCGGCTGGACGCGTTGCTGGAGGACGCGCCCGCCGACCTCGACGCAGCCCTGAGTGCGCTGTGGACGGACCCGGCGATCGGCGGACGAGGGCTGAGCGCCCTGCTGGACGCGCACGCTGACCATCCAGCAGTTGCCGCGGCCCAGGAGCGCGAGCGGCGCCTGCTGCACCGCGACCTCGGCGTGGAGCTACCACCCCGTCGGACGACCACACCCCCCGGCCGGTGACGCCGGCGGTGGGCAGCCCGGGACGGGGACGGGGCGCTGTTCTCTACACGCACCTGGGTGGGCAGCCGGCGCCGCTGCCTATCTGAGCTGGCGGCTGCCGACGACGCTGGAGCTGAAGGAGCTGGACGAGTTCCTGCTGGGGCGGGCGCTGGGACATGATTCGCCGACGTTGCTGTTCCGGCTGGCGGCGAGTACCTGATCTCGGCGCGGGTGATCCGGCCCGGCCCAGTGACCGTGGTCGAGCGAGCCGCGCACGCCCCCGCCGAGGCACAGCGGGAGGCATTCGACCGTCTGGCGCACGAATTCACCGACGCACGCTGCGCCGCGTCGGACGGGCTGCTGGTCACCGACCCGGAGGTCCGCACGACGCGGTTGCGGTGGCTGGGCCACCGGCCCGGTTGAGGCGTCCCGAGCGGCGGTGAAGGCCGAGGTCGCCAAGCTGGAGTTCCTGCGCGGGCTGAGCGCGGACACCCTGGATTTGTCGGTGCTGCCTGCGGAGCGGCGCCGGTTCCTGGCGATGGTCGGGGCGCCGGCTGACTGCGCAAGCGCTGGAACGGCGCGATCCGCAGCGCGCTACCCGATCCTGCTGACGCTGCTGGCGCAGTCGGCGACCGACACGCAAGATGCGCGACGCACTCGCCAAGCGAGGCAAGGCTGGCGAGGACCGGCAGGCGCTGCTGGACGACCTGCTGACCATCAGCACCGACACGGGAATCCCCGACGATCAGATCGGCGGCCTGATCCGGCGCGAGCGGATCAGGTGGCCACGCCTGCAGTCGGCGGTCGCGCAGGCCGCGCCGCGGTTGCCGCGCGATCACGGGCATCTGGCCGCGCTCGACGGCTCCTACGGGTATTTGCGGCAGTTCACTCCGCGGGTGCTGGACGCGGTGCGGTTCGGCGGCGGCACCGCCGCGACGGACCTGCTGGCGGCGGTGGAGATCCTGCGCGACCTCAACGCTACCGGCGCCCGCCGTGTCCCGAACGACGCTGCTCCTTCACGCCGTCGCGGCCGGGCGGACCCGAAGCTCTTTTCGGAGGATCTTGCCGGCCGCGGACTTCGGGATCGCGTCCACGAACTCCACCGCGCGCACCTTCTTGTAGGGAGCCACCCGTGCGGCGACGAACGCCATCACCGCGTGCGCGTCGAGACCCGGGGAGGCGTCGGATCGCACGACGAAGGCCTTCGGAACCTCCTCGCCGTCGCCGTTGGGGGTCCCCACGACCGCGGCGTCGGCCACTCCGTCGTGGGTGAGGAGCACGGCCTCGAGCTCGGCGGGCGCAACCTGGTAGCCCTTGTATTTGATCAGTTCCTTGAGCCGGTCGACGACGTGGAACGCGCCGTCGGTGTCGACGGTGACGAGGTCGCCCGTGTGCAGCCACCCCCCTTCGTCGACAGCCGCGGCGGTCGCACCAGGGTTGTTCAGGTAACCGAGCATGATGTTCGGTCCCCGGCACAACAGCTCGCCGGGCTTCCCCACCGCGACGTCCTCGCCCGTGTCGGGGTCGACCACGCGCGCTTCGACGTTCGGCATCGGCAGCCCGATCGACCCCCGGTCGAGGTCCGGGCGGTCCACCGGGATCCCGTGGGTGCACGGACTGGACTCGGTCAGGCCGTAAGCCTGCACCACCGTGGCACCGAGCCGGTCCTCGACCATCCTGGCCAGGCTCGCGTCGAGGGGTGCCGCGGCCGACAAAACGATCTCGATGCTGCTCAGGTCGTAGTCGTCGACCAGTGGATGATGGGCGAGCGCCAACGCGACCGGGGGCGCGATGAAGACGTGGTCTGCGCGGTGCTCGGCGAGCGCGGCGAGGAACGCCACCAGGTCGAAGCGCGGCATCGTCACCACGCAGCCGCGCCGGAGCAGCGCCAGGTTCATGATCCCAGTCAGGCCGTAGATGTGGAACAGCGGCACCGCGGTGAGCACGCGGGACCCGGGCCGCATCCGGACCAGCGGATGGATCTGGAGCACGTTGGCCACCAGGTTCCGGTGGGTGAGCTGGACGCCCTTCGCCAGTCCGGTCGTGCCCGACGAGTAGGGCAACGCCGCAAGGTCCTGGCCGTCGACCGCCACCGGCGGCGCGGGGTCGTGCGACGCGAGGAGGTCGGCGAGGCGGGTCTCACGGACCGGGCCCCGGCCGGCTGCGGGCTCACCGAGGACGACGATCTCCGTGATCGGCACGCCCGGCTCGGCCGCCGCCGCGCGCGCCCGGTCGAGCCCGGCGGGCGAGCAGAACAGGATTCGCGCCCCTGCGTCGCGCAGCTGGTGGGCGAGATCGGCCTGGGTGTAGAGCGCGTTGACCGGCGACACGGCGGCCCCGGCCGAGAGGATCCCGTGGAAGACGAGCGGGTACGCGGCACAGTTCGGGGCGAACAGCGCTGCCACGTCGCCGCGCCCGATCCCCCGCGCGCCGAGCGCGCCCGCGAGCCGTCCGACCGCCTCGACGAGCCCGCCGAAGCGATGGGACTCGCCGGTCGTGGCGTCGACGATGGCGACACGGTCGGCGTCGTCCGCGGTGAGCTCACCGAACACGAGCTCGGACAGCCCGACCGCGGGCACAGTGACATCAGGGTAGGGACTCCGGAAGATCATGATACTCCTAGGTGAGCGACGGGATCCGGTCAGGCCGTGAGGCGGGGTTCTTTCGGCAGCCCGAGCAGGAGCTCGGCGACGATGTTGCGCTGGACCTGAGACGACCCCGCGTAGATCGTCCCTGCGCGCGCGTTGAGGTAGACCGAGGTCCACGAGGCCACGGAGTTCGCTGCCCCCGGATCGTCCGTCTGGTACCAGTTCGCGGAACGCCGCCCGGTGGGCGCGAGCGCGTCGAGGCCGAGCACGTCGAGCGCCAGCTCGGTGACGACCCGGTGGTACTCGCTCCAGAGCAGCTTGAACGGCGCCGCCTCGGGCCCCGGCTCGCCGCCGGCAAGCAGCGCGGCCGCGGTGCGTCTGCCGTGGCAGCGCAGCACCAGGCGATCCGGCGGCGCACGTCCGGGTCGGTGTCGGCGCACGTCCGGGTCGGTGTCCAGGCCGCGCTCGCGGACCAGCACGACTAGCCGGTCCAGCTCGTTGCGGAACCGGATCGGGGCGTGGATCGCAGTCTCTCCGCGCTCGAAGCCGAGCAGCGTCATCGCCACCGCCCAGCCCCGGTCGACCTCCCCGACAACGAGCCCGGCGCCGGTGCGCGCGCGGTCGCCGAGAACCTCTTTGAAGGCCGGTCTCGCCCGTGATGTTGCGGATCGGCCGGACGTCGACGCCCGGCTGGTCGAGCGGGACGAGCAGCATCGTGATCCCGCGGTGCGCGGGCACGTCCCGATTCGTCCGCGCGAGGACGAACATCCAGTTCGACTTGTGCGCAGCGGACGACCAGAGCTTCTGCTCGTGGAGCACCCACTCCTCACCGTCGCACTCGGCGCGCAGCGCGAGCGACGCCAGGTCGGACCCGGCTCCGGCTCGGAGAAGCCGTGCGCGAAGACGTACTCGCCCGACACGATCCGGGGCAGGAAGCGGCGCAGGAGCTCCGGGGCGGACCACCGCAGCATGGTGTTGCCGAGCATGCTGATCCCGAAGGCATCGCTGTCCGAGCCGAACGGGGTCCCGGCCCCGGTGAGCTCCTCGACGAGCACGATCAGCGCGGCGGGGCCGAGCCCGGCACCGCTGTACTCCGCCGGCCACATCGGGGCAACCCAGCCGCGCTCGGCGGCCGCCGCGCCGGCACGCGCCCGGAAGGTGACCGCCTCGTCCTCTGGCAGGTCGCCGATGCCGGTCCAGCCCGGCGGCACGAGGTCGGCGACGAGCGAACGCACCTCGGCGCGGAACGCCGTGGTCTCCATCTAGGGCCGCTCGATGATCATGGCGTTGGCCAGCCCGCCCGCCTCGCACGTGGTCTGCAGCCCGAACCGGCCTCCGTACTGCTCGAGGACGGAGAGCAGGGTCGTCATGAGCGGGGCCCCGCTCGCGCCGAGCGGGTGTCCGACCGCGGTGGCGCCGCCCGTGGAGGTTGACCTTGCCCAGGTCCGCTCCGGTCTCGGTTGCCACGCCAGCACCACGCTGGCGAGTGCCTCGTTGACCTCGAAGGCATGGATGTCGACCGGATGCACGTCGGACAGCGCGCCGCCCGGTTTGCCCTTCCCCACCGGCGGGCGCACCGCGTCGATGATGACTGCGTCTCTCATGGTCAGCGCCCTCGGGTGATCAGCTGCCGGACCCGGTCGCGGTCCCGCTCGGCGTTCGCGCACTCGGCGGCGGTCACGCGTTCCAGTCGCACCGGCACGTCCTTGTGATGGGGAGTGCCGGCGATCGGATCGCGGTCCGTGACGTCGGTGATCAGGTTGATCCGCGGACCGTGGGTGACCCGGCCGCCGTGCCCATCGGGAACCGACACCCCGTAGCCGTGGGGCAAGGCCACCTGGCCGCGGCGGAGGCTGTCGTCGATCTCGGCCCGGACCACGATGCGTCCGGTCCGGGTGACGACCGCGACCCAGTCGCCGTCCGCAGCACCGATCGCGCCGAGATCCTCGGTGCGGACCCGGAGCGCCCCGTCGGGGTCGGACTTGCGCCAGGCGGGCGGGCGCAGGATCTGGTTGGCGTTGTGGCTGCGGCGCTGCCCGTTGACCAGCGACAGCGGGTAGTCGGGGGCGACGCCGTCCCGGTCGGGGTCCAGGCCGGTGAGCCAGTCGAGCAGCTCGGGCACGGCGAGCCGGATGCGCTCGTTGCGCACCAGGGTCCAGATCTCGTCGTACTCGTGCTTGCTGAAGGCGACGCCGCTGGGGCTGGCCAGGATCCGGTCGAACAGCGCCTCGCCGAGGGCCGGACCGGTCAGGTCGGTGCCCAGCGCCCGCTGCACGGGAACGGTCATCTTCTTCGCCGCGGTGTGGCACCCTGGCCACAGGATGGCCGCGGACGCCGCCCCGGTGGGCAACGTGCGCCCGAGGGTGCGGTAGAGCAGCACCGGCGCGATCGCCGGATTGTCCTGCAGCACCGGGCCGGCGTGCTTCAGCAGGCTCGGCCGGTCGTCGCGGGCGACCTCGGTGAGCCGGTCGAGCGTCTGCTGATCGGGCAGCACGCCGAGCTCGTCGAACAACCGCGCGTAGATCTCCGCCTCCACCAGCGTGCCGGGCAGCGGGTCGTGAAGCGGCCGGCGCAGGTGGAAGTAGTTGGTCGGCCATTCGAAGTCGAAGAACGTCCACTCCCACTTCTCGAACTGGGAGGAAGCGGGCAGCACGAAGTCGGCCAGCGCGGCGGTCTCGGTGTAGGCGACGTCGACCACGACGGACAGCTCGCACTGCCTGATCGCCCGTTCCGTCATCGCGGTGTCGGCCGCCGAGTTGGCCGGGTTGGACGACTCCACCTAGAGCACCCGGGCCCGGTGGGGATGGTCGGCGAGGATCTCCTCGGCGAGCGTGTTGAGCGGGAGCAACCCGCCGATGTACTCGAACCCGGTGATCTCCGACCGCTGGCCGCGCGACTCCCCCCACAGCGGGACCAGCCACGAGTGCAGCCCGTTGGTGCCGGGCCGCCCGAAGTTCCCGGTCACCAGGTACAGCAGCTTCTCCAGGTAGCTGTTGAGCGTGGAGTTGCGGCCCTGCTGGATCCCCAACTCCACACGAACGGTCATCGCACTGGCTGCAAGGATCACATCCACCGCCCGCTCGACCTCGGCGCGCTCGACCTCCGCGTGGGCGATCCACGCGTCCACGGGTATCCCACGCAGTGCCGCGGCGACCTGGTCGAAGCCCTCGGTGCGGGTGTCGAGGAAGGTCCGGTCGGCACCGCCGCGGGCCATGATCAGCGCGAGGATGGCCCCGAGCAGGTAGGCGTCGGTGCCCGGGCGCAGCGGCAGGTGCACGTCCGCCATGGCGGCGGTCTCCGTGCGCCTCGGGTCGAGCACGATCATCTTCCGGTCCGGGCCGTTCTTGATCGTGTTCACCAGGTTGCGGGCGCGGTTGAACCCGTTGGCCATCCACGGGTTGCAGCCGATCACGACCAGCAGGTCGCAGTCCTCGACCCCCTCGGACGTGTGGCAGGTCTGCCCGCCGAAGAGCTTCCCGTTGACCCAGAAGTCGCCTGTCTTCTCCTGCGACAGCGCCCCGAAGTAGCGTGTGGAGTTCATCCACCTCATGAGCGCATGCCCGTACCCGCCGCCGGAGTGGTTGCCCTGGCCGCCGCCGCCGACGTAGGCGAACGAACCGGGTCGGCCCTCGGCCAGGTCCTCGTCCCGGACCTCGCGCAGCCGCGCGGCGATCTCGGTCAGTGCCATCTCCCAGCTGACCGGCTCGTGCGCGCCGTCGGCGCGGCGGCGCAGCGGCATGGTGAGCCGGTCGTCGTGGTCGCCGTACCAGGTGAGCCGTTGCGGCTTCTGGCACAGGTAACCGGCGGTGCGGGGGTTGTCCTTGTCCCCGCGGATCCGGGTGATCGCCCGGCCATCGGTCTGCACCTCGAGCCCACAGTTGACGTAGCAGAGGTTGCACGCCGTCTTGTGCCATTCGCTCACGCCGAACTCCCGATCTCGCGCACGAAGTCGATCGCCTTGGCCAAGGTGGACAGCCGCGCGTCCAGCGTGTCCCCGGCCGGGTAGAGGCGGACGGTGTTCACACCGGCGTCGCGCCAGACGCGCAGCCGCTCGCGCACCATGGGTTCGGTGCCGATGAGCGTGGTGCCCAGCACCATGTCGTCGCTCACCAGCGCGGCGGCGCCGTCGCGGTCCCCGGCCTGCCACCGCTCGCGCACCTCAGCAGCGCTCTCGGCCCAGCCTTGGCGGCTGTAGGCCTTTTTGTAGAAGTTCGTCGACGCCGACCCCATGCCGCCGAGGCTGAACGCCAACTCCTTCCTCCGACCGGTCACCATCTCGCGCAAGGCGTCTTCGTCGGGCGCGAACGCCACCTCCGCGCCCTGGCAGATGTCCAGATCCGCCCGGGACCGGCCGCGACCGGCCAGCCCCTCGTCCAGGTACCGGAAGTACGCGCCGGCCGCACCCTCCGGCACGAAGCTGGTGCCCAGCCACCCGTCGGCGATCTCCCGGTCAGGCGCAGCATCGCCGGCGACAGCGTGGCCAGATAGATCGGAATCGGGTGGTGCGCGCGCATCGACAGCCGCATCGGCACCGCATCGCCGCCGGGCCGTGGGATCTGGAACTCGGTGCCGGAGTACGAGATCTTCCCGCCCTCCAGCACCCGGCACACGATTTCCACCGTCTCCCGCATTCGCGCGAGAGGCCGCGCGAACGGCATCCCGTGCAGGCCCTCGATCACCTGCGGCCCCGACGCGCCCAGGCCGAGCAGGAACCGGCCCTCGGAGAGGTTGGACAGGGTGATCGCCGTCTGCGCCACCGCCACGGGCGTACGGGTGCCGACCTGCATGATCCCGGATCCGAGCAGCATCCGCTCCGTCCGGGCCGCGTAGTACCCCAGCGCAGAGGGCCCGTCCGAGCCCCAGGCCTCCGCGACCCAGCAGACGTCGAGGCCGAGCTTCTCCGCCTCCACCACGAAATCGACCTGTTCCGCCCACCGGTCACCGGCGGAGTCCTCGATCGTCGTCGCGGTACGCATCAGGACTCAGCCAGCTTCTTGATGTGCTCCAGCGTGACGGTGATGTTCCGTTCGAACTCCCGCATCCGCACGAACACGATCTTCTGCTCCTTCTCCGGCATCCGATCGATCGCCAACGACAGGCCCGAGCGCCCTGGCCCCATCTGCACCCACTGCGACAGCTCGGTCCCGCCGTCCTTCGGCTCGAGCCGGAAGCGCCAGATCGCCGCGGGATCGTCCGGGTCCACGACCGCCCACGCGAACACCCGCGGCGGGTCGCACTCGACGACGTGCGAGGTGGTGGCCCACTCCCCCAGCGCCACGTGCTTGCTGCGGCCGATGAACCGCGCACCCACGGCCGGGCCGGTGGCGCCGTCGAGCCACTCCACCGACTCGAGCTCGTCGCTCATGCTCGGCATCGCCTCGACATCGGTCACCACCGCCCACACGCGCTCCGGTGGGGCGTCGATCCAGGTCCGCACCTCGACCGCCGGCTTGTCCGTATAGCGGGCCCCCGTCCACTCCAACGACAGCCGACCTCCTCCACGTCACTTGTCGCTGACGACCTCATCGCCAAGGGCGGCTTCTTGGGCCGACGACGTCCGCCGCCACGCCGGTCCTTGATCTGCTGCAGCAGATCGATGTGGGAGTGCTCCGCGGCAATTCTTCGCGTCCGCGGTCGCTTACACGCATCGCGACCACCGCGACGCCTACATCTCACGTCAAAGCCCGCCGCATCACCACAAGGGGTGGGAGGAAGCAACACAGGTGCCACCTCCTCCCACCCTCGTGCGCCGGACATCCGCCGGGTGCCCGGACAGCCGGCCGCGGCGCCAGCCTCAACTACTGCTCCCCAAGGCGCCGCGGATCCCCCGGGCGTTCTGCACGGCTGCACCCCGCACAACGCGAAGCCGAGTCTCGCTCGGACAGCTAGACATCCGATAGACGACCGAACGACCGTCCTCGCCCGGATCGATCACGCATTTCGCCCCCAACCTCGCAGAATGTCGTCTCCGACCAGCCGTCCGCGCCCGGAGGTCGACGGCCCCTGGTCTGCACGTCAGCAAGATTCCCGGGACCACGGATCCACGGCGTTCCACGTCGGCGACGTCCGGGACGGCCAGCTCTCCCGCGATGGTGGCGATGACGCAACCGGCCACGCCGAGCAACGCCACGCGGACATCGCCGGTGGCGGGGCGACGGCGTGGTGGGGGACAGGGCGGCGTTGCAGACCAGCAGCGCGCCCGGGGGGACCGGGCCCGAACCCGACCGCAACCGACAACGCGTCCCGCGCTCCGGGCGGGAGCCGGTGCAGCTCGTCGCGCAGGGGCAACAGCAGCTGGTTCAGCATCGAGTAGGTGACGTCTGCCTCGAACTCCGACCCGGAGGCACGCATTACGCGCATCCCCCGCGACGTGCGCCAGGTCTGCGGCGGCCAGCAGGACGGACTTGCCGACGCCCGGTTCACCCCGGACGAGCCGGGTGTCACATTGCCGAACACCCCGGCACGAACGAGTCTCGAATGACTGTGATCGCGCTGCACCTGCACCGCAGCGCGCTCCCGCTGCAATATATGAATATTGTCTGGCGACTTGTCAATCAGAGCCGCGGATCGCGCGACCGGCGGTTAC
>NZ_BAABJO010000050.1:0-41961 GCF_039543345.1 Pseudonocardia adelaidensis | reverse complement strand
CCCGCGCCGCCCGGCCCGCGCCCGGTGCCGGCGCCGCCGTCCGCGCGGCCGGCACCGCCCCGCCCGGCGCCGCCCCCTCGTCCGGCACCGCCGGCGGCGGCACGTCCCGAACCCGTACCGCCGCCGCCTGCCGCCGAGGCGGCGGGGCACGCCACCGTCGCGCAGGCGAGCTCGGATCCGGGCCGCTGGGGCCGAGTGGACGCCGAAGGCACCATCTACGTGCGCACGGCCGACGGCGAGCGCGTCGTCGGGTCCTGGCAGGCGGGTGAGCCCGAGGAGGGGCTCGCCCACTTCGCCCGCCGCTTCGACGACATGCTCACCGAGGTCGAGCTGCTCGCCACCCGGCTCGCGGCGGGCGGCGGCGACCCGAAGCACACGTTGAGCAGCGCGAAGAGCATCCGGGACGGGCTGGACGAGGCCACCGTCGTCGGCGACCTGGTGGGCCTGCGCGCCCGCCTCGACGAGCTCGTAGCCGAGGCGGAGGCCGCCGTCGGCGCCGCCCGGTCGGCCCGTGACGCGCAGCGCAGCGCCGCGATCGCCCGCAAGGAGGCCCTCGCCGCCGAGGCCGAGACGCTCGCTGCGGAGGCCACGCAGTGGAAGCAGGCGGGCGACCGGTTCAAGTCGATCCTCGACGAGTGGCGCACCATCCGCGGCATCGACCGCAAGACCGACGAGCTGCTGTGGAAGCGGTTCTCGAAGGCGCGCGAGTCGTTCAACCGGCGCCGCGGCTCCCACTTCGCCGACCTCGATCGCCAGCGCGCGGCGGCCAAGGCCCGCAAGGAGGAGCTGGCGCTGGAGGCGGAGAAGCTCGCCGACTCCGACGACTGGGGGCCCACCGCCGCGCGGTTCCGCGATCTGATGGCCGAGTGGAAGGCGGCCGGGCGCGCGCAGAAGGAGGCCGACGACGCGCTGTGGCAGCGGTTCCGCACCGCTCAGGACGCCTTCTTCGCGCGCCGGTCCGACACGTTCGCGGAGCGCGACGCCGAGTTCGCGGCCAACGCGGACGCCAAGAAGGCGCTGCTCGTGGAGGCCGAGAAGATCGACACCTCCGACCCGGCGGCCGCGCGGGCGGCGCTGCGTTCGATCCAGGAGCGCTGGGAGGAGATCGGCAAGGTCCCCCGCGACGAGATCCGCACGCTCGAGGCCCGCCTCCGCGCGATCGAGGAGAAGGTCCGCGAGGCGGCCGACCGGCAGTGGCGCCGCACCGACCCGGAGGCCGAGGCGCGCGTGGCGCAGTTCCGCGAGCGGGTGGCCCAGTTCGAGGCCCAGGCCGAGAAGGCGCGGGCGGCGGGCGACACCCGCCGCGCCGAGCAGGCCATGAGCCAGGCCGACCAGTGGCGGGAGTGGCTGGCGACGGCGGAGCAGGCGGTCCAGCACCGCTGAGCGGGGGCACCGCCGGCTCGCACACCGACACGCGCGCCCGCACACGAACTGCAGTTGCTGTGCCGGCGCCGCTGTTGGTGTGCGAGCGGACGCGGGCCGGGCCTCAGCGGCGCGTTGCGATCCGCACCCAGGTGGCCGCGAGCACCAGCACGGCGAGCACCGCCAGCACGAGGCCGAACCCCGCCCCGGTGCCGCCACCGGGCACCGCGACCTGCCGCGACCAGATCGCCCACACCCCCGTCACCACGGAGAACCCGCAACCGACCGCGGCGAGCCAGGCCAGGCCGAACCAGCGCACGGCGAGGGCGAGCGCGGAGCAGACCAGGCCGAACACCAGCGACGTTCCGGCGAAGAGCGGCGGGAGCAGGCCCAGCGCGGCGAGACCTGCGAGCACCTCCCAGCCGCGCACCGCGCCGGTCCACGGCAGCATCAACGAGCCGATCAGCACGAGCATCGCCACCGAGACCACGAGGGCCGACGGGCCGGGGTCGATGCGGTGTTCCGCGCGCCGCTGCGCGCGGCGCAGCTCGGCGTCGAGCGCGGCGAGCTCCTCGGGCACCTTGCGTTCGTCTCCTTCGTCGCTCACGCGTGCGCTCCGCAGGCGGGCGTGGCCGCCGCGGGCGGGGCAGGGGGCGCGCCGAAGCCGGGCAGACCGAGACCGGTGGCGGCACCACCGGGACGGGTGCCGGACTCGTGGACGTCGCCCGCCCGCGTGCGCCGGTGGGACCGGACCGGGCCGTCGGCCACCAGGTGGTGCGGCGCGCCGTACCCGACCGCCACCTCCACCACGTCGCCGGGCCGGATGGGCAGGTCGCCGGGGGCGAAGTGCACGAGCCGCCCGTCGCGGGCGCGGCCGCTCATCCGGCGGGTGGCGCCGTCCTTGCGGCCCTCCCCCGTCGACACGAGCACCTCGACGACCCGGCCCTCCAGTGCGCGGTTCTGCTGCCAGGAGATCTCCTCCTGCAGCGCGACGAGCCGCTCGTAGCGTTCCTGGACGACGGCCTTGGGCACCTGGTCGGGCAGCGTCGCGGCCGGGGTGCCGGGGCGCGGCGAGTACTGGAACGTGAACGCCTGCGCGAACCGGGCCTTCTCGACCACGTCGAGCGTGGCCCGGAAGTCCTCCTCCGTCTCGCCGGGGAACCCGACGATGATGTCGGTGGAGATCGCCGCGTCGGGCAGCGACGCGCGCACCTCGTCGAGGATCCCGAGGAACCGTTCTGAGCGGTACGAGCGGCGCATCCGGCGCAGGACGTCGTCGGAGCCGGACTGCAGCGGCATGTGCAGCTGGGGGCAGACGTTCGGCGTCTCGGCCATCGCGGCGATCACGTCGGAGGTGAAGTCGCGCGGATGCGGCGAGGTGAACCGCACCCGTTCGAGCCCGTCGACGTCGCCGCAGGCCCGCAGCAGCTTCGCGAACGCGCCGCGGTCGCCGAACTCGACGCCGTAGGAGTTGACGTTCTGCCCGAGCAGCGTCACCTCGAGCACGCCGTCGGCGGCCAACGCCTGCACCTCGGCGAGCACGTCGCCGGGCCTGCGGTCGCGCTCCTTGCCGCGCAGCGACGGGACGATGCAGAAGGTGCAGGTGTTGTTGCACCCCACGGAGACCGACACCCAGCCCGCGTAGGCCGACTCGCGGCGCGCGGGCAGCGTGGAGGGGAAGACCTCGAGGGACTCGGCGATCTCCACCTGGGCGGCCTGGTTGTGCCGGGCCCGCTCCAGCAGCACCGGCAGCGCGTGCACGTTGTGGGTGCCGAACACGACGTCCACCCACGGGGCCTTCCGCACGATCGCGTCGCGGTCCTTCTGCGCGAGGCAGCCCCCCACGGCGATCTGCATGCCGGGCCGCTCGGCCTTGACCGGCCGCAGGTGCCCGAGGTTGCCGTAGAGCCGGTTGTCGGCGTTCTCGCGGACCGCACAGGTGTTGAACACGACGACGTCGGCGTCCTCGGAACCGGATCGCTCGTAGCCCGCTGCCTCGAGCAGCCCGGCCATCCGCTCGGAGTCGTGCACGTTCATCTGACACCCGTAGGTGCGGATGGTGTAGCTGCGGGTCACGCCCCCTCCTCGCTGCGCTCGTCAGGGCCGCGCCCCAGGGTGCTGCGCTTGATGGCGGCCTCGCGAGCTCGGCCGCGCCCGTTCAGCGTAGGCCGTGACCGCCCGGTCGACCGCACCGGCCGGGCACGGCAGGATGCGCGCATGGTGGAGCGCCGCACGGTCCTGCGGGGCCTGCTGTCCGGCGCCGCCGCACTCGGACTGCTCGCAGCGGCGGGCTGTTCGTCGCGGTTCACGGGCGTCCGGCTCACCCTCGCGACCGGCGGCACGCAGGGCGTCTACTACAACCTCGGCAACGCGCTCGCCGACGCGTGGCAGGCCCGCCTGGAGCTCGACGCCCGCCCGGCTGTGCTGTCCACGGCGGGGTCGGTGGACAACCTGGACCGGCTCGCCGCCCGCGCGGCCGACGTGGTGTTCAGCCAGGTCGACACCGCGGCCGACCAGCTCCCCAGCGTGGCCGCGGACGACCCGCGGGCGCTGCGGGCCCTCGCCCGCATCTACGACGACGTCGTGCACGTCGTCGTGCCCGCCTCGTCGCCCGCCACGACGCTCGCCGACCTGCGCGGCGCCCGCGTGTCGGTCGGCGCGCCCGACTCCGGGGTGCAGGTCATCGCCGAACGGCTGCTGGCCGTGGCCGGGCTCTCCCCCGCCACCGATTTCCAGGCGGTGCGGCTCGGGATCAACGACTCGGTCGACGCCGTGGCGCGGGGCGAGATCGACGCGTTCTTCTGGTCGGGGGGCCTGCCCACGCGGGGTGTCACGACGCTCGCGGAGGCGATGCCGATCCGCCTGCTCAACCTCGACGACCTGATCACGCCGGTGCGGGCCGCGTACCCGGAGTACGCCGCGGGCACCGTGCCCGCGCAGAGCTACGGCATCCCCGACCCGATCACCACGCTGCTCGTGCGCAACTTCCTGATCGTGCGGGCGGAGATGCCGGACGAGGTGGCGAACGCGCTGGTCGCCGGCCTGTTCGCCGCCCAGGAGCAGCTGGCTGCCGTGAGCCCGGCGGCGCTCACGATCGACCTGCGGGCCGCCATCGGGACGCATCCGGTGCCGCTGCACCCGGGCGCCGAGCGGTTCTTCCGGGACGAGAAGGACCCGTGACCTACAGCTGCGCGCGCAGCGCCGCCAGCTCGGCGGCCGCGCGGCTGATCATGCCGCGGAACAGGTCCTCGCCGTGGTCGTTCACCGGGGCCAGGTGGCCGACCAGCTCGAGCATCACGAGCCCGTGCATCTGGGCGCGCAGCTCGTAGAACAGGGCCAGCGCGCCGGGCGGCAACGGCACCCGGGTCGCATCGGCCCCGGCGAGCCGCTCGGCTCCCGGCTGCAGGGGCACGCCGGCGAGCTGCTCTGCGCTCCACCCGTCGAACACCACGTCGAGGAACGGCTCGGCCAGGCTCGCCGCCGCGCCGGTCACCTCCTCCCGCGAGGGCGGCTCGTACCCAGGCACCGGGGTGCCGTAGAGCAGCAGGAACGCCGGGCGGTTGGCCAGGGCCCAGCGGCGGTAGGCGTTGGAGGCCGCGAAGAGCCGCTCGGCCTGCGGGCGGCCGCGGCTGGCGTCAGCGGCCTCGGCGACCGCGGCCGCCAGCGCCCGGTGCCCGTCGATCACCAACGCGGTGAGCAGCTCGTCGCGGCTGTCGAAGTAGTGGTAGAGCGACTGCACCGTCATCCCGACCGCCCGCGCGACGGCGCGCAGCGACAGGCCGCCTGGACCGCCCTCGGCCAGCTGCACCAGCGCGGCGGCCTTGATCTCCTGCACGGTCTCGGCCCGCCGCCGCTCCCGCACCGAACCTTCGACTGGCACCGACAGTTCTCCTTGACACTGTTAGGCAGCGTGCCGATACTGACATCGCTCACAGAGACTAACACTGTCAGGCAGGAGCGGTGATGGACCCGGTTCTCACGGACGCCCGGCGCGGACATCCCGGCCTCTACGGGTTGGCGGTCGCGATGGCGGCCAGCTCCGTCGTGACGGCGGTTCTCGCCGTGGTCGACGAGCGCGAGCTGCTCGGCGCCCCGCTGTGGTTCAAGCCGCTGAAGTTCTCGCTCTCGATCATGCTGTACAGCGCGGCACTGGCGTGGATGCTCTCCCGGCTGCCGGGACGGAGCATGCGGCGCACGGGCTGGTTCATCGCCGTTGCGCTCGTTCTCGAGCAGCTGATCATCGTGGGGCAGGCGGCCCGCGGCGTGCGGAGCCACTTCAACGAAGACAGCCCATTCGACGTCGCGCTCTTCGCGATCATGGGAGCGACGATCGTCCTGGTGTACCTGGCGACCGTCGCGATCGCGCTGCGGTTCCTGCGCGAGCGCGGCGGCGACCGCGTGACGGCCTCGGCGGTGCGGCTCGCGCTGCTCGTCGGGCTGGTCGGCATGTCCGTCGGGTTCCTCCTCGTCGCGAACGGCGGCCACGCCGTGGGCGTGCCGGACGGCGGACCCGGCATCCCCCTCGTCGGCTGGAGCACCACCGCCGGCGACCTGCGGATCGGCCACTTCGTCGGCATGCACGCCCTGCAGGTGCTCCCGCTGCTCGCGGCCGGGCTGGCCGCGGTGGGCCGGGACCGCCTCGACGAGACCGCGCGCGTCCGCATCGTGCAGGTCGCGGCCGCCGCTTACGCCGGGTTCGTCGTGCTGGTCACCTGGCAGGCGCTGCGCGGGCAGCCGTTGCTCGCGCCCGACGCCGTCACGCTCGCCGCCCTCGGCGCGCTGCTGCTGGGCACCGGCGGGGCGCTCGCCGGTGTGCTGCGCCGCCTACCCGTCCCCGCCACCGCCTGAGGCGATGGTGGATCACCAGCTGGCCCGGGTGCGCGGTACCCCCCGACCGCCGGTTGCAGCAAGGCGGCCTCACTGCGGCCCAGCTGCAGCAAGGCCGCCTTGCTGCAACTCGGGGTCCTCGCCGTCGGCCTCCTCGGCAGGTCGGGGGAACCGCGCCACCACCTGCAACCCGCCACCCGACGGCAGCTCGAGCACCAGCTCGCCCCCGGCCACCTCGAGCGTGCGGGAGGCGATGGCGAGCCCGAGACCGGAGCCCTCGGTGTTGCTCTGGCCCGGGCTGCGCCAGAACCGCCCGGTGGCGCGCTCGAGCTCCTCGGGGGCCATCCCGGGCCCGGTGTCGCGCACCGCGATCTCCACCCGCCCGTCGACGGAGGCGGTGCGCACGGTGACCTCGCTGCCCGGAGGCGCGAACTTGACCGCGTTGTCCAGCACGGCGTCGAGCACGGTCTCGATCGCCCCCTCCGGTGCCAGCACCTGCAGGCCGGTCGCGCCACGGCGCACCAGCCGGAGGTCCATGTGCTCGGCGAGCGGGCGCCACGCGTCGAGGCGGTCCTCCACGCCGGCGTCGACGTCCGCGACGACGGGGGGCGTGGTGCGCTCGGCCCTCGCGAGCGCCAGCAGCCCGTCGAGCAGCATGGACAGGCGCTCGGCCTCCTCGAGCGCGGCCGCGTGGTCCTCGGCGGCCGCGGAGTCGACGTGCCCGTCGAGGTTGGACAGGCGCAGGCACAGCGCCGTGAGCGGGTTGCGCAGCTGGTGGCTCGCATCCGCGACGAACGCGCGCTGGGCGCCGTAGGCGTGCGCCACGGTCTCGGCCATCCGGTCGAACGAGACCGACAGACGCCGCAGCTCCGGGGGCCCCGACCCGTCGGCCACCGGTTCCGGATCGGCCCCGGCCAGCACGGCGGCGGCGACCCGGTCGGTGCCCTCGTCGAGGCGCCGGACCGGGCGCAGGATCCAGCGGACGATGGGCAGCGCGACGACCACGCCCAGCGCCAGCGCGGCCAGGCCGGCCGCGACCACGAGCGACCACACCCGCAGCTCCTCGGCGCGCAGCGTGTCGGTCGGCGAGATCGTGACGGCCACGCCGCGCACCTCGGTGTCCACCAGCACCGGTTCGGCGAGCACGAGCGGGCGCTCGTCCCACGGCAGGAGCAGCGGGTAGACCTCGGAGCGGCGGTTGGCGAGGGCGAGCTCCACCCGTTCCCGCGCGTCCGCGTCGAGGGCAGGCGGGGGCTGCCGCGAGGCCGCCAGCAGCGCACCGTCCTCGTCGAGCACGAGGACGGCGACCCCGTAGACCTCGTCGTAGCGTTCGAGCTCGTCCGCGAGCCCAGTCGTGTCGGCCTGCCTGATGGGCCGCTCGGCGACCGAGGCGTAGAAGATCGTGTCCGTGAGGCGGTCGGTGAACATCGCGAGCTGGCGGGCCTGGGCGTAGGACAGCGCCAGCGGCACGCCGAGCCCGGCGGCGAGCAGCCCCACGAGGAACAGCACGATCACCAGCAGGCGTGCGGCCATCGCTACTCCTGGTCCGCGGCGGCGGCCAGGCCGCCGAGGCGGTACCCCACGCCGCGGACCGTCTGCACGTACTCCGGGTTGCCGAGCTTGGTCCGCAGCGTGGCGACGTGCACGTCGAGCGTGCGGTTGGCGCCCGCCCACGACCGGCCCCACACCTCGGCGACGATCCGGCTGCGGGTGCACACCGCACCTCCCGCGGTCGCGAGGAGCGCGAGCACCTGGAACTCCTTGCGGGTCAGGCTGACCGGGCGGCCCGCGACGGTCACCTCGTGCGTGTGCAGGTCCACCCGCACGGCGCCGATCTCGACCACGTCCTCGGGCCCGGTCGGGGTCGCGAGCCTGCGGCGCCGGTACACCGCGTGCACGCGGGCCACGAGCTCCCCGATGTCGTAGGGCTTCACGAGGTAGTCGTCGGCACCGGAGTGCAGGCCGAGGATGCGGTCGTCCACCTCACCCCGCGCCGACACGACGATCACCGGCACGTCGCTGCGCTCCCGGATCGCCCGGCACACGTCGACCCCGTCGATGTCGGGCAGGCCGAGGTCGAGCAGCACGACGTCGACACCTCCCAGGTGGTCCGGAGCGGCCCGCCCCGTGGCGAGCCGGGTGGTGGTCATCCCGTGGCGGTGCAGGGCTGGACGCAACGCGGCGGCCACCCGGTCGTCGTCCTCGACCAGCAGGATGTGCACCACTCCCACCCTCCCCCAGTCCAAGAGCGTTATAGGAGCGCAACCCTATGGGTTGCTCAAGGTGCTGGACTGGACACATCGCCGCGCCCTAGCGTCCCGCCATGCCCGGAGGCCCTGCATGACCGACACTCCCATGATCCGGATGGCGTCCGTCGACAAGCACTTCGGCGAGCTGCACGTCCTGCGCGACATCAACCTGGAGGTCGCGACCGGCCAGGTCGTCGTGGTGCTCGGCCCGTCGGGGTCCGGCAAGTCCACGCTCTGCCGCACGATCAACCGCCTCGAGCCGATCGACAGCGGCACCATCGAGATCGACGGGCAGGCGCTGCCCGCGGAGGGCAAGGCCCTCGCCGCGCTGCGCGCCGACGTCGGAATGGTGTTCCAGAGCTTCAACCTCTTCGCGCACAAGACGATCCTCGAGAACGTCACGCTCGCCCCGCTGAAGGTCCGCAGGACCGACAAGGCCACCGCAGAGAAGGACGGCATGGCCCTGCTGGAGCGCGTCGGGATCGCCAACCAGCGCGACAAGTACCCGGCCCAGCTCTCCGGCGGCCAGCAGCAGCGGGCGGCGATCGCCCGCGCGCTCGCCATGAAGCCGAAGGTCATGCTGTTCGACGAGCCCACGTCGGCCCTGGACCCCGAGATGGTCCAGGAGGTCCTCGACGTGATGACCACGCTGGCCAAGGAGGGGATGACCATGCTCGTGGTCACCCACGAGATGGGCTTCGCGCGGCGCGCCGCCAACCGCGTCGTCTTCATGTCCGACGGCGAGATCGTCGAGGACGCGCCGCCCGACACGTTCTTCTCGAACCCGACATCCGAGCGCGCCAAGGACTTCCTCGGCAAGATCCTGACGCACTGATTCTTCCCCGATCGACTGGAGACGGAGTTCCCATGAAGTTGCGCACCCTCGCGGTGGGCCTGGTGGTCAGCGCGCTGGCACTCACCGCCTGCGGGCGGGAGGGCGCCCCGCCCGCCTCTCCCGCCGGCACGCCGGGCGGCGGCACCGCGGCCCCCGCGCTGAGCTACGAGGTCGCCCAGAACGTCTCGCTGCCCGACTCGCCGACGTTCCAGAAGATGCAGCAGCGCGGCCGCATCCAGATGGGCGTCAAGAACGACCAGCCGGGCCTGGGGCAGGTCGACCCGACCACCAACACCTACAGCGGCTTCGACGTCGAGATCGGCCGCCTCATCGCCGCGAAGCTGGGGTTCTCCCCCGACAAGATCGACTACGTGGTGGTGCAGTCCGCCGCCCGTGAGGACGCGCTGTCGCGCGGCGACGTCGACTACTACGTCGGCACGTACACGATCAACGACAACCGCAAGCAGCGCGTCGGCTTCGCGGGACCGTACTTCGTGGCCGGCCAGGACCTGCTCGTGCGCGCCGACGACACGTCGATCACCGGTCCACAGGCGCTGCAGGGCAAGACCGTCTGCTCGGTCACCGGGTCCACGCCGATCCAGCGCGTGCGCGAGCAGGGGCTCACCCAGAACATCGTCGAGTTCCAGACCTACACGCAGTGCGTCGACCAGCTCGTGCAGGGCCAGGTGGACGCCGTCACGACGGACGACGCGATCCTCAAGGGCTACGCCGCCCAGCGCCCCGACGAGCTCAAGGTCGTCGGCCAGACCTTCTCGAAGGAGCCGTACGGCATCGGCGTCGCGCTGGCCGACACCGCGCTGCGCAACAAGATCAACGACATCCTGGAGCAGGCCGAGAGCGACGGGACGTGGCAGAAGATCTACGACGCCACGCTCGGCCTCTCCGGCTCGCCGGCCTCGCCGCCCGCGGTCGAACGGTACTGAGCTGGTCCACGCTCCGGTGGCCCGTCCGGGCCACCGGAGCGTGAGGCTGCGCGCTGAGGGAGGGAGGCCCCATGGATGTCCTGCTGCAGAACCTCGACCTGTTCGGCGTGGGTTTCCTCGGCACGATCGAGCTGTTCGTCGTGGCCGGGATCGGCTCGCTGATCGGCGGCGGGATACTCGCCGCGATGCGGGTCAGCCCCGTCCCGTTCCTGCGTGCCGTCGGCACGGGCTACGTCAACGTCGTGCGGAACACCCCGCTCACCCTGGTGCTGTTCTTCTTCGCGTTCGCCTGGAACCGGCTCGGGATCATCCAGCTGCCGTTCTTCGCGCTCGCCTGCGCCGGGCTCATCGTCTACACCTCGGCGTTCGTCTGCGAGGTGCTGCGCTCCGGCGTGAACACCGTGCCCGTGGGGCAGGCCGAGGCGTCTCGCGCCCTCGGCTTCACGTTCGCCCTGACGCTCTCCCAGGTGATCATGCCCCAAGCCGTGCGCGCGGTGGTACCGCCGCTCGTCAGCGTCGAGATCGCCCTGCTCAAGAACACCACGATCGCGGCCGGTTTCTCGGTCGTCGAGGCGGGCTCGATCTTCCCGAGCCTGTCCGAGCGCGGCTACAGCGTGCTGGTCGGCGGCCTCTGGGTCGCGCTGGGCTTCGTGATCCTCGTCGTTCCGCTGACGCTGCTGCAGCGCAGCCTCGAGAACCGGTGGAGCGTGACGCGATGACCGCCGTCCTCTACGACATCCCGGGACCGAGGGCCCGCGCGCGCAACCGAACCCTCAGCGTCCTCGGCGTGACGGTGGTCATCGCCGTCGTCGCCTTCGTGCTGTACCGGCTGGCCGTCACTGGGCAGTTCGACGCGGACAAGTGGAACTTCATCACCTACGTGGCGATCCAGTACCTCCTGCTGGACGCCCTGGTCGCGACGCTCACGGCCTTCGCGCTGGCGGCGGTCCTCTCGCTGGTGGTGGGCGCGCTCTTCGCGGCGGCGCGGCTGTCCGACCACGCCTGGCTGCGCAATCCCGCCACGGTGGTCGTGGAGTTCTTCCGGGCGATCCCCGTCCTGGTGATGATCTTCTTCATCTACTTCGGGCTTCCCCCTGCCGGGATCAACATCTCGACCCTGTGGGCGGTCGTCATCGGGCTGACCCTCTACAACGGCTCGGTGCTCGCGGAGGTGTTCCGCGCGGGCGTGCTCTCGCTGCCCCGCGGGCAGAGCGAGGCGGCCTACGCGCTGGGTATGCGCAAGACCCAGGTGATGACGAACGTCCTGCTCCCGCAGGCCCTGCGGGCGATGCTGCCCACGATCATCAGCCAGCTGGTCGTGGTCCTCAAGGACTCGGCGCTCGGGTTCCTCATCGGCTACCCGGAGCTGCTGTTCGCGACCCGGACCCTGGGCTCGCAGCCGCAGTTCGACTTCCCGATCATCCCGGTCGCGATCGTCGTCGCGATCATCTACATCGCCATGTGCCTGCTGTTGTCGTGGCTGGCGAACACGCTGGAGAAACGCACCCGGCGGTCCAAGCGCGCGGCGCCGATGGGTGCCGCCGCCGACCGCGAACCGCTGCCCAGCCTGACCGGCGAGTAGGAACCGGCGGACGAGTGCGTTAGCAATGGTGAATGCCCAGCTGTTTCTACCGGTCATCGAACGTCAAGGCTGAATCAAAGGCGCCCCTTCCCCAATTTTCCGGTGTTACTCTCGCCAGGCCCGACATCCAGGCGGTCGGCAACCGGGAATACTTCGGGGGAGAGTATGACCACGGTCCTTCGACGGTCCATCGGCGCAGTCGCAGCCATGCTCGGCGTGGGCGCGTGCCTGGCGATCGGCGCGCCCGGCACGGCGTACGCCGACACCGTCACCGGAAAGAGCTGCGGCGAGAAGCACGAGATGTCGCCGGAGTACTACGACATGTTCGGCAACGCCGCGCCCTGCACAGCGGATTTCGTCGCCTCCGCGCCGGGGACCGCTCGCATCACGATCGATGTGGTCTCCTCCCGCGGACACAACAGGGACGACCCGCACAACTGGTCTTTCGACCTCTTCACGTGCGAGGGTTCGGTACTCCCGTCCGAGCCGCCGCGCACCTTCACGTGCGATTTCGAAGCAGGGCCACACACGGTGTACGTCGACAAGAACGCCGGTGACAGATTCATCGATCTCAAGGTCGACTACTGACCTTCGATGACTCGTGGGGCCGCCCGGCGATGTCGGCAGACCATCCCGCTGGGCGGGTCCTACCCCAGGTTCTCGACGACGACCGGCTCGATGCCCTCCGCGGGCGGCAGCTCGAACCCCAGCACCTGGGCGTAGAACGAGAGCTCCGAGTCCAGGGCCCGGCGGATGTTCTCCGCCCGCCGGAACCCGTGCTGCTCGCCGTCGAACAGCAGGTACGCCACCGGGGTGCCGCGGGCGCGCAGCGCCTCGACGATCATCTCGCTCTGGTTGGGCGGCACGACCTCGTCCTCCGCCCCCTGCAGCACGATCAGGGGCCGCGTGAAGCGCTCCACGTGGTGGATCGGCGAGCGCTCGACGTAGACGTCGCGGGCCTTCGGGTACGGGCCGACCAGGCGGTCGAGGTAGCGGCTCTCGAACTTGTGGGTCTCGGCGGCGAGTGCCTCCAGGTCGGCGACCCCGAAGTGGTCGGCACCCGCCGCGAACGGGGTGTCGTCCCGGGCGAGGGCCGCGAGCGTGGTGAACCCGCCCGCGGAGCCGCCCCGGATGCACAGCCGCTCGCCGTCGACGCGCCCCTGCTCCGCGAGCCGCCGGGCGGCCGCGAGGCAGTCGGCCACGTCGATGACGCCCCACTCCCCCACCAGCTCCTGCCGGTAGGCGCGGCCGTACCCGGTGGAGCCGCCGTAGTTCACGTCGACGACGGCGAAGCCACGGCTCGTCCAGTACTGCACGCCGGTGCTCAGCACCGGCGTGGCGGCCCCGGTGGGCCCACCGTGGATCTGCACCAGCAGCGGCGGGAGCTCGCCATCGGGGCCGCACGATTCGGCCGACACCGGCGGGTAGAACTGCGCGTGCGCCCGCCGCGGCTCGCCGGAGCCGTCCACCGAGTCGAACGTGATGTGCTCGGGCACCGAGATCTGCGCCGGCTCCAGGCCGAGGTCCCGCGGCGGACGCAGGGTCTCGACCCCGGAGGTGGCCCCGTCGACGGCAAGGCCGACCCGGTGCACCCCGACCTCGGCGGTGGGGCTGCCCGCCACCACGACCACCGCGTCCGGGCCGGCCGCCCGCACGACCGCGATGGCCGAGAACGGCAGCTCCAGGTCGACGAGGGTGCCGTCGGTCTGCCGGACGGCGAGCCCGTCCCGGCCGTGGCGCCACCGCGCGAACACGATCCGGCCGTCGTCCAGCCGCACGTAGCGGGCCGAGCCGAACACCCAGGCCGGCTCGCCGATCTCGGCGTCGAGGCGCACGACCGGCACGATGTCGGCGCCCGGGGTCCAGCGGTAGAGGTTCCACCAGTCCGTGCGGTCGGACAGGAAGAGCAGCGACCCGTCCGGCTCGAACCGGGGTTCCAGCACCGACTCCCCCGGCCCGCCCGCCACCACCGTCTCCTCGCCGGACTCCAGGTCGCGCACGACGAGCTGCGTGTCGTCCCACGGCATCGACGGGTGGTCCCACTGCAGCCACGCCAGGGTGGTGCCGTCGGGGCTCAGCCGGGGCGCGGCCACGAAGTCCGGGCCGCTCACGAGCACCTCCGGCTCGGACGCGGAGTGCGCCGCCAGCCGGACGACCTCGTTGTGCACGTCCGCCGCCGTCGGCCCGGCGTGGCGCTCGCGCACGCAGACGATCGTGGCCCCGTCGGGTGCGACGTCCCCGTCGGCGTAGCGGTCCGCTCGCGGGCTCGCGGGCTCCGGCGTGAGCGCCTCGGGCTCCCCGCCGGGGGCCAACCGGTACAGCCGCTGGTCGGCCCAGTCGGTGAACCAGACGACGCCCTCGCGCACCCACCAGGCCGCGCCGCCGTACTCGTGCACCGCCGTGCGCGCGTTGCGCCCGTCCGGCAACAGGTCGGCGGTGGCGCCATCGGGGGTGCGCCGCACCAGCTGGATGCGGCCGCCCTCTGCGGGCCTGCCCTCGGCCCACACCACGTCGGTGCCGTCGACCCGCACCTCTCCCAGCCGCACCGCCGCGGCCGTGACCAGCTCGGACGTGATGGGGGTGGGCCACGATCCGTAGGGCCGCTCGGAGATCGTCACGCCGCCACGTTATCCGTCGGCGTAGCGTGGGCCGCAAGGGATTCCGAGCGAGAGGAAGCGCCGTGACCGAGCCGTCGCAGGAGCCGGTCGAGGCCGAGATCGTGCCGGAGCCCGCCCCACCCGCCCCGCCCGCTCCCGACTACGACGAGCGCGGCGTACCGAGCCTGGAGTACGTGCGCGACAAGATCGAGGGCCGCTACGCCACCTCGCTGGGGGCCACCGAGCTGGCCGAGGGCACCGCCGCCGGTCGGAGCGTGGAGGAGCAGGAGGCCGAGCGGGCGGCCGCGGCGAAGGCGAAGCTGGAGGAGCTGCGCCGGTCGCTCGGCTGACGGCCCGCGCCCACGGCGATCAGCGGCGGCGCGCCCGCCACGCCGTCCACAGCACCCCCAGCGCCTCGCGCAGCGCACGTGGCCGCACGACCGGTAGCACCCCGATCGCCCCGGACAGCCCGGGCCACCAGCGGACGGATCCGTCCCGGCGGATGGTGCCGAGGGCCGGTGTCCGGCAGGCCAGAACGGTGGTGGGCAGGGTGGGGTGCTGCCCGGCCAGCCGGGGGTCGCGGCAGGAGCGCACCGTGACGGGCACCCGGAGCAGGTCCGGAAGCTCCCGCGCGATCTGCGAGCAGCTCGGGCAGGCCACATCGGCGACGACCACGACAGCACGGATCACCGGGCGAGCATCGCAACCGCGAGCGAACCGACGCAGACCAGGGCGAGCATCGGCCGGACGACGCGCTCCGCGCGCGCCCACACGGCCGTCCACGACCCGTCGTCGCTCCACGCGTTCGACAGCAGCGGCATCGCGAGCCTGCCGAGCGCGAACCCGGCGGCGAGGGCGAACGCGGCCGGGAGCGGGACGACGAGCAGTACCGCCGCGAGCACGAGGTGCGGCAGCGCGGACGGCGAGTAGGTGCGCATCCCCGTGCCCATCTCGAACCCGAACTGCAGCGCTCCCCATCGGCGCAGGTACTGCACGTCCTCCGGCACGAGGCGCGCGTTCTGCGGGACGCGGAACCGCACGAGTCCGATCTCACGGAGCAACGCGGGCACGGTGACCAGCGCGAACAACGCGTACCGGGCGGCAGGGGGCAGCAGCGCCTGGGGCAGCGCCCCGACCGCGCCCGCCACGAACGCCACGAGCTCGGCGCCCAGCAACAGGCCGGCACCGAAGAAGCGGACCACGGGCTCGTCGCGCCAGACCGACGCGCTCAGCAGGAACGCCGAGTTGTGGCTTCAGGTGCTCCCGGAGTTGGCCAACCCGGCGGCGGCGCCGGCCACCAGCAGGAGCGCCACCCCACCCGCCGTCCCCGCGACCGGTGCCGCCACGACCAGCCCTGCCACGACCAGTGCGAGGGGCGCGGTGACCGGGTGCAGCAGCCAGCGGATCGTCACGCACTCACCCGCCCAGGACCGGGACCCCGGCGCCCTCGGGCAGCCGGCAGGCGGCGATCGTGATCCCGGTATAGGTGTCGCCGCTGGCGAACACGACGTCGGTGATCGCGTCGGAACAACGGTAGCCCTTCCACCGCCACGCGTTCTTCCCCTCGCACTCCGTGCTGAGCCGGGTGCTGTCCATCTCCTCGCCGTCGATCTCGTAGAAGCCTTCGCGGTGGTACCCGTTCGCGCAGGGGTAGCTGCCGCGTCGCCACCCGCCGTAGCACACGGCCGGTCCCTCGAACGGCCAGTTGTTGGCCTTCTCGGCGTAGGAAGCGGGTGCGCAGCTGGTGTGCTCGGCCCGGCTCGCGGACGCAGGCACCGCCGCCGCCGTCCGGCGGTCGAGGTACCAGTCGAGCGGCACGAGCGCCGCCGCCGCGGCGCCGATCACCAGGCCCCTCAGGACCGCGCGGCGGGACGGCCGGATCGACCGCAGCCGCCCCACCACCGCACTCGGGCGCGCGCCGGGAGCCGGGGCGGACGTCCGTGGGATGTCGTCGAGGCGGGGCTGTGCCGATGATCCGCCGAGCTCGCTCATGCCCGGCTCCCGGTGTGGAACAGGGCGGGGAGGTCGGTGTCGGCGTCGACGAACGTGCGCTGCACGATCACGCCCGTGGCGTCGAGCTGCAGCACGGTGGGCGCGTACCCCTCGAACAGCTCGGCGCGCGCGGCCGGGTCGGCGAGCCGCTCCGCCCCGGGGTGCGGGGTGAACGCGTCGGGCCGGTCGACGAGCGCGACGATGCGCACCCCGCTGTCCGGGACCGCCGTGAGCGCGTCCCACACGGCGTGGCAGAGCGCGCAGTCGGCGTCCAGCACCGCGACGAGACCGGACCGCCTGTCGGGACCGGGACGAACCGAGGGCGGCGCCGGCCGGCCGACGACCGCCCCGTACCCCGAGAGGCCGATCTCGCGGGAGGCCTCCAACCCGCGCACCCTCGCGTACACGGCGACGAGGGCCACGAGCGTGAACAGCGCGACGAGCAACGCCACGAGCGCCACAGCCATCTGCACCGTCATGTCTCAGCCCACCCACGTGGCGTCGAGAGCGGCGAGCGCGGTGAGCACCTGGTCGTCGGTCAGCGGGAGCGGTGGACGCCCGGACTCCGGGCCGTGCAGGACCAGGTCCATGGCGGCGCTCTCCCCCGCGAGCAGGTAGCGCCACTGGTGGACGGTGCCGCTGACCAGCGCCGAGGCCGCGTCGTCCAGGGGGCGGTCCGCGCGCCACAGCTCGCCGGCCGGCAGCCGCAGCCCCGCCCAGTCCGGGAGCATCGGCAGCGCGTCGACGGCCCGGCGCGCCACGAGCGTGGCGCGGTCGCCGCGTCCGATCAGCGACACTCCCGCCGGCCGCAGCAGCAGGTCGGACGCCGGGACGAGGGTGGCGCCCGCCGGGTCATCGGTGAACCGGAACGTCTCCAGGAGTGCGGCGAGGCCGGCGTCGGCCGGGGCGGGACCACCGAACCAGGTGGTGGCCTCGTGGTAGGGCCCGACGAGCACCAGCGCGGCGTCGGAGCGGTCGGCGGCCTCGAACAGCAGGGCGTCCGCACCGCGCAGTGCCACCCGCCGCTCGCGCGCCCCGGGCAGCACGTGCGCCGGGATCGCGCGGTGCTCGCCCCGCGGAGCCAGGAAGAACTGCCGGGCCGTCCGCGGCCCGGCAGTTCTTGCTGCTGGCGTACCAGCGCAACGGGCCGAACTCCGCCGGAACGGCGAGGTCGACCCTGGCTCCCGAGGGCGCGATCCGCGTCATCCGGAACGGTGTCCCTGCGGGGGGCGCCGCCCCAGGTGCCGTCGCGGCCGTCATCCTCGTGCCTCCCGTCCTCCGCGCCGGTTCGGCGCCGTCCGGGACAACGAGCACGGATCAGTGACGTGACGCGATCAAGACGATACGCAGCGTCGCCATCCGGGTGATGTTCGAGGGCTCAGGGTGACGGCGACGGGCCGTCAGTGTGAGAGAGCCGCCGGTCTCTGCCGAGACCGGCGGCTCCGCGGCCCTCTCGGGTTGCTCAGGCCCCCGCCCGCTTGAAGATCTTCTTGCCCAGCCAGACCACCGGGTCGTACTTGCGGTCCACCACCCGCTCCTTGAGCGGGATGAGGGCGTTGTCAGTGATCTTGATGTGCTCGGGGCAGACCTCGGTGCAGCACTTGGTGATGTTGCAGTAGCCGAGTCCGTGCTCCTCCTGCGCCGCCTCCTTGCGGTCGGCGACGTCGAGGGGGTGCATGTCGAGCTCCGCCACGCGCATCAGGTAGCGCGGGCCGGCGAAGTTCTCCTTGTTCTCCTCGTGGTCGCGCACCACGTGGCAGGTGTTCTGGCACAGGTAGCACTCGATGCACTTGCGGAACTCCTGGCTCCGCTCGACGTCGACCTGCTGCATCCGGTACTCGCCCGGCGCCAGGTCCGGCGGCGGCGCGAAGCTGGGGATCTCCCGGGCCTTCGTGTAGTTGAACGACACGTCGGTGACGAGGTCCCGGATCACCGGGAAGGTCCGCAGCGGGGTGACCGTGATGACCTCGTCCTCGTCGAACGTCGACATCCGGGTCATGCACATCAGCCGGGGCCGGCCGTTGATCTCCGCGCTGCACGAGCCGCACTTGCCTGCCTTGCAGTTCCAGCGGACGGCGAGGTCCTGGGCCTGGGTCTGCTGGAGCCGGTGGATGATGTCGAGGACGACCTCGCCCTCGTTGACATCCACCGGGTAGTCGACGAGCTCGCCCTTCTCGTCGTCGCCCCGCCACACGCGGAAGTGCGCCTCGTAGCTCATGCCTTCTCCCCTGCCCCGGCGCGGTGACCGCCCAGCTCCTCGCCCGTGTAGTACTTCTTCAGCTCGTCCAGCTCGAACAGGTCCAGCAGCTCGGGCCGCATCGGCACCTGCTCCTGGCGCACCAGGTGCACGTCGTCCTCGCCGTTCGCGGACAGCACGAGCAGCTGGTGCCGCCAGTCGGAGTCCATGACGGGGAAGTCGTCGCGGGTGTGCCCGCCGCGGCTCTCCTGCCGCTCCAGCGCCGCCTTGGCGACGCACAGCGAGACCAGCAGCATGTTGCGCAGGTCCAGGGCCAGGTGCCAGCCCGGGTTGAACGCGCGCCCGCCCTCGACGGTGACCGTCCGCGCCTTCGTCGCGATCTCCTGGAGCGCCTTGAGCGCCTGCTCCATCTCCTCGGACTTGCGGATGATGCCGACGAGGTCGTTCATCGTCTTCTGCAGCTCCAGCTGCACGACGAACGGGTTCTCCCCGCCCTCGGTGGCGCTGGAGAACGGCAGCAGCGCGCGGTCCTGCGCCTTCGTCACGTCGTCGATCCGCACGGCGGGGCGCACCCCGGCGAGCGCATCGACGTACTCCGCCGCTCCGAGCCCGGCCCGGCGGCCGAACACCAGCAGGTCCGACAGCGAGTTGCCGCCGAGCCGGTTGGAGCCGTGCATGCCGCCCGCGACCTCGCCGGCCGCGAACAGGCCCGGCACCTTCGACATCGCCGTGTCCGGGTCGACCTCGACTCCACCCATCACGTAGTGGCAGGTGGGGCCGACCTCCATCGGCTCCTTGGTGATGTCGACGTCGGCCAGCTCCTTGAACTGGTGGTACATCGACGGCAGCCGCTTCTGGATCTCCTCGGGCGACAGCCGCGAGGCGATGTCGAGGAACACTCCGCCGTGCGGGCTGCCCCGCCCTGCCTTGACCTCCGCGTTGATCGCGCGGGCGACCTCGTCACGCGGCAGCAGCTCGGGCGGTCGCCGGTTGTTGTCGGCGTCGGTGTACCAGCGGTCGCCCTCCTCCTCGGTCTCGGCGTACTGCTCCCGGAACACGTCCGGGACGTAGTTGAACATGAACCGTTCGCCCTCGGAGTTGCGCAGCACACCGCCGTCGCCGCGCACCGACTCCGTGACCAGGATCCCCTTCACCGACGGCGGCCAGACCATGCCCGTCGGGTGGAACTGGAGGAACTCCATGTTGATCAGAGTGGCGCCCGCCCGGAGGGCGAGCGCGTGGCCGTCGCCGGTGTACTCCCAGGAGTTCGACGTCACCTGGTAGCTCTTGCCGACACCGCCGGTGGCCAGCACGATCGCCGGCGCGTCGAACCGGACGAACTTGCCGGTGCTGCGGTAGTAGCCGAAGCAGCCGGCGATCTTGCCGTCGTCCTTGAAGATCTCGGTGATCGTGGTCTCGTGGAAGACCCGGATGTTGGCCTCGTAGTCGCCGGTCTCCGCGTGGTCCTCCTGCTGCAGCGACACCACCTTCTGCTGCAGCGTCCGGATCATCTCCAGACCCGTGCGGTCACCGACGTGCGCCAGCCGCGGGTAGGTGTGCCCGCCGAAGTTGCGCTGGCTGATCTTGCCGTCCTTGGTGCGGTCGAAGAGCGCGCCGTAGGTCTCGAGCTCCCAGACGCGGTCCGGGGCCTCCTTGGCGTGCAGCTCGGCCATCCGCCAGTTGTTGAGGAACTTCCCGCCCCGCATCGTGTCGCGGTAGTGGACCATCCAGTTGTCGTTGGGGTTGACGTTCCCCATCGACGCCGCGCAACCGCCCTCGGCCATCACCGTGTGCGCCTTGCCGAAGAGCGACTTCGAGATGATGGCCGTGCGCTTGCCCTGCAGGCGCGCCTCGATCGCGGCGCGCAGGCCCGCACCCCCCGCGCCGATGACGACGACGTCGAACTCGTAGCGCTCGATCTCTTCAGTCATCTGCCACCACCCTCAGTTGATGATCCGCAGGTCGGGGATCCAGCCCGCCGCCACGGCCATGATGTAGAAGTCGGTCAACGCCAGCGTCCCGAGCGTGGTCCAGGCCAGCTGCATGTGCCGGGCGTTGAGCTTCGAGACGAACACCCACATGCGGTAGCGCAGCGGGTGCTTGGAGAAGTGGTTCAGCCTGCCGCCGATGATGCTGCGGCAGGAGTGGCACGAGATCGTGTACGCCCACAGGAGCACGACGTTGACCAGCAGGATCACATTGCCCAGGCCGAAGCCGAACGAGCCGTCGCTGCGGACGAACGCGTGGAGCGCGTCGTAGGTGTTGATCAGTGAGATGATCGCCGCGATGTAGAAGAAGTAGCGGTGCAGGTTCTGCCCGAGCAGTGGGAACCGGGTCTCCCCCGTGTAGCGCTGGTGGGGTTCGGCCACCGCGCAGGCCGGCGGCGAGAGCCAGAACGAGCGGTAGTAGGCCTTGCGGTAGTAGTAGCAGGTGAGCCGGAACAGCAGCAGGAACGGCAGCGAGAGCGCCGCGTAGGGCAGCCACCAGACGTCGGGGAGGAACTGCCCGAAGTGCGATGCGTGCGGGTCGCACCCGTACGACACGCACGGTGAGTAGAACGGCGTGAGGTAGTTGTACTCGGGCACGAAGTAGTCGTCCTGCAGGAACGCGCGCACCGTCGCGTAGACGACCCAGGCCGTGAGCCCGGCGAAGTTGGCCAGCGGTGGCAACCACCACCGGTCCGTGCGAAGCGTCCGTGCCGTGATCTGCGCCCGGCCGGCGGACGCGTCTGTGGTGGATGACACGTCAGGGTTCCTTAGTTCTGTGCGGTACGACGCCGCCCGCTCCAGGCCGCGGCGTCGGGACGTCTGGATCTCGCCGGAGCCTACGACCGACCCGCCGTGCACGGCGTATCGGGCTGTCACTGTGCGTTCCCATCGTGACGCGATTCACGCAGGAAGGGCCCTGAGACATTAGAGTGCCGCCGTGGGCCGCGGAGCGCATGAGCGCGGCGTGGGCGGCGACGTGATGGCCGCCACGCGGCGTGCGCTGGCGCCGGGAGGCTCCCGGCCACCCGCGATGCTCGTGCTGCTCGCCGCGCTCCTCGTCGCCGCAACGATCGTCGCCGCGGTCGTCGGCACGCTCTCGCTGACGGGCGGGGCCGGTCCGGGCGGTCCGCCGCCCGCCCGGGTCGCGGCGCCTCCGGAGCTGGCGACGCCCCCGGCCGCCCCGCCCGCCGTCCCCACGGAGGCGGCTCCGACCGCCGCACCCACGGCGGAGGCGCCCGCTCCACCCGCCGACCCGCGCAGCGTGTTCCGCGATCCGGCTCTGCGCACACTCGCCGAGCCGTTCCTGACCGGGCCCGCGGCGTCGTGCGATCAGCGGGACCCGGGCGCCGACGTCACCGAGACCGTCGCCTGCGACCTCGGCGGCGGGCGCTCCGCCGTCTTCTCCCGGATGGTCTCGCCGGAGGCGATGCGCGACCACCGCCGCGGCATCGTCGCCGGGCGGGACGCCCGGGCCGGCACCGTCCGGTCGGTGCGCTGGCGCTACGTCGCGGGCCGTCCGGAGACGCGCGCCGGTGTCCCGCCGCTCGAGAAGGACCGCGGGGAAGGCATCCGCGTGCGCTTCGTCGACCGCGCGGGCGTGCCCCGGCTGTACTTCGACCAGGACTCATCGGGCTGCACCGGCGACATCGCGCTGACCCGGCCCACCGGGAACGACCGCGCCGACCTGGAGGCGCTGCGGACGTACTGGGCCGACCCCGCGGAATGACACCGGTCGCGCCCTCCAGCGACCCGCGTGGCGGCTGGGCGCCGTGCCGGTGCTCGTCCTGCTCAGCGGCGGCGGGTCGTGGCGGCCAGGTAGTCCCGGTTCAGCTGGGAGATCACGTCGAGGGGGATCTCCTTCGGGCAGGCCACCGCGCACTCGCCGGTGTTGGTGCAGCCGCCGAAGCCCTCGGCGTCGTGCGTGGCCACCATGCGGATCACGCGGTCGGAGCGCTCCGGCTGGCCCTGCGGCAGCTCGCCGAGGTGCGTGATCTTCGCGCCGAGGAAGAGCGAGGCGCTCCCGTTCGGGCAGGCGGCCACGCACGCCCCGCAGCCGATGCAGGCGGCCGCGGTGAACGCGCGGTCGGCGTTCGGCTTCGGCACGGGCGTGGCGTGTGCCTCGGGGGCGGCCCCCGTCGGCGCCGAGATGTAGCCGCCGGACGCGATGACCCGGTCGAACGCGCTGCGGTCCACGACCAGGTCCTTGACCACGGGGAACGCGGCGGCGCGGAACGGTTCGACGGTGATCGTCTCCCCGTCGCGGAAGTGCCGCAGGTGCAGCTGGCAGGTGGTGGTGGCCTTCTGCGGGCCGTGCGGCTCGCCGTTGATCACCATGCTGCAGGCGCCGCAGATGCCCTCGCGGCAGTCGTGGTCGAACGCCACCGGCTCCTCGCCGTCGAGGATCAGCCTCTCGTTGAGGACATCCATGAGCTCGAGGAACGACATGTCCTCGTCGGCGTCGTCGACGCGGTAGGCGACGAGGCGGCCCTCGTCCTCGGGGCCGTCCTGGCGCCAGATGCGCAGGTTCAACTTCACTTGTAGCTCCGCTGGCTGGGGGTGACGTACTCGAAGTGCAGGTCCTCCTTGTGCAGGACCGGTGCGCTGCCCTGACCGGTGAACTCCCAGGCCGCGACGTAGGAGAACTCGTCGTCCTTGCGGGCGGCCTCGTGGTCCTCGGTCTGGGACTCGGCACGGAAGTGCCCGCCGCAGCTCTCCTCGCGGTGCAGCGCGTCGAGGCACATCAGCTCGGCCAGCTCCAGGAAGTCGGCCACGCGGCCCGCCTTCTCGAGGGACTGGTTCAGCGTGGCGGCGGAGCCGGGCACCTTGACGCTCCGCCAGAACTCGCGCCGCAGCTCGGGGATGCGGTCGAGCGCCTTGCGCAGGCCCTCCGCGGTGCGCTCCATGCCGCAGTACTCCCACATGAGGTGGCCCAGCTCCCGGTGGAAGGAGTCGACCGTGCGGTCACCGTCGATCGAGAGCAGCTTCTCGATGCGGCTCGCGACCGCCGCCTCGGCCTCCCGCACCTCGGGGGCGTCGGCGGCCACGGGCTCGACGCCGCGCGCCAGGTAGTCACCGATCGTGTTCGGGAGCACGAAGTAGCCGTCGGCGAGGCCCTGCATCAGCGCGGACGCGCCCAGGCGGTTGGCGCCGTGGTCGGAGAAGTTCGCCTCGCCGACCACGAACAGGCCCGGGATGGTGCTCTGCAGGTCGTAGTCGACCCACAGCCCGCCCATCGTGTAGTGGACGGCCGGGTAGATGCGCATCGGCACCTCGTAGGGGTCCTCGCCGGTGATGCGCTGGTACATCTGGAACAGGTTCCCGTACTTCGCCGCGACGGCCGGGCGGCCCAGCCGCCCGATCGCGTCGGCGAAGTCGAGGTAGACGCCCAGGCCGGTCGGGCCGACGCCGCGCCCTGCGTCGCAGACGTTCTTGGCGGCGCGGCTGGCGATGTCGCGGGGCACCAGGTTGCCGAACGCCGGGTACTGGCGCTCCAGGAAGTAGTCGCGCTCGGCCTCGGGGATGTCGCCCGGTGCGCGCGTGTCGCCCGCCTTCTGCGGCACCCAGACGCGTCCGTCGTTGCGCAGCGACTCGCTCATCAGCGTGAGCTTCGACTGGTGGTCGCCGCTCACCGGGATGCAGGTCGGGTGGATCTGCGTGTAGCAGGGGTTGGCGAAGTGGGCGCCCTTGCGGTGCGCGCGCCAGCTCGCGGTGACGTTGCAGCCCTTGGCGTTCGTCGAGAGGTAGAAGACGTTGCCGTAGCCGCCGGATGCGAGCACCACGGCGTCGGCGAGGTGGCTCTCGGTCTCCCCCGTCACCAGGTCGCGTGCGACGATGCCGCGGGCCCGCCCGTCGACCACGATCAGCTCGAGCATCTCGTGGCGCGGGTACATCGTGACGCCGCCCGCATCGATCTGGCGCTCGAGGGCCTGGTAGGCGCCCAGCAGCAGCTGCTGGCCGGTCTGGCCGCGGGCGTAGAAGGTGCGGGAGACCTGCGCGCCGCCGAACGAGCGGGTGTCGAGCAGGCCGCCGTACTCGCGGGCGAACGGCACGCCCTGCGCCACGCACTGGTCGATGATCTGCACGCTGATCTCGGCGAGCCGGTGGACGTTGGACTCCCGGGAGCGGAAGTCGCCACCCTTCACCGTGTCGTAGAACAGCCGGTGGATGCTGTCGCCGTCGCCGCGGTAGTTCTTCGCGGCGTTGATGCCGCCCTGCGCGGCGATGGAGTGGGCGCGCCGCGGGCTGTCCTGGTAGCAGAAGGAGCTGACCTGGTAGCCCAGCTCGGCGAGGGTGGCCGCGGCGGACCCACCGGCCAGGCCGGTGCCCACGACGATGATCTTCATCTTGCGCTTGTTGGCCGGGTTGACCAGCTTGACGCCGAACCGGCGGCGCTCCCAGCGGGTCTCGATCGGACCGTCGGGCGCCGCGGTGTCCACCAGCGGCGATCCGACGACGAAGTCGGTGTAGGAAGCCCCAGATCGTGAACTCATGGTCACGCCACCAATCCGGTCAGCACGGCGAACGGGACGGAGAGGAAACCGGCCACCAGCACCACCGCGATGCCCAGCGCCACGCCCTTGAGCGTGTTCTGGCTCGCGGCGCTGGACCGGCCGAACGTCTGCAGGGCGCTCCACAGGCCGTGCCGGACGTGGAAGCCGACGGCCACCACGGCGAGCGTGTAGGCGAGCGTGACGTACCAGCGCTGCGGGGCGAAGTCGGCCACGACGTTCGCGTACACCTCGCCGTGGACGCCATGGGGGTTGAGCGTGCCGGTCGTGAGGTCGAGCAGGTGGTAGACGACGAACAGGGCGATGATCACCCCGCCCCACCGCATCGTGCGAGCGGCGTAGCTGCCCTGCACCGGCTTGCGGTGGGCGTATCGCACCGGCCGCGCGCGACGGGCCCGCCGCGCCAGGATCGTCGCCGACACGATGTGGGCGACCAACGAGACGCCGAGCACCACCCGGATCAGCCACAGCGTCGTCTCGGACGGCAGCGCGGGCTCGCCGATCTCGCGCAGCCACGCCGCGTAGGTGTCCAGCGCGTCGGCGCCGAGGAAGATCTTCAGGTTGCCCAGCATGTGGGCCACCAGGTAGAGGAACATCACCGCGCCGGTGACCGCCATGACGTACTTCAGCTGGACCGACGTGCGGCGCGGCGGGCGGGCCACGCGCGGCGCGGGGCGCTTCTCCACGGTCACCATGCGCTCAGCGTCGATAGCGCAGGCAGTTGTCGTCCAATGCATCGAAGGGGCGGCGACGATGTACGTAGGCTATGGGGGTGACGTTCACGCAGCTCGCGTACTTCCTCGCCGTGGCCGACGTGCGCAGCTTCACGCGAGCGGCGGAATCGGTCGGCGTGGCGCAGCCCACGCTGTCGCGGCAGCTCAAGGCACTCGAGACCGAACTCGTCGACCGGGGCGCCCGCGACGGCCCGATGCTCACCCCCGCCGGGGAGGCGCTCCTGCCCCTCGCCCGGCGGATGCTCGCCGACGCCGACAACGCCCGCACCGCCGTCGCGGAGATCGTCGGGCTGCGCAGCGGCCGCATCCGCGTGGGCGGCACCCCGTCGCTGTGCATCGGGGTGCTCGCCGATGTGCTGCGGGTGTTCCACGAGCAGCACCCGGACATCCGCCTCGAGCTGGCCGAGGACGGCTCGCAGCCGCTCGTGCGCTCGCTCGCCCGCGGTGAGCTGGACGTGGCGCTGGTGATCGTGCCGGCGGCCGGTGTCGACCCCGCCCTGCACACCACCCCGGTGCTGCGGGAACGCCTGTCCGTGGCGTCACCCACCTCGGAACGCGCCCCGACCTCGCGCGCCTCGATGAGCGTGCGCGAGCTCGGCCGCCGGTCGCTCGTCGTGCCCCGCCGCGGCTACGACGTGCGCGAGACCACCCTGGCGGCCTTCGCCGACGCCGGCGTGGAGCCGCAGTTCGCCGTGGAGGGCGGCGAGATGGACGCCGTGCTGCGGATGGTCGAGGCCGGCACCGGGGTGGCGGTGGTGCCCGACCTCGTGTTCGCCGGCCGGCCCCGGCTGCGGCGCACGGTGCTCACGCCGCCGCTCTTCCGCACCGTCGCGCTGGCCCGGCGGGCCGACCTCACCCCCACGCACGCCATGCGCGCGTTCCGCGCCACGCTGCTGTCGTTCCTCGCCGTGCTGTCGGCGGGCGACGGCTTCGCCGGTGACGTGCAGGTGCTGCGGCCCGCCACCGGGTGACTCAGCCGGTCGTCTCGGTGAGCGCTCGGCGGGCCACTGCGTAGCCCCGGTCGGCGGCCGCGCGCAGCACGTCGGCCGCTGCGGCGCGTTCTGCCGCCTCCACGGGCGCCCGTGGCGCGGCGCCTGCCGTCCGGGCGCCCAGGGCGCCGAGGTGGGCGACGAACTCCTCGGCGCCCCCGACGTCCGCGATCTCCTCCAGCGCGGGCTCCGCGCCGAGGCGGGCGATGCCCCAGCGCGTGTGCAGGCGCACCAACGTGTGCCGGCCGGGCGCCGCCGTGACGTGCTCGACCTTCGCCTGGATCCGCCGCAGGTCGGCGCCACCGTGCAGCCAGACCAGCTCGCGGGCCGCGGCGGCGAGGTCGGGCGCTCCCCCGCCGCCGGGGAGCCGGACGGCCGGGCGTATGCGCTCGCCGATGAAGGACGAGTTCACCCGCCCGAGGACGTCGATGTTGCTCGCGTCCAGCACCACCCGGTCGAAGCGGCGCGCCATGGCCAGCAGGACCGACGCGGTGTCCGCGACGTAACCGAGCGCGTTGCCGTACGCCGGGTAGTCGGTGGTGCTCGTCGGCACGAGCCGCCCCGGCCCGTGCGTGCTCGCGCCGGCCTCGAAGGCCTGGATGAACTCTTCCCCGGACAGCCGGTGGGCCAGCTGGCCGGCGAGCACGGGCCAGTGGAAGCCGGTGAAGACCCAGCCTCCGCGGCGGAACTCGCGGGCGGCGCGGACCAGGAAGTCGAGCGTGATCATGCTCCCAGCACGTCCTCGTCCAGCCAGGACCGGAAGCCCTCGGGCGTGGCCGCGAGCCGCGCGTACCGCTCGTAGGCCGCGATGTCGCGGTCGTAGCGACCCAGCGCCCCGTCGGGCGCCAGCGCCCCGCGCCGGTGCACGACCGCGGAGACCAGCAGGCCGGGGATCGTGATGCCCGCGGCCCGCACGGTGCCACCGGATGCGAGCTCCTCGGCCACGAGGACCACCACGCCGGCGGCCTGCGCGGCGACGACCACCTCGCCGACCGGGCCGCGCACCACACCGTTGCCGGCCGGGTCGGCGAGGTCGACGTGGACGAAGGCGACGTCGGGCACCTCGGCGCGCACCACCCAGCTCGTGCCGAACGCACACGTCACCGTGTCCAGCCGGCCCACCGTCCAGTCCTCGTCGACGTACCCGGTGCCGGTCCGGTCCGGCACGGGCAGGAACGGCACGCCCCACGCCCCCGCGGTGAGGGCGGCGGTCAGCAGCCCGAGGCTCATCTCGTGCAGCACCACCGCCGTGCCACCCTCCGCGGCGCGCCGGAAGTTGTGCGCCGGGGCAGGCCCGACGGGGCTCCAGCAGTGCCCGTACGTCGCCGAGCGCAGCACGCCGGCCCCGAGCAGCTGGTCCATGAGCAGCCCGCCGGAGGCGATGACGAGGTCGACGTCGCGGACGCCCTGCCGGATCATCTCGTGGCCGACGCAGAACAGCTGGGCGCCGAAGTTGCCCAGGTACACGCGGCTGCCCGGGCGGACGTACGTGCGCACGGCGTCGGCCAGGCCGAGCACCGGCGTCATGCGTACGCCTCGGGCAGCATGTGCAGGCCGCGGCCGAGGTGGGCACCGCCGTCGATCTGCAGTAGCTGGCCGGTGATGAGGGCACCGGCCGGGCCGGCGAGGAACGCGACGAGCTCGGCCACGTCCTCGACCGGGGTCGCCCGCTGCATCGGCGTGGCCTTGTCGACGAGGTTGCCGAGCACGTGCTCGCTCGCCTCGCCACCGAGCGCGTGCGTCAGCACGGTGCCCGGGCCGATGCAGTTGAGCCGGATCCCGTCCCGCGCCCACTCCAGGGCGAGGGTGCGGGTCAGGCCGAGCACGCCCGCGCGGGCGGCGATGGAGTGGGCCATCCCCATTCCACCGCGCTCCACCCCGGACAGCGAGATGTTCTGGACGCTGCCGCGCCTGGCCGCGAGGTAGGGGTGCGCGGCCCGCGTGAGGTGGAAGACGCTGGTCAGGTTGAGGTCGATCACGGCGTTCCAGCCGCCGGGCGAGATGTCGACGGCCGGGGCGAAGAACTGCCCGCCGGCGTTGTTCACGAGCAGGTCGAGCCCGCGCTCCTCGCCGACCTCCACGAGCGCGGCGGTGGCCGGGCCGGTCTCGCGGACGTTGCAGACCCGGTAGTCGTAGGAGCCCGGTCCCGTCATCGAGCCGCCCGTCTCGGCGAGCGTCTCCTCGTGGCGCCCGAACCCGGTGACGGCCGCGCCGAGCTCGACGAGGCGCAGCGCGATGGCGCGGCCGATCCCGCTGCCGGCGCCGGTGACGATGGCGGACGTGCCGGAGAGCGCGTCCTCCCGCAGGACCTGGGCTGTGGTCATCGCGACTCCTCCATGGGGGGACGGGGCGGGGCCGGCCTGCGCACCGGCCGGGCGCCGCAGAACGTCACCGGGAACTGCGGGACGGCCTCGCCCTCGGCCGTCGCCGCGACGACGGCGCCGGGTCGCTCACGCGCGACCTCCCGCAGCGCGGTGACCGGGTCGCGCACGGGACCGGCCGGGATGCCCAGCTCGGCCATGCGCAGGCAGACCTCGTCCACCGGGTGGCGCGCCGTCCACGCCTCGACGACGCGGTCGTAGCCCTCGGCGTCGGCGAGGCGTTCGGCCGCGGTGCCGGCCGGCCCACCGACCAGGGGCCGCAGCCGCGCCCAGTGCTTGTCCAGCCCGGCGTAGATGTAGGCGTGCCCGTCGCGGCAGCGGTACACGTTGGACGGCGAGGCGGCGGCGTCGCGGTTCCCCGTGCCGGGCCGGAACGTGCCCTCCTCGGCCGCCGCGAGCACCGCCGGGCCCACGAGGGCGATCATGGCCACGTCGTGCATGGGGACGTCGACGAGCACCCCCGTGGCGCGGTCGCGGTCGGCGAGCGCCATCGCGGTGGCGAACGCGGCGTACGTCCCGCTGATCACGTCGGTGGGCCAGCCCGCGGAGATGCGCGGCGTTCCGTCCTCCGCCGCGTTGGTGAGCGCGTAGCCGCTCACGGCCTGTGCGATCGAGTCGAAGCTGGTGCGCGGGTCGTCCGCCCCGTAGGCGGAGACGAGGGTGACCACCAGGTGCGGGTGAGCGCGGTGCAGCGCCTCCCAGGTCAGCCCGAGGGTCTCGAGGGTGCGCAGCCCGAAGTTCATGACGAGCGCGTCGGCGTCGGCCAGCAGCGCGTCGAGCCGGGCGCGGCCGTCGGGGCTGCGCAGGTCCAGCGCCCGGGTGGTCTTGCCCGTGTTGAACGAGCGGTAGTAGATGCTGCCGAACCGGGTGCCCGGCAGCGCCCGCGACGGGTCACCGCCGCGCGGCTCGACCTTGTGCACGTCGGCGCCGAAGTCGGCGAGGAGCTGCCCGCACACCGCGCCCGCGATGTACTGGCTCAGGTCGACGACCGTGCGCCCGGTGAGCGGTGCGGGCGGGATCACGGGATCCGCTCGATGACCGCGGCCACGCCCTGCCCGCCGCCGACGCACAGGCTCGCCACGCCGTAGCGCCCGTCGCGGCGCGCGAGCTCGTGGAGCAGCGACACGACGATGCGGGTGCCGCTCTGCCCGGTCGGGTGCCCGAGCGCGATGCCGCCGCCGTTGACGTTGACCCGCTCGGGGTCGAGCCCCAGCTCCCGCACGTTCTGCACGATCTGGGCGGCGAAGGCCTCGTTGATCTCGAACAGGTCGATGTCGCCGATCTCCAGCCCGGCCCGCTTGAGGGCCATCGGGATCGCCGCGGTGGGCCCGACCCCCATGACGGTGGGGTCGACGCCGACGGCCGTGAACGACACCAGCCGCGCCAACGGGGTGACGCCGTGCCGCTCGACCGCCTCGCCGCTCGCGACCAGCACCGCCGCGGCGCCGTCGGCCATCTGGCTCGCGTTGCCCGCGGTGACCGTGCCGCCGTCCTGGAACGACGGCTTCAGGCGGGCGAGCTTCTCCGCCGTGGTGACGCGGAACGTCTCGTCCCGCTCCAGCTCGCCGTCCTCGGTCTCGACCGGCACGACCTCCGCGGCGAACCGGCCGTCCTCCCACGCCCGCCGCACCCGGTCCTGGCTGCGGGCGGCCCATTCGTCCTGCGCCGCGCGGTCCACGCCGTATTCGCGCGCGACCTTCTCCGCGGTCTGGCCCATGTTCATGCCGCAGATCGGGTCGGTGCCGCCGTCGCGCCAGCCGTCGGCGAGGGTGATGTCGCCGCGGCGCACACCCTCCCAGCGCAGCGTGTAGGGCGCGATGTAGGGCATCGTGCTCATGCTCTCGGCCGCAATCGCGAGTGCGACCTCGGCGTCACCGGCCAGCACCGACTGGTTCGCCAGCTGGATCGCCTTGAGCCCGGAGGCGCACGCCATGTTGATGGTCTGCGCCGGGACGTGCACCGGGACCCCCGCCTTCAGCGCGACCTGGCGGCCGGGGTTGGGGCCGTTGCCGGCCTGCCTGCAGTTGGAGACCACGACCTCGTCGACCGCGTCGGGCGTCGCTCCGGCGCGCTCCAGCACGGCCGCACCGGCCAGGCCGCCGAGGTCGACGAGCCGGACGTCGCGCAGCGACCCGCCGTAGCGGCCGTGTGGCGTGCGCACGCCGGCGACGAGGAAGGCTTCTCTGGGCATGTCGTCCTCCCGGGTCAGTTCTCGCGCAGGACGCGCTTGGCCTTGTGGGTGTGGCGCGGAAGCGTTCCGGGCGGAACGCACTCGACGAGGGCGCGGACGGTCAGCTCGGCGCGCACGGCCGCGGCGAGCCGCTCCCGCACCTCGTCGGCCCGCGCGTGCTCGGCCTCGACCCGCAGCTTGATCCCGGTCAGGGCGCCGGTGGCGCCGTCCGTCACGTCGGGGTCGAGGACGATGCGGTACTCCCCGGTGACGCCCTCGGTGCGCCGCACGACGTCCTCGACCGCGCTCGGGAAGAGGTTCACGCCCTTGATCACGAGCATGTCGTCGGCGCGGCCGACCACCCCGCCGGGCAGCCGGGCGAGGGTGCGGCCGCAGGCGCACGGCGAGCTGTCGCGGACGACGACGTCGCCGGTCCACCAACGCACCAGCGGGGTGGCGCGCTTGTCGAGGTGGGTGAGCACGAGGACGCCCGGCGTGCCGTCCGGAACCGGTTCACGGGTGTCGGCGTCGAGCACCTCGGCGTAGGCGAAGTCCTCGGGCAGGTGCCCGCCCGCCTGCTCGGCGCACTCCCACGCGATGGGTTGGAACTCGAGGCTGCCGTAGCCGTCGTAGCACCGCGCGCCCCACAGCTCCTCGATGCGGGCTCGGGTGGCCGGTACCGCACCGCCCGGCTCGCCGCCGACGGTGACGCTGCGCACCGCCGAGTCCCGCAGCGGGCGCCCCATCGCCTCGGCCGTGTCGGCGAGGTGCAGCATGAACGACGGCGTGCCGGCCACGGCCGTGGTGCCGTAGCGGAAGATCGTCTCGACCTGGCGCTCGGTCTCGGCCGCCCCGCCCGGGATGACCGTGGCGCCGATGCGCCCGTACCCGCTGGTGAACCCGAGCCCGCCCACGAACCAGGTGTAGGTGAACAGGCACTGGAACACGTCGGTGTCGCGGGTGCCCTGGCTGTAGGCGGCGCGCGCGTACAGGTCGGCCCAGCGCTCCAGGTCGGCCCCGGTCCAGCACACCGGGGTGGGGCTCGACGTGGTGCCCGAGGAGAAGTGCACCCGGCGGACGTCCCGCAGCGGCGCCGCGAGCCCCGAGCCCCACGGGCCGCTCTCCCGGAGGCTCTCCACGTAGTCGGACTTCGCCACCACCGGCAACCGGCGCAGGTCGCCGAGCGAGCGCAGGTCGCCGGGCGTGAAGCCGACGTCCTGCCACCGGCGCCGGTAGAAGTCGCTGTGCTCGTGCACGTGGGCGAGCTGCTTGCGCAGCTGCGCCAGCTGGTGCTCCGCGATTCGCTCCCGCGACCAGGTCTCGGCCTCGTCCCAGTAGCGGTCGGAGAACGGTCGGCTCACACCTCTCCCTTCAGGCCTGCGGCACGAAGGCCAGGGGGCGGATCGGCGACCCGGTGCCGCCCGTGATGCGCAGCGGGGCGGCGAGGAAGAAGAAGCTCCACGCGGACGCCCCGACGACCGGCTCCAGGTTCATCGCCTCCATGATCGAGATCCCGCTCTCGACCAGCAGGTGGACGTGCACGTCGAGCGACGGGCTCGGCAGCTGCTCGTAGGCGACGGTGTCGCAGCCGCTCGCGCGCACCCCGCGGTCCGACAGCCACCGCGCGCCGTCGAGCGCCACGCCCGGCGCGGCTCCGTCGGTGCCGAGGAACCGCGGCGGGTCGTCCCAGTACCGGTCCCACCCGGTGCGGACCAGCACGACCGACCCGGCGGCGGGCTCGGGCCCGTGCTCGGCGAACCACGTGGCGAGGTGGTCGCCCGTGACGCCGTCGGCGGGCGTGAGCTCGCGGCCCAGCAGCGTGGGCATGTCGACGACGTGCCCGGACGCCGCGATCGGCGCCATCTCGTGCACCGAGTGGACCGCCATCCCCTCCGAGAACGACTGGTGGCCCTCGATCTCGACCCCGTTGTAGATCTTCCCGAGCTTCGCGACGTGCGCGAACCCGTCGATGTGGGTGCCGACGTGGTCGCCGGTGGTGATCATCGCGGCGGACCCGGAGACGCCCCCGGGGTAGACCACGTCGCCGTGGCGCTTGGTGAGCACGAAGCTGTACGGCGGGTGCGCCGGGTGGTGCGGGATCCCCGTGTACATCTGCTGGGCGAGGTCGAACACGCGCATCGCCCCGGCCGCGGGGAACGGGACCTGCATCTCCCACGTCATGCGGCCGCCTCCTGCGCGACCGCCCGCCCGATGACGAGGCGCTGGATCTCCGAGGTGCCCTCGTAGATCTCCAGGATCCGCTGGTCGCGGTAGAGGCGTTCCGCGACGTTGGGCTTGCAGTAGCCGTCCCCGCCGTGCACCTGCACGGCCACGTCGACGGCGTGGTGCGCGGCCTCGCTCGCGTAGAGCTTGGCCATGGCCCCGAGGACCGAGACGTCGCCACCGCGGTCGTAGGTCTCGGCGGCGGTGAAGGTGAGCAGGCGCGCGGCGGAGAGCTCCGTGGCCACGTCGGCCAGGGGGAACGACACGCCCTGGTTCTCGATGATCGGCCGGCCGAACGTCGTCCGGCGCGCCGCCTCGCGGGCCCCGACCTCGTAGCCGGCGAGCCCCACGCCCGTGGACTGCGCGGCCACGCTGATGCGCCCGACGTTCAGCGTGTCGAGGGCGAGCCGGAGGCCGCGGCCGGGCCGACCGAGCACGTCGGCGTCGCTCACCCGCGTGTCGAGCTTGAGGTTGCTCGTCTTGGTGCCGCGGATGCCCATCTTGTCCTCGTAGCGGTCGATCACCACGCCGGGCGCCTCGCGGTCGACGAAGAACGCGCTGATGCCGCGCGACCCGGCGTCCGGGTCGGTGCGCGCGAACACCACGTAGTGCCGGGACGCGCCCCCGTTGCCGATGAAGATCTTCTCGCCGCGCAGGTGGTAGCCGTCGCCGTCGCGTTCCGCGGTGGCCCGGATGGCGCCCGCATCGCTGCCCGCGCCGACCTCGGTGAGCGCGAAGCTGACCGCCTCACCCCGGGCCATGCCCCCGAGGTAGCGCGCCTGCTGCTCCTCCGTGCCGGCGAGCAGGATCGGCGTACCGCCGAGCGCGTACGCGGTGAGGATCGCGCCGGTGGACGCGCACGCGCGCGAGACCTCCTCGATCACGGCGCACGTCGTGGCGAACGAGGCACCGGCACCGCCGAAGCGCGTGGGCACGAAGAGCCCGGCCAGACCCGACTCGACGAGGAGCGCGACGTTCTCGTCCGGGTAGCGCTGCTCCCGGTCGAGCTCCTCGGCCAGCGGGGCGAAATGGCGCTCGGCGAGATCCTTGGCGAGGTTCAGCCATTTCCGGCCGTCGTCGTCGAGCTCGGGGGACCACACCACAGCCATTCGCGCTCCGATCTCTCGAAAATGTGGGTTCAGCCGGTGGGACGGAGACCGTTCACGACGAAGGTCGCGAACTCCTCGGCGATGTTCTCGATGTCGCTGCCCGGCCGTGGCCGGTACCACATGTTGATCCAGTTCAACGCGCCGAGGATCGGCTTGGCCGCCAGCCGCGGTGCGACGTCGCGGAAGAGGCCGGCCCGGGTGCCGTCGGCCACGATGTCGGCGAAGTACTGCTCGTACTCGTCGCGCATGTCGACGAACGCCTGCAGCGCCCGGCGCTGCTTCGCCCCCGCCTCCTGCATGAGGTGCATCTCCGTGCCCTGGACCGCCACGCGCGACCGCGCGCTCTGGGTCATCATCACCGTCGCGTGCATCCGCGCGGCGGCGTGCAGGCGCGCGTCCGGCGGGAGGTCGCGCTGCTCGGCGATGGGCCGGATCCGCTCCAGCAGGTCCAGCATCGCGAGCGTGAGCACGTCGAGGAAGATGTCCGCCTTCGACCGGTAGTAGTGGTAGATCCGTCCCTTCGTGGAGCCCAGCACCTCGGCGATGTCGTCGACGCTCGTGGCCGTGAAGCCGCGCTCCATGAACACGGTGGCCGCCGCGTTCAGCACCTCCATGCGTCCCGCCTCCGCGGGCCCCCTCCGGCCGAGGCCGGACTGCATCACCACGTCGAACTCCTCACCCACGATCTGCCGACCGGCGCACGATCGCGTGCCGGATTCCCACCAGCCCGTTCGGGGACAGCAGCAGGATCGCGGCCAGCACCGCGCCGAGGACGATCTTGTCGGCGTCCCCGCCGAACGAGAACAGCTCCTGCTGCGTCGTCAGGATCGCCGCCCCGACGAGCGGCCCGAGCAGCAGCCGTCGTCCGGGCAGGATCACGGCCGCGAGCATGAACAGCAGGAAGTGCGCCGAGAGCAGGTCCGGGCTGACGTAGCTGCGCTGGTAGGCGTAGAGCCAGCCCGCCACCCCGGCGATCGGCGCCGACAGGACGAACACCAGCACCCGGGTCCGGCGGACGTCGACCCCGAGGGTCGTGGCGAGGTCCGGGTTCATCTGGGTCATCAGCGCGGTCACGCCCAGCCGGGACCGGCGGAACCGCGCGATGACGGCGACGACCAGCACGAGCACGACGAACGCGATGGGCCACATCTCCGCGTTCGTGCGGGCGACGTACTGCCCGCCCACGGCCGGGAGCGCGAGCAGCGGGACGCCGACGAGCCCGTCCGTCCCGCCCAGGAACTCGTTGTTGGACACCACGGTCAGGCCGATGACCGCGGCCGCGTACGTGACCAGGGAGAACACGAACTCGCGGGTGCGGATGGTGGCCAGGCCGAGCACCACGGCGAGGACCGTGACCACGGCGACGGCTGCGACCAGCGACGCGAGCGGCCCCCAGCCGTACTTCACGGCCGCCACCGCTGTGGCGTACGCCCCGCCGGCCCAGAACAGGGTGTGCCCGAGGCTCACCTCGCCCAGGTAGGACAGCACGACGTCGATGCCGTAGGACATGACCGCGAAGATCGCGATCAGGACCACCGTCGCGTAGATCCGGTCCGAGCCGCCCAGCAGCACCGGCACCAGGTAGCCGAGGACGATCAGCACCGGCCAGCGCGCGATCCGGACCGCGGCCGGCAGGACCGGACCGCCCGCCCGGTGCCGGCCGGGCGTCCGCTCCTCGTGGACCGGCAGCTCGCTCACGGTCATCGGATCCTCAGTCCCTCGGGGCGCACCACGAGGACGACCAGCAGGACGGCGAACGCGGCCGCCATCGAGTAGGCGGGCGGGAAGAACGCCCCGAACAGCGCCACGAAGACTCCCAGGCCGAAGCCGGTGACCAGGTTGCCCAGGATGCTGCCGATGCCGCCGAGCACGACCACCAGGAAGGTGATGATGACCTCGTCGAACCCGATGGAGGTGAGGATCGGGCTGCGCGGCGCGATGACCGCGCCCGCGAGCGCGGCGCTCAGCGCGGCGAAGACGAACACGCCCAGGTAGACCCGCGCGGCGTCGATGCCGTACAGCTGGGCGAGCTTGGGGTCCTCCGCCACCCCGCGCACGATCCGGCCGATGGTGGTGCGGCTCAGCACGAAGAAGGTCACGGCGTAGAGCGCGAGCGCGGCCACGATGATCAGCACGTCCTGCTGGGTGAACCGGCCCGAGCCGAGCGCCACGTTCGCGCTGCTGAACGGGCTCGGGATCTGCTGCGGGTTGCCCCCGAAGACCAGCGCGGCGCCGCCCTGCACCAGGTAGCCGAATGCGAGCGTCACGAGCATCAGGCTCACGATGTTCTGCTCCAGCACGAGCCGGGTCATCGCCAGCTGCATGACCACGCCGAGCAGACCCACCGCGACCAGCGCGACCGGGACGGCGAGCAGGTACGGCACACCGAGCGAGGTGGTCGCCCACCACGTCACGAAGGCGCCGAGCATGTAGAGCTGGCCGTGGGCGAAGTTGACGAGCCGGGCGGCGCCGAGCAGCACCGTCCAGCCGACGGCGAGCAGGGCGTAGCCCGCGCCGAGCGCGAGCCCGTTGACGAGCTGGTCGAGGACGTTCACCGGCGCAGCCCTCCGAGGTAGGCGGCGGCGATGCGCTCGTCGTCGCGCATCTCGGACGCCGGGCCGGACGCCCCGACCCGGCCCTGTTCGAGCAGGTAGAGGCGGTCGGCGACCTCCAGCGCCGCCGTCACGTTCTGCTCCACGAGCAGCACCGACAGCCCGCCGTCGACGAGCTCGCGGACGTGGCGCAGCACGCCCCGCACGAGCCGCGGCGCGAGCCCGACCGACGGCTCGTCGAGGATGAGCAGCCGCGGCGCCGCGCGCAGCGCCCGGCCGATCGCGACCATCTGGCGCTCCCCGCCGGACAGCGTCGAGCACTTCCGGGTGGCGCGCGCCGAGAGCTGCGGGAACACCGCGTAGACGTCCGCCACCGCGTACCGCCTACCGGCCGCGTTCTTCGGCGGTGTGACGAGCTCGAGGTTCTCCTCGACCGTGAGCCCCTCGAACACGCCCTTGCCCTCGGGCACGAGGACGATGCCGCGCCCCGTGCGGCGGTGCGCGGGCAGCCCGCCCACGTCGACGCCGTCGAGCCGGACGGTGCCGGACACCGCGGGCCGGCCGCGCGACCAGCCCGCCACCGCGTTCACCAGCGTGCTCTTACCGGCGCCGTTCGCCCCGGCGACGGCCACCAGCTCGCGTTCCCCCACGGTGAGGTCGACGCCGTGCAGCGCGGCGGTGTGGCCGTAACGGACCTCCAGGCCGGCCAGCTCGAGCAGGGCGGAAGCTGTGCCGGATGGTGGGCTCGCGAGCTCGCTCACGCCGTCCTCCCCAGGTAGGCCTCCAGCACGGCCGGCTGCCGCTGGACGTCCGCCGGTGGGCCGTACGCGATCCGCTCGCCCCGGTCCACGACCACGAGCCGATCGACGATCTCCATCACCAGGTCCATGTGGTGCTCGATGAGCACGATCGCGAGCCCGCGCCCGCGCAGTTCTCCCAGCAGGTCGGCCAGGTTGCGCATGTCGTCGCCGCCGACCCCGGCCGCGGGCTCGTCGACGAGGAGCACGCGCGTGCCGCCGCCGTAGGCGAGCACGATCGACAGCACGCGCTGCAGCCCGTACGGCAGGTCGTCCGGCAGCAGCTCGTGGTAGCGCGCCGCGATCCCGAACTCGGCCAGCAGGGCGCCTGCATCCCGGCGGATCCCGGCCCGGGCCCTGCTCTCCCGCCACGGCGTGACGATGCCGGGCAGCAGCCGCGTCGCGCGCTCCACCTGGAGGCTCGCCATCGCGTTCTCGAGCACGGTCAGCCCGGTGAAGAACGAGTTCTGCTGGAACGTCCGGCGCAGGCCCCGGCGCGCGAGCGCCTGCGTCGACATCCCGGCCGTGCTCGCCCCGTACAGACGGCACTCGCCCTCGTGCGGCACCGTGTTCGTGATCGCGGCGAAGCTGCTGCTCTTGCCCGCGCCGTTGGGGCCGATGACCCCGACGATCTCGCCGTCGTCGACCGTCCACGACACGTCGTCCAGCGCGGTGAGGCTGCCGTAGCGGACGGTCAGCCCCTCGACGACCAGAGCGGGAGCGGTCATCCCCACACCGCGTCGTCGACCGGGATCTGCTCGAGGACCTTCGTCTTCCCGCCCTCCACGGTGAACGCGTAGATCGGGAACTCCTGCTGGCCGTCCCCGGTGAACCGGACGTCGCCGAGGATCGTGCCCGCGAAGCTCTCACCCTGGATGGCGTCGGCGACCGCGAGCCGGTCGGTGCCGCCGACCTTCGTCACCGCCTTGCACCACACGTCCACGCTCTGGGCACCGAGTGCCCGGTACTTGTCGGGCAGCTCGCCGCCCGAGCGCTGGGTGTAGGCCTGCACGAAGGCCTGGTTGCGCGGGAGGCTGCGGAACGGCTCGACGTCGGGGAAGTAGAGGTCGGCGGAGACCAGGCCGTCGATCACGGCGCCGCCTGCGAGGTCGATGACCGTCGGCGAGACGGTGCCGGTGCCGGCGAAGTGCGTGGCCGGGATGTGCGACTCGGCGTACTGCCGCGCCATCGCCGGCATCCCGGACGACTCCGCCGCGTTCGCCGAGAAGACGACGTCCGGGTTCGCGGCCGCGATGTTGGAGAGCGGGATGCGGAAGTCGGTGTCGGTGAACGCGAACTTCTGCTCCGCGACCACCTCGATCCCCCGCTTCTCGAGCTCCGCCCGCAGGCCGGCGCCGGCGTCGTTGCCGTACGCGTCGTTCTGCAGCAGCATCGCGACCCCCCGGGCGTGCAGGGTGTCGGCGATGTAGCGCGCGGCGACGTGCGCCCCCACCTGGTTGCCCGCGTTCATCCGCACGGCGGCCGGGTCGGCTCCCCCGAGGATCGAGGCGTTCTGCGGGATGCTGGTGATGTTCATGACGCCGGCGCGCACGAGGACCGGCTGGATCGCGAGCGTCACCGGGCTGTTCCAGCCGCCCATGACGACGTCCGCACCCTCGGCGATCAGGTCGTTGGCCGCGCTCACGCCGGCCGCGGGCGTGCTCTGGTCGTCGCGGGACACGACCTCGATCTGCCGACCCGCGCAGCCGCCCTCGGAGTTGATCAGGTCGGACATGACCTCGATGGCCTCGAGGACGTGCGCGCCGTTCGGGCCGGCCGGTCCGGAGAGCGGCACGATCACCCCGACCTTCAGCGGGCCCGACTCCTGCGCCGGGGCACCGGCCCCGGGTCGGGGGCTGCTCCCGGTGTTGGCACAACCCGCGCTCAACGCCGCGAGCGCCGCGACGGCGGCCAGCAGCTTCCTCGAGCCCTTCACACGCGTCTCCCCATTGAGTCCGACGATCCAGGTGGCCGTACTACTGCGTAGGTTGGTGTATAGAGCGACGTCTGTGATCAGGTCAAGGCGCGCTCGGAAAATCGTCGAAGAATTGAGCGTTGACGACATACCCGCGAGTATGTTCTGCTGCGCTATGAGCGATCTCCGTCCGACTCCGGGGTGGGCGCGATCGTGCGGCCACGTACGCCTGCAGCCGCCCCTCGCGACCGACCGGCCCGATCCGGCCACCGACCGGCTGCTCGTCGCCGAGCGCATCGCCCGCTACGGCTGGTCCTACGACGAGCGCGACCGCGACGCCCTCGGCGAGTGCTTCACCCCGGACGGGGTGTGGGAGGGCCTGATCATGGGGCGCGACCGGGTCGGCCCCGCCGAGGGCCGCGAGGCCATCGTCGACTTCCTCGTCGCGTTCTGGGAGCAGCAGGGCGACCAGCGGCGGCACATCTTCACGAACGTCGTGGTCGACGAGCTCGCGTCCGCGCACGCGACCGTGCACGCCTACATCGTGCTCACCGCCGCGAGCGGCGGGGTCATGACCCCCGTGAGCACCGGGCCGTACCGGTTCGAGCTCGCGCGGGAGGACGACGGCGTCTGGCGGATCGCGCGCCTGACGGCCGGGTTCGACGCGCCCTTCTGATGGCCGGCCGCCTCATGTCCGGCACCGTGCTCGTGGCCGGCGCGAGCGGGCTGGTCGGCGCGGCCTCGGTGGACGCGTTCCTCGCCGCCGGCTGGGACGTCGTCGCGCTCTCCCGTCGCCCGCCCGAGGTGGCGAGTGCCGTCCCGTTCCGCCACCTCGCGCTCGACCTGCGCGATCCGGCCGCGTGCCGCGCCGCGGCCACCGACCTGGCCGGGATCACCCACCTCGTCTACACGGCGCTGCACGAGAAGCCCGGGCTGATCGCGGGCTGGCGCGAGCAGGACCAGATGGACACCAACCTGGCGATGCTGCGCAACCTGCTCGACCCGCTGGCCGAGGTCGCGGCCCTGCGGCACGTCACCCTGCTCCAGGGCACCAAGGCGTACGGGGTGCACCGCCACCCCATCCGGATCCCCGCGCGCGAACGCCATCCGCGCGACGACCACCCGAACTTCTACTGGTTGCAGGAGGACCACCTTCGGGGGCTCTCCGCCGGGCACGGGTTCGGGTGGACGATCCTGCGCCCCCAGCTGGTGGTCGGGCCCGCCTGCGGCGTGGCGATGAACCTGCCACCCGTGATCGGCGCCTTCGCGGCGATCTGCCGGGCCGAGGGACGGCCGTTCGGCTTCCCCGGCGGCCTCTCGTACGTGACCGAGGCGGTGGACGTGCGCCTGGTCGCGGATGCCGCGCTCTGGGCCGCCACCGAACCCCGGGCGTGGGGCGAGCACTTCAACCTCACCAACGGCGAGGTGTTCGAGTGGCGGGACCTGTGGCCCGCGCTCGCCGGCGTGCTCGGCGTGGAACCCGGCCCGGACGAGCCGGTGCGGCTCGGCGCGTTCCTCCCCGCGAAGTCGGGCGTGTGGGACGACGTCGTCCGCCGGCACCACCTGCGGCCGCTCGGCCTGCCGGAGCTGCTCGGCGAGTCGCACCACTACGCCGACTACTGCTTCGCCCACGGCGCGAAGCGGGTGCCACCTCCCGCCTTCGTCAGCACCGTGAAGATCAAGCAGGCCGGATTCTGCGGGACGTGGGACACCGAGGAGTCGATGCGGCACTGGCTGCGGGTGCTGATCGAACGGAGAGTGCTGCCGCCCGCATGACACCCCCTGTGTCAACCCCAAGATCGAGATTAGGCCGCTGCGGGTGTGGTGAGGCGTTGGAGCGCGCCGTGTTTGGTGGGGTTGTAGGGCACGCCGTCGAGCCAGCGGCGCCAGATCACGCGGATCCAGGCGCGGGCCAGGATGCGCACGGCGTGGGGGTGGTCTTTGCCGGCGGCGATGGCGTCGCGGTAGATCTTGGCGGCCCACGGGCTGGCGTGGCGGCTGTTGTCGGCG
>NZ_BAABJO010000049.1:0-49979 GCF_039543345.1 Pseudonocardia adelaidensis | reverse complement strand
CTGAGCGCACCGGCGAACCGGCCGAGTACGCCCGGTACGAGGCCGGCTCGCCGGCGCACTCAGCGAGAACCTGGATCCGCCGATATACGCACCGAACTTCCGACTCGGGACACTAGCGTCCCGGACCGAAACTCCGCGCGTTCCGCTGAACGCTGCAGTGGTGTCCACGGCCTCGACATCGACGTGACGGGTCTCAGCTCAGACTCACTCCTCACACGCCCCGACGAACGCGCCGGCCGAGACCGGTGCGCCGGGCCACCATGGAGACCGCCCGGGATCGGCGTCGTCGCACGCCCGATTCGGCAACACCATCCATGCCGGACGCCAGGTCCCGCTTCCGCCGATCACGCCTCATCCGGCCCCCGCCGCCACGACTCCCGCCACCACGAGCAGGACACCACCGCCGTGCCACCGCCGTGACGGGCTGATCGGTCGGGCGCCGCCGCCCCGGTCGCGGCGAGCAGCACCTCACCGCAGCCGGCACCACCGCGGAGTACTGCTGATCACCGTCCCGACCGTCAACGCCCTCCGGCCGAGGATTCCTCCGAACGCCCACGCCGGAGCGGGGCCCGCGGCTACCGTCGGCTCGTGTCCCGCCGTGCGAACGCCGTGCCGGCGCCGGCCACCCGCGACCAGGCCGATGCCTACCGCTTCGGCCTCCGGCGGCTCGAGGCGGCGCTGGTGCGGGGCGACCCGGTGCCGCTGCACGAGCAGATCCGGTCGCAGCGGCGCGCCGCGCTGGCCGGGGTGGTGCTCGGGCTGCTCGGTCTCTGCGGGGCCGCGGTGCTCGCGGCGGTGTCGCCGCAGCCGGACTGGACCCACCAGGCCGTGGTCGTCGGCGCGAGCTCCGGCGCCATGTACGCGGTGGCGCACGACCCGGACCGGCTCGTCCCGGTGGCGAACCTGCCCGCCGCCCGGCTCGTGCTCGCGGCGCTGCGGGCAGGCGGGAGCACCGACGTCGACCCCGCGGGCGCCGTCCCCGTCCGGGTCCCGGACCCCGTGCTCGACGGGGCCCCGCGCACGCCCGCGGCGGCCGTCCCCGGCGCGCTGGCCGTGCGCCCGGGTGGGCCGCCGGTGCCGCCGAGCTGGGCCGTCTGCGACTCCGTCACGTCCGACGGGGCGCTCGCGGGCACCACCGTGATCGGCGGTGCCGCGCCGCCTGCGCCCGACCGGCCCGAGGACGGCGTGCTGCTTGACGCGGGCGGGGCCACCTGGCTCGTCACGGCGGGCAGGCGGCACCGCGTCGACACCGCGGACGGGCGGGCGACCGCGGCGCTGGGGATCACCGGCCGGGCGCCGCGGGCGGCGTCGCCTGCCCTGCTGTCGCTGCTGCCCGAGGGGCCACCGCTGGTCAACCCGGCCGTGCCGGGCCGCGGCCTGCGAGCGCCGGACGGGCTGCCGGGCCGCGTCGGGGACGTGCTCGTCGCACGCCCTCCCGGTGGCGCCGCGCAGCACTACGTCGTACTCGCCGGCGGCGTGCAGGAGGTGCCTGCGGTGCTGGCCGAGCTGCTGGTCGCGGCCTCCGGGTCGCGCGAGCCGCGGCCGGTCGGCGCCGCGGACCTGGCCGGTGCGGCCGTCGTCGACGAGCTCCCCGTCGCCGGATGGCCGGACGTCGCCCCGCGGGTGGTGGAGGGCGCCGATGCACCCGTCCTCTGCTGGACGTGGGCCGCCGGTGGCGACCCGGCCGGCGCCGTCGGGACGGGCCCGGCGCTGCCGCTCGCGGGGCGGGTCCCGGTGCAGCTCGCGCAGGCCGACGGGCCCGGCGACCGGCTCGACGCCGCGGCAGTGGGGCCGGGCGGCGCGGTGCGGGAGACCGGCCCGGGCGGCGAGCCGGACCCCGGGCGGCTGTGGCTCGTGTCGGGCAGCGGTGTGGCCCACCGGGTGGCCGACGAGGCCACCGCGGCCGCGCTCGGGATCACCGCGGCCGAGCCGGCACCCGAGGGCGCCCTACGCCTGCTCCCGACCGGACCCACCCTGGACCTGGCCGCCGCGGGTCGGGTGGTCGACGTGCTCCCCGTCCCGTAGCCGCACCCGGCCCGGGCGGCGGAGCAGCACGACAGCAACGAAGGCAGCGGCGAGGAGGACCGCCGCCGCAAGCAGGTCCAGCGGGCTGTCGGGGGCCCGCGGCGCGTCGCGAACGAGCCGGGTGCCGGGGAGCTCGGCCACGAGCGCCGCCGCGTCCGCCGGCCCCTCCGGCGCGGGGACGAGCCGCGCGGGCAGGGCGGTGAGCGCGGCGACCGGGTCCACCACGCCGTGGCCCAGCGTGCCGCCGTCGCCGGGCGAGCTGCGCGCGGTGGCCAGGATGCGGTCCACGACCTCGGGCGCGGTGAGCTCCGGGAACCGCTCGCGGACCAGCGCGGCGAGCCCGGCCACCCACGGCGCCGCGAAGCTGGTGCCGTCCAGCCCGCCGGTGGTGCCGCCGCCCACGGCGAGCGAGCGCAGCCCGGTGCCGGGCGCCGCCACGTCGACCCACGGGCCGGGCATCGTGAACGGTGCCGGCGCGTCGCCGGGGCCGACCGCGCCGACCGTCAGCACGTCGGCGTCGTACCAGCCGGGGAGGGCGACCTGGTCCCGCTCGCCGGCGGTGCAGGAGCCGGACCCGACGTTGCCCGCGGCGGCGACCACCACGACGTCCGCCGCGGCGGCGGCCTGCAACGCGGCCTGGAGCGGGGCGCCGGCCGCGGCGGCGCGGGCCGCCGGCAGGCAGACGGCCTCCGAGATGTTGACGACGTCGGCGCCCGAGCGGATGGCGAGCACGACCGCCTCCGCGAGCGTGGTGGTGTCGCCCGCCGCGCGCCGCCCACCGTCCGGCGCGGGCACGTCGAACGAGGGGCTGGACTGCCGGATCGCGAGCAGCCGCGCCTGCGGGGCGATGCCGACGGGCGTGGCGGTGCGCCCGGCGCCGGCCGGGCCTGCGGCGATCAGCCCGGCGACGGCGGTGCCGTGGCCGTCGCAGTCCTCGAGGCCGTCGCCGCCGGTGAGGTAGTCGCCACCCCCGCGCAGCCGGGAGCCGAGCAACGGGTGCGGGGCGACCCCGGTGTCGATCACCGCGACCACCTGGCCGAGCCCGGTGGCGAGCAGCTGGAGGTCGTCGAGGCGCATCCGGGCGGCGACCGTGCCCGCGCCCGATGCGTCGGCGCGCGGCGGCGTGCAACGCCGGGTCGCTCGGATCCCCGGGGCCGGATCCGGCCGCAGCCCGCGGGGCGGTGCCATGCGGACGACGAGCGGCGGCCCGGGCGGCGCGGGATCGCCGGTGGGGCCGGGGGCGGCGGGCCACGCCAGGGAGGCCGGGCCGATCGGGGCCGGTGCGGCGTGCGGTACACCGGCGATCGGGGCGACCGCCGCGAGGGCCGCTGCCGCGAACCCGAGCCGGACCCGCGACCGCCGGTGATCGTTGCGAGACCGGACGGATCGTCCACGCCGGGGCGCCGAGCGCGATCGCGGATCGATCACCGACGGGCTCACAGCCCGCGGACGAGCCGGAAGAGGTCCATCGCGGCGAGTGCCAGCGGCACGGCGGCGGCGACGAGGACCATGTCGAGCAGGTCGATCGCGCGCCGCGACACCGGGGAGCCCGCCGGGCCGCTGCGCCCGATGGTGACGAGCCCGAGCCCGGCCACCGCGAGCAGGACCCCGACCGCGACCAGCCGCGGCAGCGGCTCGGGTCGGACGGCGGTGAGGGCCGCGAGCCCCGCAAGGCCGACGGCAGCGCAGCCGAGCAGCGTGCGCGCCGGCGCGGGGTCGGCGAAGCCGCGGGCCCGCAGGGCGAGCACCGCGACGATCACGCAGGCCAGCGCGGGCCCGGCCCACCCGCCCGCGGCCGCGGCCGGGAGCGCCGCCACGACGGCCACGGCGGCGCATCCGCCTGCCATCCCGGCGAGGTAGCCGCGGGCGAGGTCGGAGCGCTCGGCGAACTCGTCGGGCGGCAGGATGTCCGGGCCGTGGTCGGCCGCCACGAGTTCGATGCCGTCGGCAGGCACCACCGGGCGGGGCAGACCGGACAGGCGGAGCGCGACGCGGGGCAGCAGCGGCCCGACCACCACGGCGAGCGCCCCGACCGCCGCCGCGACCGCCGGTGGCGGGCTCCCGAACCGCGCTACGGCCAGCGCGCCCAACCCCACGGGTACAGCGGCCACCACGACGGCGACGAGTGCGGGTGCCACCACCCGGAGCGCGACCTGGGCGGCCGCGGCCACCGTGCCTGCTGCCGCTGCGGCGAGCAGCAGCCGCGCCGCCGGGGACGACCCGGGGAGCGCCGCCCACCCGGCCGCGACGGCGAACGGCACGGCCGCGAGCGCCGCGGTGCGCCCGGCGAGGTGGGTGTGGAGGCCCGGCTCCACGCGGGCCGCCCGCGCCGCGAGGCCCACCGCCCCCGCAGCCGCGAGTGCGGCGACCGCCGCCCGCACCGCCGCGGTGCCGGGACCGCCCACGGTGAGCAGGGCGGCCCCGGCCGTGGCGACCAGCAGCACCGCGGCGGCGGGGAACCTTCGGTCGTCGCCGCCCGTGCCCCCTGCACGGGAGGCGAGCGCGTCGACCGGGTCGTCGAAGACGGGCGGCGGCGGTGGCGGGACGTCCGGCGCGAGCCGCAGCAGCTCGCCGTCGGGCACCCCCAGCTCGGCGAGCGACGCTCCGGGTGGGAGCGGCGCGCCCGCCGCCGCCGTGAGCCGCCACGGCACCGGCCGCATGCCGAACACCGGCTCGCCGACCAGGTCGAGCATCATCGGGACCAGCTCGGCCACCGGCACGTCGGCGGGGAGCGCCAGGTCGACGGTGGCCCGCGGCGCGAGCACGGTGAGCCGGCGGTAGGGCGCGCGGTGTGCCGCCTCCTGGCCTGCGGTGAGCATCGTGGGTCCCCTCCGCGTCGCCGGCGCGAGTTCTGCGAAACGGCCCCGGCGTCACCCGTCGGCTGCCTAGCATCGCAGCGCCGATGGCCCAGTGGGGGCGTTTCGAGTGAACTCGTGGGGGCCGAAGATGCCGCGACCCGCACCACCCCCGATGCCGGGCGGCGAGCTCGTGCTCGAACCGCCACCCGAGCCCGAGCGGCTCGTCCCGGCGGGCGTGCTGCAGCGGGTGCTGCCCCTGGTCGTGCTGGTCGGTTCCGTGGGCTTCGTCGCCGTGGCCGGGGTGGACCAGCCGACCTCGTGGCTCTTCGGCGGGATGTTCGCGATCTCCTCGCTCGGGATGCTGCTCACCGGTAGCGGTCGCGCGGGCGGCGGCCGCACCGCCGACATCGACGAGGACCGCCGCGACTACCTGCGGTACCTGTCCGTGCTGCGGGGGCGGGTGCGCGGCATCGCGGCCGAGCAGCGCGCGGCGCTGGAGTGGTCGCACCCGGAACCGTCCGCGTGGCCGGCGGTGCTGCGGGCGGGCCGGATGTGGGAGCGCAGCCCGGCGGACCCCGACTTCGCCCACGTCCGCATCGGGCGCGGCGCGCAGCGCATCGCCACCCGGCTCGTGCCACCGCAGACCGGGCCGGTCGACGGCCTCGAACCGGTCACCGCGCTCGCGCTGCGCCGCTTCCTGCTGGGCCACTCGGTCGTCCCGGATCTGCCGGTGGCGCTGTCGCTGCGGGCGAGCGGGATGGTGTGGCTGGAACCGGCGGGTGGGGCCGGCATGGACCACGTGCGCGCGCTGGCCCGGGCCGCCGTCGCCCAGTACGCGCTGTGGCACGCGCCTGCCGACGCGCTGCTCGCCGTGGTGGCGCCGCCGTCGCTCGCCCACGAGTGGGAGTGGGTGAAGTGGCTGCCGCACGCGGGACACCCGCGCCGCCGCGACGTGGTGGGGCCGCTGCGGATGATCACCGCCGAGGCCGGCGACGTGCGGCACTGGTGGCTCACCGAGCTCACCGGCCGCCCGCCCGGCCCGGGGATCGGGGAGCCGCACCTGCTCGTGGTGGTCGACGGCGTGGCCGAGGGGCCGGGGGCGTGGGCTGGTGTCGCGGGCGTCACCGTGCTGCGCGTCGGCGCACCGCAGGCCAGGCGCGCTGCGCCCTCGGTGGTGCGGCTGCTGGTGGCGCCGGAACTCCTGCTGCGCGGCAGCGGCGCCGAGCGGCCCGCCGTGATCGGGCGTCCGGACGGGCTCACGGTCGCGGAGGCCACGGCGCTCGCCCGCAGGCTCGCCCGGCACCGCGCGGCGGATCTCACGACGGGAGGCGATGCGGCGCCGGCGGGGCCTGCGGGCCTGCCCGCGTTGCTCGGCCTCGCGCCCGGCCCGGCCGGGATCGCCGCACTGCGGGCCCGCTGGGCGGGCTCGGACGCCGATCGGCTGCGGGTGCCGATCGGTGTCGACGAGAGCGGTGGCGCCGTCACCCTCGACCTCAAGGAGGCGGCGCTGGGGGGCAGCGGCCCGCACGGGCTGTGCGTCGGCGCCACCGGATCGGGCAAGAGCGAGCTGCTGCGCACGCTCGTGCTCGGCCTGGCCGCCACCCACTCCTCGGACGAGCTGAACCTCGTTCTCGTCGACTTCAAGGGCGGCGCCACGTTCCTCGGGCTCGCCGGCCTCCCGCACGTCTCCGCGGTGATCACGAACCTCGCCGACGAGCTCGGTCTCGTCGACCGGATGGCCGACGCGCTGGCCGGCGAGATCACCCGCAGGCAGGAGCTGCTGCGCGCGGCGGGCAACCTCGTCGGCGTCACCGAGTACGCCGCGGCCCGGCGGGCGGGCGCCGATCTGCCGCCGCTGCCCGCCCTGTTCGTCGTGGTCGACGAGTTCTCCGAGCTGCTCGCGCAACGGCCGGAGCTGATCGACCTCCTCGTCACGATCGGCAGGCTGGGGCGCTCGCTGGGGCTGCACCTGCTACTGGCGTCGCAACGCCTCGACGAGGGGCGGTTGCGGGGCCTCGAGTCGCACCTGTCCTACCGGATCGCGCTGCGCACGTTCTCCGCAGCGGAGTCACGCGCCGTGCTCGGCGTGCCGGACGCCCACCAGCTGCCGTCCGCGCCCGGATCGGCGTTCCTCGCCACCGGCACCGGGGAGCTCCTCCGGTTCCGCTCCGCGTACGTGTCGGGCCCGGACGCGGCGCCGAGCGCGCCGGCCCCGGCGCCGCGCCGCCCACGGGCCCACCCGTTCCGGGTCGCACCCGTGCGGGTGCCCGACGCACCACCTCCGCCCGACGAGGACGTCGCGGACGGGCCCAGCGTCTTCGACACCGTGATCGCGGCGATGACCGGCACCGGCCCGCCCGCCCACCGGGTCTGGCTACCCCCGCTGGGCGACCCACCGCCGCTGGACGAGGTGCGCCGGCCCGCCCCCGCCCCGCTGGTGGTGTCCGTCGGGCTGGTCGACCGGCCCTACCAGCAGCGCCGCGACCCGCTCGTCGTCGACCTGGCCGGTGGGCACCTCGCCGTCGTCGGTGCCCCGCGCACCGGGAAGTCCTCCGCGCTCGCCACCACCGTGCTGGCGCTCGCACTCGCCTGCCCACCCGGCGAGCTCGGCGTGCACGTGCTCGACTTCGGCGGCGGCGCGCTCTCGGCGCTGGCCGGGCTCCCGCACGTCGGCACGGTCGCCGACCGGCAGCAGCCGGACCTCGTGCGCCGGGTCGTCGCCGAGTTCGCCGCCGTGCTGGCGCGGCGCGAGCAGCTGTTCCGGGAGCACGGGATCGCGTCGGTCGAGGAGTTCCGGGCCCGCCGGGCCGCGGGGGCGTTCCCCGACGAACCGGCCACCGACGTCCTGCTCGTCGTCGACGGCTACCTCGTCCTGCGGGGCGAGTTCGACGACCTGGAGGCGCGACTGCTGCCGCTGGCGGCGCAGGGCCTGTCCTACGGGCTGCACCTCGCGCTGTCGGCCACCCGCTGGAGCGAGCTGCGCCCCGCGCTGAAGGACCTGGTCGGCGGGCGGATCGAGCTGCGGCTGGGGGAGGCCGCCGAGTCGGAGGTCGACCGGCGCCGGGCCGCAGCCGTACCCGTTCGCCCCGGGCACGGGCTCGCGGCCGACGGCGCGCCCGCCGTGCTCGCCGCGCCGCGGCTCTCCACCGCCGACCTGCCGGCGCTCGTGGCCGGGATCGTGGCCGACCGGCCCGGCCCGGGGTTCGCCGAGGTGCGGCTGTTGCCCGACCGCATCGACCTCGGCCGGCTGCCGCCGGGTGCCGCGGGCATCCCGCTCGGAGTGGACGAGGAGCGGCTCGCCCGCGTGGTGTTCGACCCCGCCGTCGACCCCCACCTGGTGTGCTTCGCCGACGCGGAGAGCGGCAAGACCGCGCTGCTGCGGCTCGTCACGCACGGCGTCGTCACCGGGTTCGCGCCGGAAGAGGCGCGCATCGTGGTGGTCGACCACCGGCGCACCCTCCTCGGCGCGGTGCCGGACACCCACCTGATCGGCCACACCAGCACGCTCGACGCCACGGCCGAGGCCGCCCGCGAGGTGGCCGCCTCGCTGCGCGGGCGGCTGCCCGGCCCGGACGTCACGCCACGGGAGCTGCGGGAGCGCAGCTGGTGGAGCGGGCCCGACGTGTACGTCCTCGTCGACGACTACGACCTCGTCGCACCCGGGTCCGGCACGGCGAACCCGCTGCTCCCGCTCGTGGAGTTCCTCGCGCAGGCCAAGGACGTCGGGCTGCACGTCGTGGTCGCCCGGAGGTGCGGTGGCGCCGCGCGTGCGCTGTACGACCCGGTGCTCGGGCGGCTGCGTGAGCTCGCCACCCCCGGCCTCGTCATGAACGGCAACCCCGACGAGGGAGCCCTGATCGGCGCGGTCAAGCCCGCCTCCGAGCCGCCGGGGCGTGGCGTGCTGGTCGACCGGCGCCGCACCGCCCGCCGGGTTCAGCTCGCGTGGCTACCGCCGCAGGACGACGGCGCGTGACGGGCACCCCGGTTCGCGTCGCGGTCCAGGAGGGCGCGGGGTCGGTCCGCGTCGCGGGCGCGGAGATGGACGGCCCGCCGTGGCTCATCGCCGAGCTGCCGGCGCCGGGGCCCGGGGTCGCCGCACTCCTCGCCGAGCTCGTGGGGCCACCGCCGGATGAGCTGGTGCTCGTCCACCCCGCGCGGTGGCCACCCGCCCGAGCCGAGCGGTGGGCGCGGGACTGCGCCGGGCTGGCCGGCCGCGTACGCACCGTGCCCGCCCCGCTCGCGGCCGCAGGGCCGGGTGCGGTCGCGGTGCTCGACGTCGGGGCGTCGGTGGCGGAGGCGGCGCGCCTGGACCCCGCGGGCCACGTGCGGGCCGTGACCGCGGTGGAGGTGGGCGGGCGGCTCCTCGACGATCTCGTGGCCGCGCACACGGGCCGTGATCCGGCGGCGGCGCGGGCGGTGCGGGAGGCGCTGTCGCTGCTCCCGGCCGCGGACGGCGTCGAGGCCACGCACGTGCGGCGGCTGCTCGCCGAGGCGCTGACGGCCGCGGTGGCGGCGGTGCGCGACGTGCTGGCGGGCGCCCCCCGGGTCCTGCTCATCGGCGGCGTCGCCCGTTCCCCGTTGCTGGCCCGGGCGGTGGACGAGGCGGGCATCGCGCAGGTGGAGGTGGCGCCCCGCCCGGAGGCGGCCGCGGTCCTGGGTGCCCTCGAGAGCACCGTGGAGCCTCAGTGCCGTTCCGAGGGCCGTTCCGAGGGCCGTTCCGAGGGCCGCGGAGCAGCACCACGGCTCCAGGCTGCCGACCTCCTGCCCGCGACCGCCCGTCGGCGGCCTGGGCGGGGGGCAGCCCTCGGCGTTCTTGCTGCCGTTGCGTGCGTGGTGCTGCTCCTGATCGGGCGGCTCCTCGGGCCGGTCGCCGACGCGGAGCCGGCCGGCGTCCTCGTGCAGTACGGCTACCGGCTGGACGTGCCCGCGGGCTGGGAGCACACGGGCGGGCTGCCCGAGCGGCGCAGGGTGCTGCTCACACCGCTGGCGGCACCGGAGGGCAGCGACCTGATCGCGGTCGAGCGCTCCCCGCTCGGCTACGACACGGCCGCCGAGCCGCAGCGGGCACGGGCCGAGCTGCGCGCCGCGTTCGACACCGCCGTGACCGCCGGCTCGGCGTTCTCCGGCTACGACCCGGACGGGCGCTTCGCCGGGCGGCCGGTCACCACCTACCGGCAGGAGGAGCCCGGCGGCACGGTCGTCGAGTGGTTCGTCGTCCTCGAGCACGACGCGCAGCTGAGCGTCGGCTGCCGTCACACGCCCGCCGGCGCCGCGGCGGTGCGGGCGGCCTGCGCCGTGGTCGTGGCGTCGGTCCGCGGCGGGTGACGTTCACACCTGCGAACGATCTGCCGCGTTCCGCCCCGCAGGGCGGGTGCCGGTGCCAGCGTGACGGCATCCGCACGGAAGGAGACCGGCATGACCCAGGGGTTCGGCACCAGCGTCGAGGAGATGCAGGCGGCCGCGAAGCACGTGCTCGGCGTGAACGACGCGGTGCAGGCCGACCTGGCCACGCTGCGGGCCCGGCTCGCCCCGCTCGCAGGGGCGTGGCGGGGCGCAGCGGCCGCGGAGTTCGGGAAGCTCATGCTGCGGTGGGACACCGACGCGAAGGCGCTGAACGACGCCCTGCGCGGCATCGGCGAGTCGATCCAGGGCAGCGGCGCGAGCTACCAGGCGCAGGAGGACCGGCACAGCGGCGACCTGTCCGCGATCCGCGCGGCGCTGGGCTGAGGGGGGCCGGGATGACCGAGATCAGGGTCACGTTCGCGGCGCTCGAGGCCGCGCAGTCCGACGTCACGGGCGTCGCCACCCGCATGACCGGTCGGCTGGAGGACCTCAAGCGGTTCCTCGCGCCGCTGGTCGCCACGTGGGACGGCCAGGCAGCCGCCGACTACCAGGTCAAACAGCGCCAGTGGGACACCGCGGCCGCGAACCTCGCGACGGTTCTGGGGCAGATCGGGGTCGCGCTCGCGGCGGCGAACGAGAGCTACCGGAGGGTCGAACAGGCCAATGCGGCACGCTGGAGATGAGGCCCCGCGTCGGCGGGGAGGGGGCGTTTTGACCCTCCTCGGACGCGGCGGGTACCCTCGTTATTCGATGTGCGGCGGGTGGACACCCGCGGCCGTGCCACACGGCCCGCACGGCCCGGCCCACGGGCCCGGCGCCCCAGCATGCCGCACTCGCGCACCGAAGGCAGCTCCCACGAGCAGACGACAGCGACGAGGTAGGTCCGTGCCCACGTACAGCCCCAAGCCCGGCGAGATCACCCGCGCCTGGCACGTGATCGACGCCACCGACGTGGTGCTCGGCCGCCTCGCCACGCACGCCGCCACCCTGCTGCGCGGGAAGCACAAGCCCACCTACGCCCCGCACATGGACACGGGCGACTTCGTCGTCATCGTCAACGCCGAGAAGATCGCCGTCTCGGGCACCAAGCGGGACGACAAGTTCGTCTACCGCCACAGCGGCTACCCGGGCGGCCTGAAGCAGCGCACCGTGGGCGAGATGATCGAGAAGCACCCGGACCGGCTCGTCGAGAAGGCGATCAAGGGCATGCTCCCGAAGAACCGCCTCGGTCGGGCGATGGCCAAGAAGCTCAAGGTCTACGCCGGCCCCGAGCACCCGCACGCCGCGCAGAAGCCGGCCGCGTTCGAGATCACCCAGGTCGCCCAGTGACGAATCCCGAGGCGACCACGCCAGACGCGACCACACCAGAAGAGGGACAGCCCGTGACCACCCCCGAGTCCGAGATCGAGGCCGTCGAGGAGGCCGCGGTCGACGCCGAGGCCACCGAGATCGCCGACGCCGCCGACGAGTTCGACACCGACATCGCCGCGGACGTCGCGCTGCCGGAGATCCCGGCCGTCTTCTCCGACCGGCCGATCCAGACCGTCGGCCGCCGCAAGGAGGCCGTGGTCCGCGTCCGGCTGATGCCCGGGTCCGGCGCCTTCCGCCTCAACGGCAAGTCGCTCGAGGAGTACTTCCCGAACAAGCTGCACCAGCAGCTGATCCGGGAGCCGCTCGTCACGGTCGAGAAGACCGAGCGCTTCGACATCTTCGCCAACCTCAAGGGCGGCGGCACCTCCGGCCAGGCCGGTGCGCTGCGGCTGGCCATCGCCCGTGCGCTCGTGGAGGCCGACTCCGAGGACCGCCCGCCGCTCAAGAAGGCAGGCTTCCTCACCCGCGACCCGCGCGTCATCGAGCGCAAGAAGTACGGTCTCAAGAAGGCCCGCAAGGCGCCCCAGTACAGCAAGCGCTGACGTTTTGAGCGCACGGCGTCTGTTCGGCACCGACGGCGTCCGCGGACTGGCCAACGGCGAGCTCCTCACCCCGGAGCTCGCCGTGGCGCTCTCGGCGTCGGCCGCCCGGGTGCTGGCCGAGCGGGACCGTTCGCGCCGCCCGGTCGCCGTCGTCGGGCGTGACCCGCGGGCGAGCGGTGAGATGCTCGAGGCCGCGGTCGTCGCGGGGCTCACGTCCGCCGGTGCCGACGCGGTGCGCGTCGGGGTCCTGCCCACGCCCGCGGTGGCGTACCTGGTCGGTGACCTCGGGGCCGACCTCGGCGTGATGATCTCCGCGTCGCACAACCCGATGCCGGACAACGGCATCAAGCTGTTCGCCGCCGGCGGCCACAAGCTCCCGGACGCCGTGGAGAGCGCCGTCGAGGACGGCCTGGGTGCCGCGGCGGTCCGGGCCACCGGCGCGGCGATCGGCCGGGTGCGCGATCTCGGCGACGCCGCCGCCCGCTACCGCGATCACCTGCTCGCCGCGACACCGGCTCCGCTGTCCGGGCTGCGTGTTGTGGTCGACTGCGCGCACGGTGCCGCCTCCACGGTGGCCCCCGAGGCGTACCGGCGTGCGGGTGCCGAGGTGGTCGCCCTGCACGCGGAGCCGGACGGGCTCAACATCAACGACGGTGTCGGCTCCACCCATCTCGGCCTGTTGCGCGAGGCCGTCCGTGCTCATGGTGCCCACCTGGGTATCGCCCACGACGGCGACGCCGACCGCTGCCTCGCCGTCGACGCCACCGGCGCGGAGGTCGACGGCGACCGGATCATGGCCGTGCTCGCCATCGCCCTGCGCGAGGCGGGCGAGCTGGCCGCCGACACCCTCGTCGCCACGGTCATGAGCAACCTCGGCCTGCACCTGGCGATGCGCGAGGCCGGCATCACGGTGCGCACCACCGCCGTCGGCGACCGGTACGTGCTCGAGGAGCTGCGCGAGGGCGGGTTCAGCCTCGGCGGCGAGCAGTCGGGGCACGTCGTGATGCCGCGGTACTCCACCACCGGCGACGGCCTGCTCACCGCGCTGCGGCTGATGGCGCGCATGGCGGCCACCGGGCGGTCGCTCGCCGAGCTCGCCGCGGTCGTCACGCCGCTGCCGCAGGTGCTGCAGAACGTGCGGGTGGCCGACAAGGCCGCGGTGGCCGGGTCCGCCGCCGTCCGCGAGGCGGTCGAGAAGGCCGAGGTCGAGCTCGCGGGGTCCGGGCGGGTGCTGCTGCGGCCGTCGGGCACCGAGCAGCTCGTGCGGGTGATGGTCGAGGCGCCCACGGCCGAGCAGGCGCAGGCCACCGCCGTCCGGCTGGCCGAGGTCGTCGCCGCGGTCCACTAACTAGACGGTTTATTCCCATGGGCAAGCCCGTGGGGTCCTTCTCCGGGCCTCCTGGCGGCGCCGCGCGGTGTGCGAGGCCGCCCCTCGCAGCTCGAGGGCGCCTCCGGCGTCGCTGCGCGATCCGTGACCTCCGAGCCTCTGCGGCCCCTACGGGCAGCACCGCGGGCAGGCCCGGGGTCTGCCCGAGGGGGCGCGCAGCGCCGCCGGGAGGCGGTCCCACCGACGGGGGCGGCGCGCGGCGATCAAGGGCAAATGGTTGCTTTGCAGCCGTGACCAAGGGCAAATGGTCGCTCCCGGAGATCATTTGGCCAGCATTTCCCCTTGATCGGCGATCCGGTGCGCGTGCGGCACCTCGGACGACACCACGTGCATGGCGGGCCCGGGTGTCACCTTCGTGCGTCCCGCCCGCCGCGACGACGCCCACGGTTGAGCGCTCCCCGACCGCCCTCGACCACTGAGAACCCGGGAATAACCATCCAGTGGCCGGCGGCCGGTGCGGACTTTCGCCCGCCGATGACGGACCGGGCGTCAGGGGGAGCTGTCGACCCCGGCGTAGGCGTGCGCGAACCAGCGCGCGAGCAGCGGGTCGCCGAGCAGTGCCGCGAGCCAGCCCTCCCGCAGGCCGGTGGCGAACCCGCCCGGCGCCGCGCCGGGGGTCTCGGTGCCGTTGCGGAAGCCGGACATGAGCACGCGCAGGTACCACATCGAGAACGCCTCGGTGCGCCAGATCGCGGGCAGGCGGGTGTCGGAGTACGCCGCGAGCCGGCGGCCGTCCCCCGCCGGCCCGAACCGGTCCACCAGCCCCGCGGCCAGCTCGACCGCGTCCTGGATGGCGAGGTTCATCCCCTTGCCGGCGGCGGCGGTGATGAGGTGAGCCGAGTCGCCCGCGAGGAAGAGCCTGCCGTCCTGCATCGGCTCGACGACCCGGACGCGGAGGTCGACCAGGGTCGGCTCGCCGAACGGCACGGCATCGAGCTTGCCGTGGATGTCCAGGCGGTGCGCCAGCTCGGCGCGGATCCGGTCCTCCGGCCAGTCGGCGAGCGTGTCCGTGCCCGGCACCTCCACGTAGTAGCGGGTCTGGTGGGGTCCCCGGCGCATCTGCCCCGCGAAGCCGCGCGGGTGCAGCCCGTAGATCGTGTGCTCCTCCATCGGAGGGGCGTCGGCGATCACCGCGACGATGCGGGCGGGCAGGTCCTCCTCGCTCGTTCGCAGGCCCGTCATCGCGGCGGCGACCACGCTGTGCGAGCCCTCGCACCCGACCACGGCCCGGCAGGCCACCTCGGCGCCGCCGGCCGGCGTGACGACGGCGCCGTCCGCGTCCTGCCGCACCGCCGTGACCGGGGTGCCGAATCGCACGTCGACGCCCGAGGCGACCAGCGCGTCGCTGAGGGCTCCGACCAACAGGTGCTGCGGGTAGATGTAGTTCGGGCGGTCGCCGGTCAGCAGGCCGTAGTCGAAGATGGTGGACGCGGTCGGTGTCCGGAACTCCATGCGCCCGTTCCGCATCGTGAAGTCGAGGTCCACGTCGGCGATTCCCGCGGCCCGCAGCAGCTCCACCGTCCGGTACTCGATCAGGCCCGCGCCCGGCCTTGCCGTCAGCTCTTCCCGGGACCGGCGTTCGAACACCGTGACCGGGATCCCGGCCTGCTGGAGCAGGCGGGCGAGCACCAGGCCGGCCGGACCGGCACCGACGACAACGACATCCCCCATGACGTCCCCCTCGACATCGCCCGCCCCCGCGGTGATTTCCGCGTTCGCCCCCCGGCGGATGGGCGGTGAGGGCACGATCGTCGCATGCCCTCCGAGCTGCATCTACGTCCCGAGCGGCTGCGCGACCACGCCCGTTCGGCGTCCGGGCTGGCGGACGAGCTGTTCGCCGCCCTGCGCGGCGCGCCCGTGGGCTTCGACGCCGAGCGGTTGCAGGGCGCGGTCCGGGCGGCGGTGTCCGAGCTCGCGGAGCTCGCCGCCGCGCTCCACGGTGCCGCGGCCGCCGGGAGCGCGGCCGATGCGGAGGTGTCGGCGACGATCACCCGCCTCCGGGACGTTCTGGAGCGGCCGTGACCGACGACGCGCTCCACGAGGCGGCGCGGTGGTGCGCGCGGCTCGCCGAGGTGCTCGGCGACGTCGGGCGCCGGGCCGGGGAGCTCGGGCAGCTGGTGGCCCGCGACTGGCCGGACTCCCGCGGTCGCGAGTGGGCGGAGCGCACCTCGGCGCTCGGCGCCCTGCTCGGCCGGGAGGCGACGGCCGCTGCCGAGCTCGGTGGGTCGTACGCGCGCGCCGACCGGCGCACCGGGATGCGTCTCGGCGGCACCGACGCCCAGCGCGTCGACGACGCGCGCGGCATGCGGATCGCCGAGCTCGATCCACCGGCACCCGGTTGAGGCGGCCTGCGGGCCCCGCGGTCAGTGCACGGGGCCGGAGCGCGCGGTCAGGGTGGTGCCGGGCACCTTGCCGTCGACGAGCACGTCGACGCGGTCCTCGCCCTGGAGGTGGTGCAGCAGGAACGCCGTGACGAGCGCGCGGGCGAGGCGGCGCGTCTTGGCGTCCGGGCTGCCGGAGAGCACGAAGTCGCTCCAGTGCACGCCCTCGAGGAAGCCCGTGTGGGAGGCCTTGGTGAGCGTGCGCAGCCAGACCGGGCCGCCCGCCGACGCCGCGACCGGCTCGGCGTTGCCGGCCGCGGGTGCCACCGTGTCGCGGCCTGCAGCGAGGTGCAGCACGGGTACCGTGACCGACCGCGCCGCGTCGAGGACGGCCGCGTGGGTCTGCGCAGGCGCGATCGTGACGACGGCCGCCACCCGCGGGTGGGCCTGCGCGGCCATGAGCGCGACCCCGCCGCCGATCCCGTGGCCCGCGAACGCGGTGCGGCGGGCGTCGACGCTGATCCGCCCGTCGCCGAGGCGCACGCCTGCGCACACGTCGATGGTGGTGCGCAGGTCGGCGGCGAAGCCGGCGTGGCTGGGCAGCGGCCCGCGGTGGCTGCCGGGGGCGGCGGCGACGATGCCCCAGGACGCCAGGTGGCGCAGCAGGTCGGCGTAGCGCTCGGGCGGCTGCAGCCAGTCGTGCCCGAACGCGACGGCGGGCAGCCCGAGGCCTTCCGCGGGCGCGAAGACGACGCCGGGGAGGCCGACCATGCCGAGGTCGCCGCGCAGAACGGTGTGCGGGCCGGGCCGCGACAGCTGCTCGACGGCGTCCTTGGCACCGCGCACCTCGGGCGGTCGGGCTGCGGAGCGGGTGCGGGTCACACGCGCACGTTAGCCGCCCCGGCGTGACGAGGCGACGGGACGCGCGCGGCCGTCCTACGCTCGGCGCATGAGGGGTGTCTGGACCGCCCGGCAGGTGCGGGATGCCGAAGCCGTGCTGCTGGCCCGCACCCCGGAGGGCGCGCTGATGCGGCGGGCCGCGTTCGGGCTCGCGGTGCACGCGCGCCGGATGCTCGCTGAGAACGGGCGGGTCGCCGGGCGGCGGGTCGTGCTGCTCGTCGGGGCGGGCAACAACGGCGGTGACGCGCTGTGGGCCGGCATGGAGCTGCGCAGGCGCGGCGTGGGCGTCACCGCGGTGCTGCTCGACCCGGCGCGGGCGCACCCGGAGGGGCTCGCCGCCCTGCTGCGCGCAGGCGGGCGCGTGGTGGACGCCGAGGCGGGGCTGGTGGCCGTGGCCGGCGCCGACCTGGTGGTCGACGGCGTCGTCGGCATCTCCGGCCGGGGCGCGCTGCGCGAGCCGGCTGCCCGGCTGGTCGCGGCCGTCGAGCACGCAGGCGTTCCGGTGCTGGCGGTGGACCTCCCCAGCGGGGTCGACCCGGACACCGGCGCCGTCGACGGTCCCGCTGTCACGGCTGCCGCCACCGTGACCTTCGGCGCGCTCAAGCCGGTGCACGTGCTCGCCGCCGCCCGCTGCGGACCGGTGCACCTCGTCGACATCGGGCTCACCCCGCTCCTGCCCGAGCCGCACGCCCGCGTGCTGGACGCCCCCGACGTGGCTCGGCGCTGGCCGGTGCCCGGCCCGGGCGACGACAAGTACACGCAGGGCGTCGCGGGGATCGCGGCCGGGTCGGCGACGTACCCCGGGGCTGCCGTGCTGGCCAGCGGGGCCGCCGCGCTCGCCACCAGCGGCATGGTCCGGTTCGCCGGCAGCGCCGCGCCCGGCGTGCGCGACCACTGGCCGGAGGTGGTCGCCTCCGGGTCGATCGAGGAGGCCGGGCGCGTGCAGGCCTGGGCGGTGGGGCCGGGCATCGGCACCGACGACGCCGGGCGCGCGGTGCTGGCGGCGGCGATCGCCGCCGAGGTTCCGCTCTGCGTGGACGCCGATGCGGTCACGCTCCTCGCCGCCCACAAGGACCTCAGGGACGCGCTGCGGGGACGGCCCGTGGTGCTGACCCCCCACGACCGCGAGTTCGCCCGGGTAGCGGGCGATGTCGGCACCGACCGGATCGGCGCCGCCCGCCGGGCCGCGGCCGACCTCGGCGTCACCGTGCTGCTCAAGGGCAACGCCACCGTGGTCGCCGACCCGGACGGGCGCGCGCTCGTGCACCCCGCGACCTCGTCCTGGGCGGCCACGGCCGGGTCCGGCGACGTCCTGACCGGCATGATCGGCGCCCTGCTCGCCGCGGGCCTCGAGCCGTGGTGGGCTGCTGGTTGCGCCGCGCACGTGCACGGACTGGCGGCGGATCTGGCCGCGCGCGGCGCCCCGGCCCCGGCGTCGCGGCTGCAGGCCGCGCTCCCGGCGGCGATCCGCTCCGTCCGGGCCTCTCGGCGCTAGCGGGACGACCGGGGATGCCCGCTCCCGGGGTGGCCGGAGGTCGGGCCAGCCGGGATGCGCAACTCGTGGCGAATGCGATGATTGACCACGTGGAGTCTCCGTCGAGCGCGCCGCGGGCCGAGGCCCTCGTCGACCTCGCCGCCGTCCGCCACAACGTCGCGGTTCTCCGGGCAGCCGCCCCTGGCGCCGAGCTGATGGCAGTGGTCAAGGCCGACGGTTACGGGCACGGGGCGGTGCCGGTGGCGGAGGCGGCGCTGGCCGCGGGCGCGTCGTGGCTGGGCGTGTGCACCCTCGACGAGGCCGCCGAGCTGCGCGCGGCCGGGATCACCGCGCCCTTGTTGTCGTGGCTGCACCTGCCGGACGACGACTTCACCGATGCGGTCACCACCGGCGTGGACCTCTCGGTCGCCTCGAAGGCGCACCTCGCGGCCGTCGTCGCGGGTGTCCGGCGCGCGGGCCGTCCGGCGCGGGTGCACCTGAAGGTCGACACGGGGCTCTCCCGGGGCGGGGCGCAGCCCGCGGAGTGGGACGACCTGCTCGACGACGTCGAGAAGGCGGCTGCCGACGGACGGGTGGAGGTCCTGGCGGTCTGGTCGCACCTGGCCAACGCCGACGTCCCCGGCCACCCCTCGCTGGACGTGCAGGCTGCTCGGCTCACCGCGGCGTGGGAGGCGGCTCGCGAGCGCGGGTTCACCCCCATCCGGCACCTGGCGAACGCCGCGGCCACGCTCACGCGGCGCGACCTGCACTTCGACCTGGTGCGGCCGGGTATCGCGGTGTACGGGCTCGACCCGCTGGGGCGCCCGCCCGCCGAAACGTCGCTGCGGCCGGCGATGACACTGCGCGGCCGGGTGGCGCTGGTCAAGCGGGTTCCGGCGGGGGAGGGCGTGTCGTACGGGCACGAGTGGACCACCCCGCGCGACACCACGCTCGCCCTCGTGCCGGTCGGGTACGCCGACGGCGTGCCGCGGCGGCTGGGCGGCCGGATGCGCGTGTGGCTCGGCGGCGCCCTGCGGCCGGTCGTCGGCCGGGTGAGCATGGATCAGGTCGTGGTGGACTGCGGGGACGACGCGGGCGTCCGGGAGGGTGACACAGCGGTGTTCTTCGGGCCCGGCGACGATGGGGAGCCGACCGCACAGGAGTGGGCGGACGAGCTCGGCACCATCCACTACGAGATCGTGACGGGCGTGCACAGCAGGCGAGTGATCCGTACGTACACCGGGGCCGCCCGTACCGGGGTCACAGCGTGAGACGAGGGCAGATCTGGGGCGCCGTGGCCGGAGCGGCGGGCGCGGCGGTCACCGGCGTCGCCGTCGGCGTGGCCGCCCGGAAGCACTCCCGGGTCGCGGCGGATCGCAGGCGGCTGGAGACGCAGCTGTCGGAGAAGCCGCCGCTGCTGGCAGGGCTGCCGGAGAGCGAGCCGTCGTCGGTCACCGCCGACGACGGGGTGCGGATCTCCTGCGAGGAGATCGAGGCGAAGGACGGGAACCCGGCCCTCACCGTCGTGCTCGTCCACGGGTTCGCGCTCGACCGGCGCACGTGGCACTTCCAGCGCCAGTCGCTGCCCGCGCTCACCGACCCGTCGATCAGGGTCGTGCTGTACGACCAGCGCAGCCATGGTCGTTCCGAGCGGGCCCCGCGCGAGAGCTGCACGATCGAGCAGCTCGGCCACGACCTCGACGCGGTGATCAGGGCGCTGGCCCCCGACGGCCCGCTGGTGCTCGTCGGCCACTCCATGGGCGGCATGACGATCATGGCCCTGGCCGAGCAGAACCCGGAGCTGTTCACCGAGCGGGTGGTCGGCGTGGCGCTGGTGGCGACGTCGGCGGGCGAGGTGGGGAGCGCGGGGCTGCCGGGCACGCTGCTCTCGCGGCACAACCCGCTCACCCGCGGCGTCGGCCTGCTCGCGCGGGTGCAGCCCACGCTCGTGGAGACCGCGCGGCGGGCGCTCGGCGACGTCATCTGGTCGCTCACCCGCAGCTTCGCCTACGGCGACCGCAACGTCGCGCCGTGGCTGGTCGACCTCGTCGACACGATGATCAGCACCAACGCGGTCGGCGCCCTGATCGACTTCGCCGACACCGTGAACAGCCACAACCGGGTGGCCGCGCTGCCCGCACTGGCCGGCTGCGAGGTGCTCGTAGCGGCGGGCGACGCCGACCGCGTCATCCCCTCCACGCACAGCGATGTGATCGCGGCCGAGCTGCCGGACGCCAGGCTCGTCCGCTTCCCCGGCGTCGGGCACCTGCCGATGCTCGAGCAGCCTGCGGCGATGGACGAGGCCCTCGTCGATCTCATCCGGCGCAGCGCCGACCGCGTCCGTCCCCGCCGGTTCCGGTGGCGCGCATGACCACGGGACTGGAGCTGGACACCGAGTTGGTGCTGCCCGAGCCCGCCGACACGGAGGCGCTCGGCGAGCGGCTCGCCGCCGAGCTGGGGCCCGGCGACCTCGTCGTGCTCTCGGGTCCGCTGGGTGCGGGCAAGACGGTGCTCGTGCGGGGCATCGCCCGCGGGCTCGGGGTGGCCGGCCCGGTCACGTCGCCGACGTTCGTGATCGCCCGCGAGCACCGCCCCCTGCCCGGCGGTCGCGGCGTGCCGCTCGTGCACGTCGACGCCTACCGCATCGGCGGCGCCGCGGAGCTGGACGACCTCGACCTCGACACCGATCTCGCCGAGGCGGTCGTCGCCGTCGAGTGGGGCGAGGGTGTCGCGGAGCGGCTTGCCGAGCGGCACCTGCTCGTGCGGCTGCAACGGCAGCCCGACGACGCGCGCACGGCCACGGTCTCCCGCATGGAGGAACAGGTTCGGTGATCGAGGCGGTGATCTTCGACTGGGGCGGCACGCTCAGCCCGTGGAAGACGGTGGACAACCTCGCGGGCTGGCGCCTGCTCGCCGACGTCCTGCACGAGGGCGACGAGGAGCGGGCCGCCGCGCTCGCCGACGCACTGCTCGCCGCCGAGGACGCCCGTTGGGCCGCGGTGCGCGACGAGCACCGGGCGTTCACCATCGCGCAGGTGCTGGCCGATGCCGCCACCCACCACCCGGCCGACGTGCCTGCGGCGGTGCACGAGGCCGCGCTCGCCGTCCACCGCGAGTTCTGGCTCGGCCAGCTCCCCACCGACCCCGACGCCGCCCCGGTGCTGCGCACCCTGCGCGAGCGCAGGCTGAGGCTCGGGGTGCTGTCGTCCACCTCGTGGCCGCGCGACTGGCACGAGGACCGGTTCCGGACCGACGGCGTCCTGGACCTCTTCGACGCCTGCGTGTGGTCGAGCGACCTGGAGTGGACCAAGCCGCACCCCTCGGCGTTCCGGGCCGCGATGGACGCCGTGGGCGTCGACGACCCCGCGCGGTGCGTCTACGTGGGCGACCGGCCCTACGACGACATCAGCGGCGCCAAGGCCGTGGGCATGCGGGCGGTGTTCGTGCCGCACTCGACCATCCCCGTCGCACAGCAGGTGCCGGTGGACGTGCACCCCGACGCCGTGCTCCACCGCCTCACCGACCTGCCGGACCTGATCGCGGACTGGTGAGGAGGCCGTCCACCGGAGCGAGCGGCACCTCGGCCCGCACCTGGCGCGCGGGTGGCCCGTTCGCTCGTGGGACCCACGTCGACCGCCGGAACCGCCCCGCTCGTAGGCTCGAAGTGTGCTGGTCCTGGCCATCGACACCGCAACGCCCGCCGTCACCGCGGGAGTGGTCGAGCTGACCGCGGACGCCGTCCTGCTGCGCGCCGCGCGGGTGGAGCAGGACGCCCGCAAGCACGCCGAGCTGCTGATGCCGGCCGTGCACGCGGTGTGCACCGATGCCGGCACCTCGTTGCGCGGGATCGACGCGATCGTCGTGGGTGCCGGTCCGGGTCCGTTCACCGGACTGCGGGTCGGCATGGTCACCGCCGCAGCGCTGGGCGACGCGCTCGCCGTGCCGGTGCACGGCGTGTGCTCGCTGGACGCGATCGCGATCGAGGCGGCGGGGGAGGGCCCGCTGCTCGTCGTCACGGACGCCCGGCGCCGTGAGGTCTACTGGGCCGCGTACGACGAGGCGGGGGAGCGGGCCGACGGGCCGCACGTGCAGGCACCGGCCCCGGTCGTCGAGCGGGCCCGCGAGCTGGGCGCGGTGGCGGCGGCCGGTGGGTCGGCGGCGCTCGTGGGGCTGCCGGTGCGCCCGCCGGAGTCGCCGTCGCCGACCGGTCTCGTCGCGGTCGCGGCACCGGCCCTGCGCGCGGGCACGGCGCCGGACCCGCTCGTCCCGCTGTACCTGCGCCGCCCCGACGCCGTGGAGCCCGGCGCCCGGAAGCGGGTGAGCGCCTGATGCCCGCCCCGGCGCCCCATAGCTCGGTGCAGATCGACCTGCTGCGCGAGTCCGACGCCGCGCGCTGCGCGGAGCTGGAGCGGCTGCTCTTCCCCGGCGACGACCCGTGGAGCGAGCGCGCGTTCCGCGAGGAGCTGCGGGCCGGGCACCCGTACCTGGCCGCGCGGGACGGCGAGCTGCTCGTCGGGTACGCGGGGCTCGGGTTCGTGGCCGGGCCGCCGGAGGCCGAGGCGGAGATCCACACGATCGGCGTCGATCCCGCCCACCAGCGGCGCGGCATCGGCCGTGCCCTGCTGCGCGGGCTGCTCACGGTGGCCGACGAGCTGGGCGCCACCGTGTTCCTCGAGGTCCGCACCGACAACGAGGCCGCGCGGACGCTCTACGAGGCGGAGGGCTTCGCCGTCGTGGGCCTGCGCAAGCGCTACTACCAGCCCAGCGGCGCCGATGCGTACACCATGCGGCGGGGATCGAGTTCATGATCGTTCTGGGGATCGAGACGTCCTGCGACGAGACCGGCGTGGGCGTGGTGCGGCTCGCCGACGACGGGGGCGTCAGGTTGCTGGCCAACGAGGTGGCGTCGTCGGTGGACGAGCACGCCCGCTTCGGCGGCGTCGTGCCCGAGGTGGCGTCGCGAGCGCACCTGCAGGCGATGGTGCCCGCCGTGCGCCGCGCGCTCGCCACGGCGGGCGTCACCGGGCGGGACGTCGAGGCGGTCGCGGTCACCGCGGGGCCCGGGCTCACCGGCGCCCTGCTCGTCGGGGTCGCCGCCGCGAAGGCCTACGCCGCCGCATGGGACGTGCCGCTCTACGGGGTGAACCACCTCGCCGCGCACGTCGCCGTCGACACGCTGCAGCACGGCCCGCTGCCGCCGGCGCTCGCGCTGCTCGTCTCGGGCGGGCACTCGAGCCTGCTGGACGTGCCCGACCTCGCCGGTCCGGTCACCCCGCTCGGCGCCACGATCGACGACGCCGCGGGGGAGGCATTCGACAAGGTCGCGCGCCTGCTCGGGCTCCCGTTCCCCGGCGGGCCGCACATCGACCGCGTGGCCCGCGACGGCGACCCGGCCGCGATCGCGTTCCCCCGCGGCCTCACCGGCCCGCGGGACGCGCCCTTCGACTTCTCCTTCTCCGGCCTGAAGACGGCCGTCGCCCGCCACGTCGAGGCCCTCGAGCGGGCGGGTACCCCGGTGCCGGTGGCCGACGTGGCCGCGAGCTTCCAGGAGGCGGTCGTCGACGTCCTGACGGCCAAGGCCGTGCGCGCGGCCCGGGAGCGCGGGATGGAGACGCTGCTCCTCGGCGGCGGGGTGGCGGCCAACTCGCGGCTGCGCGCGCTGGCCGAGGAGCGCTGCGCGGCGGCCGGCATCCTGCTGCGGCTGCCCCGTCCCGCGCTGTGCACGGACAACGGGGCGATGGTGGCCGCGCTGGGCGCCCACCTCGTCGCGGCGGGCGCGAAGCCCAGCCCGGCAGATCTGCCGGCCGACTCCGCGCTCCCGGTCACCGAGGTGTTGGTCGGCTGACCCCCGCTCACACACGAACTCCGGCGCCGGCACACCAACTGCAGTTGGTGTGCGACGACATCAGTTGGTGTGTGAGCCGGGCTCAGCGGCTCGTCGCCGTGCTCGCCGTGCCCCTGTCCGGGCAGCCCGTGAAGCCGCAGACCGTCGCCGGCTTCGCCCTCACGCCGGCCGGTGTGGCGCTGGTGCAGCGCGCGTGGGTCCGCCCGCTCACCTGGACGTCGGCATGGTGGCTGCGCCTTCCCCGGCGAGCCCCCCGCCTTGCTTCGCCGCGGCGGTGGCTCCCCGGAAGTGCGTTTGGGCCGGCACAACACGGCAGTGAGGCCACCATGCCGGCGCCCCGCACCGGCTACTCCGCGACGCGGGACAGCAGGCGCACCTCGTCGTCCGTCAGCTGCAGCTCCAGCATCGGCAGCAGGGCGGCGAGCTGCTCGGGGGTCCGCGCGCTCGCGATCGGCGCAGTGACGGTCGGCTGGGCGGCGAGCCATGCCAGTGCGACGGCCGGCACCGGGACCCCGTGGCCCGCGGCGATCTCGTCCAACACCGCGAGCACGGCGCGGCCGCGGTCGTCGAGGTAGGCGAGCGCCCCCTCGGAGCGCTCGCTCTCGACCTGCGTGTCGGGCCGGTACTTGCCGGTGAGGAAGCCCTTCGCGAGCGCGTAGTACGGCATGCAGGCCAGGCCCTCGCTCGCGACGAGCGGGGCGAGCGCGTTCTCGTACTCCTCGCGCTCCACGAGGTTGTAGTGCGGCTGCAGCGCCACGTAGGGGGCGAGGCCGTCCCGGGCGGAGATCTCCAGGGCCGATCGCAGCCGCTCGGCGGTGAAGTTGGAGGCGCCGAGCGCACGCACCTTGCCCGCCTTCACGAGCGCATCGAACGCGTCGGCGGTCTCCTCCTGCGGGACGTCGGGGTCGTCGCGGTGGGCGTAGTAGAGGTCGATGTGGTCGGTGCGCAGCCGCCGGAGCGAGTCGTCCACGGCCTCGGCGATGTTCTTCGCGGAGAGCCCCTTGCGCTGCGGCCACGAGCCCACCTTCGTGGCGACGACGACGTCGTCGCGGTTGCCGCGGGAGGCCATCCACTCCCCGATGAGCGCCTCGGACTCGCCGCCCGAGTTGCCCGGGGCGCGCCAGAAATAGGAGTCGGCCGTGTCGACGAAGTTCCCGCCTGCCGCGACGTACGCGTCGAGCACGGCGAAGGACGTATCGCGGTCGGCCGTCCAGCCGAAGACGTTGCCGCCGAGGCACAACCGGGTGACGTCGAGGTCGCTCGAGCCGATCTTCACCATGGTTCGCAAGCCTACGAGCAGCAGCGACGGGACGCAGACGCGGTTGGGGTGCCGCCGTTGAGCGTTGGCACTCTCATGGGTAGAGTGCCAACGGAACGGCCCGGGCGTTCCGGCACCCGCGACGACGGGGCGCCCGCGCGCTGTCCACCAGAACCCATTCAGCGAGTGCACGCACCCCAGGAAGGGGAGGTCATCAAGTGGCGAACATCAAGCCGCTCGAGGACAAGATCGTCGTCCAGGCCAGCGAGGCCGAGACCACCACCGCGTCGGGGATCGTCATCCCGGACACGGCCAAGGAGAAGCCCCAGGAGGGCAAGGTCCTCGCAGTGGGGCCGGGTCGCGTCGACGACAACGGCAACCGGATCCCGCTCGACGTGAACGTCGGCGACGTCGTCATCTACTCGAAGTACGGCGGCACCGAGGTCAAGTACAACGGCGAGGAGTACCTCATCCTCTCCGCCCGCGACGTGCTCGCGGTCGTCAACTGACCCACCTCGTATCGCCGCCGCCCCGGTGGTCCCTCGACCGAGCGGGCCGCCGGGGCGGTGGCGTGTTCAGCTGAGAAGAGAGAGGCAGGCATGCCGAAGCAGATCAGCTTCGACGAGACGGCGCGCCGCGCGCTGGAGCGCGGGGTGAACCAGCTGGCCGACGCGGTCAAGGTCACCCTCGGTCCGCGCGGCCGCCACGTCGTGCTGGACAAGAAGTTCGGTGGGCCGACCGTCACCAACGACGGCGTCACCATCGCACGTGAGATCGACCTGGAAGACCCGTTCGAGAACCTGGGCGCCCAGCTCGCGAAGACCGTCGCCACCAAGACCAACGACGTGGCGGGCGACGGCACCACCACCGCCACCGTGCTGGCCCAGGCGATGGTGGCCGCAGGTCTGCGCAACGTCGCGGCCGGCGCCAACCCGACCGCCCTCGGCAAGGGCATCTCGCTCGCCGCCGAGAAGGTGGCCGAGGTGCTCAAGGAGAAGGCCATCCCGGTCGAGGGGAAGGCCATCGCGCAGGTCGGCACCATCGCCTCCCGCGAGGAGGAGATCGGCGCGCTGATCAGCGAGGCGCTGTCGAAGGTCGGCACCGATGGTGTCATCACCGTCGAGGAGGGCTCCACGCTCGCCACCGAGCTGGAGATCACCGAGGGCCTGCAGTTCGACAAGGGCTACCTCTCGCCGTACTTCGTCACCGACGCCGAGTCGATGGAGGCGGTGCTCGAGGACGCCTACGTCCTGCTGCACCAGGAGAAGATCGGCGCGATCGCCGACCTGCTCCCGCTGCTGGAGAAGGTGCTCGGCGAGGGCAAGCCGCTCCTGATCGTGGCCGAGGACGTCGAGGGCGAGGCGCTGTCCACCCTCGTGGTCAACTCGATCCGCAAGACGGTCAAGGTCGCCGCGGTCAAGTCGCCGTTCTTCGGTGACCGCCGCAAGGCGTTCATGGACGACCTCGCGATCGCCACCGGCGGCACGGTCATCAAGCCGGAGGTCGGGCTGAAGCTGGCCGAGGCCGGGCTGGACCTGCTGGGCCGGGTCCGCCGCGTCGTCGTCACGAAGGACACCACCACCCTCGTCGAGGGCGCGGGTGCCAAGGACGCCATCGACGGACGCATCGCCCAGCTGAAGCGCGAGATCGAGGAGACCGACTCCGACTGGGACCGCGAGAAGCTGCAGGAGCGGCTCGCGAAGCTCTCCGGCGGCGTCGCCGTCATCAAGGCCGGTGCCGCCACCGAGACCGCCCTCAAGGAGCGCAAGCACCGCATCGAGGACGCCGTCTCGGCCACGCGTGCCGCGGTCGAGGAGGGCATCGTCCCCGGCGGTGGGTCCGCGCTGGTCCAGGCGGCCAAGTCCTTGGAGGGCGGCCTCGACCTCACCGGTGACGAGGCCACCGGCGTCGCCATCGTGCAGCGCGCGCTGTCCGCGCCGCTCTTCTGGATCGCCGCCAACGGCGGCCAGGAGGGCGCGGTCGTCGTCGGCCGGGTCGCGCAGCAGGAGTGGGGTCAGGGCTTCAACGCCGCCACCGTCACCTACGGCGACCTGCTCGCCGACGGCGTGATCGACCCGGTCAAGGTCACCCGGTCCGCCGTGGTGAACGCGGCGTCGATCGCCCGGATGGTGCTCACCACCGAGAGCTCGGTCGTCGACAAGCCGGAGCCGCCGGCGCCCGCGGCCGGGGGTCACGGCCACGGTCACGGCCACGGCCACTGAGCGATTCCCCACCGACGAACGGCACCCTCGCCCGCGAGGGTGCCGTTCGTCCGTATAGGGCCCGCTTGCCCCGGCCCCGAAGCGGCGTCGACGATGGGGCGGTGGCCCATACCGCGCACGTGCCGGGGCTCACGGTGGCTGCCACGGCGCGCCGGCTCGGGGTTGCCCCCGGCACGCTCCGCACCTGGGACCGCCGCTACGGGATCGGCCCGAGCGATCACGCGCCCGGACGCCACCGCCGCTACTCCACCGCCGACGTCGCCCGCCTCGAGCTCATGCAGCGGGCTCTCGTGCGCGGGGTGTCCCCGGCCGACGCGGCGCGCTACGCGCTGTCCGTCCCGGAGCCCGAACGCGCGCCGCACCACGCGGGCCCCGAGGCGGGCGATGGACGCCCCCGGGCCGGCGGGCGCGTGCTGCCGCTGCCCGGCGCGGACGGCCGCGCCCGCGGCCTGGGCCGGGCCGCGTCCGCCCTCGACTCCGTGGCGGTGTCGGACCTGCTCGCCGAGTCGGTGCGCTGTGCCGGGGTCGAGACCACGTGGGACGAGGTCGTGCGGCCGGTCCTCGGGGCCGTCGGTGCCCGGTGGGCCGACACGGCCACCGGCGTGGAGGTCGAGCACCTCGTCACCGCGTGCGTGAGCGCCGTCTTCGGGTCGCTGCTGGGCGGAGCGGGGGACGGCGCACGTGGTGTGCGTCCCGTGCTGCTCGCGGCGGTGCCGGGAGAACAGCACACGCTGCCCATCCTCGCGCTCGCCGCCGCGCTGCGCGTGCACGGCGTCGCCCACCGGTACCTCGGAGCGGACCTGCCGGCCGACGCGCTCGCGGCGGCGGCCCGGCGCACGGCCCCGGTCGCGGTGGTGCTCTGGTCGCTGATGCCGGAGACCGCCGACCCGGGGATGCTCACCACGATGCCCCGCACGCGCCCCCGCTGCCGCACCTTCGCCGCGGGCCCCGGGTGGGTGGGCACCGCGCTCCCGCAGCGCACCGGGCGGTTGACGTCGCTCGGCACGGCCGTCGCGACGATCAGCGCCGCCGTGCTCCTGTGACGCCGGACCTCCGCGCCGCGGCGTTCGGCGCTCAGCCGGACGCCGCCGTGCGCGTGCGGCCCGGGATGTCGGCCGCCGACCGGTGGCTGGTGGCCGTGACCCTCGGCGGCCAGGGCCGGTACGCCGCGGCCGCCACCGTCCTCGAGGACCTGGTGACCGCGCCGCGGGTGCCGCCCGCGGTCACCGCCCACGCCGCCGTCACGCTGGCGGCGCACCGCCGCCAGCTCGGTGGGCACGCCACGGCCCGCCGCCTCGATGCACTGGGCCTGCGGCTCGCGACCGCGGTGCGCCCGGGCCCGCTCGACGCCGACGGCACCGACGCGCGCGCCGCCCGCGTCGACGCGTTGGTCGGGCTGGCCGCCGACGCGGTCGGCTCGGGCGCGGTGGGCCATGCGCAGCGGCTGCTCGACGCCGCGGCCGACGCGATGCGCGGGCACCCGGCATGGCGTCCGGCCGCCCGGCTGTGCTGGGTGCGCGCGGAGCTGGCGCTCCTGCGCGGCGACGCGGCGGCGGCCGTCGCACCGTCCCGCACCGCCCTCGAGCTCGCGACGGCTGGTGGATCGGCGCGGCACGTGGTCAAGTCGCGGATCATCCACGCCGTCGCGGGGGCGGTCGCGGGCGGTGACGCCGCCGCGGCGATCGCCGAGCTCGACGCCGCGGCTGATCATGCCGACCGGGCCGGGCTGCTGTCCCTCGTCTGGCCCGCCCGGTACGCCGCAGCGGACCTCTCGGAAGAGGCCCCGAACGGAGTCTGGACAGCAAACGACTCGGCCGCCCGAACGGCGCAGCGGTCGGTGAACGGCCGGCCGAGCGACGCGCCACGCCGACGACACGCCGGGACCGCCACGCTGAGCGTCATCCTGCGGCGATGTGACCCGGTTGGGAGGCGCCTGATGAGGGAGGGTCTGGGCCTCCCTGCTCGGCTCCCGGTAACCTAACTACTCCGTTCGGTCCTACGTCACCCACATGACGAGTGCCACTTGGCGCAACACTCCCGAATGGAGGGCACAAACCGGCCCTGATCGTGTCAAGGTGAGCTTGTCACCCGCCGATGAGGGGGGTGACACATCACCCGGCTGCAGGAAGCTGCAGGAAGGAATCGTCGTGACGACGGTACTCATCTGCGACGATCGTCGCAGCGTCCGCGAAGGCCTGACCCGCGTGATGTCCGCGGTGCCGGGGGTGCACCGGATCGATTGCGTTGCGCATGGGGACGAGTTGCTGGCGAGGTTCTCCCGGCAGCCGGTGGACGTGGTTCTGGTCGGTACCCAGCGTGCGGTGCCCACCGGGGTCGAGGCCACGCGGCGGCTGGTCGCCGCCCACCCGCAGGCCAACGTCATCGTCTTCGGCGCCCCCGACGACGCGGGCAGCATCGCTGCCGCGATCGCCGGTGGAGCGCGCGGCTACCTCCGTTGGGACGCCTCGCGTCCCGAGCTGGTGGCTGCGCTCGCCCACACGCTGGCGAGCACGGCCGTGCCGACGCCCCGTGCCCCCACCGACCCCGGCGTGCAGCTCACCGAGCGCGAGCTCCAGGTGCTGCGCGGCATGAGCCAGGGCAAGAGCAACGGCCAGATCGGTCGCGAGCTCTACCTGTCGGAGGACACGGTGAAGACCCACGCCCGTCGGCTGTTCCGCAAGCTCGGCGTGCGTGACCGGGCCCAGGCGGTCGCCCACGGCTTCCGCAGGGGTCTCGTCTCCTGACGTCCGGCTCCACCGAGCCGGACCCGACGAGCGCGGGGAGCGGCGCCTCGGTGCGCCGTTCCCGCTCGCGCTCTGCGCTCCGGCGGTTCGGGCCCGCTGACGGGCCATCCGGCCCCTCCAGCGCTCCTCCGCTCGTCCCCCCTCCGGCGTGCCTCCCGGCAGATGGGCCTCGGCAGGCCGAGGATCCCCCTCATGCCTGCTCCAGCGGGCGTCGTCGTCCGCTCCTCCGACCCACCACGCCGCCGCTCGCGCTCCGTGAGCGACCATGCGGCCCTCACCCCGCGGTGTCGTACCCCGCGGCGGTTCGGCACCCGATCGGGTGGTCATCATCCTGATTCGGCAACCCGGTGTCCCGTTCGTGCGTCTACCTCTGCAGACGAAGTAGCCCATCCCGGTCCGCCGAGCGGCTTCGCTACGGTGGTCCGCAATGAGGCACGGTTGAACACTCTCCGTGGTCAGCCTCACGAACGGATGATGCCGAACATGTTCCGTAACGCGCGAACCACGGTCCGCGATGAGTGAGCAGACAGACGTACCCGACGAACTGGTGGCCCGCGCCATGACGGGCGACCCCCAGGCCGTCGGGGCCGTGATTGCCCTCATCCGGCCCATGGTCGTGCGCTACTGCCGGGCACGCCTGGGCCGAGTGGACAGGTCGTCGGTCTCCGCCGACGACGTTGCGCAGGAGGTGTGTTTGGCCGTGCTCACGGCCTTGCCCGGGTACCGAGTGCAGGGACGCCCGTTCCTCGCATTCGTGTACGGGATCGCCTCCCACAAGGTGATCGACGCACACCGGGCGGCCACCCGGAACCGGTCGGAACCGGTCGCGGACATCCCCGACGCGGTCGAGTCGGCCGACGGACCGGAGCAGCGCGCGCTGCGGATCGAGTTGTCGAGCGAGATGGGAAAACTGCTCGACACGCTCCCCGAGAAGCAGCGGGAGATCCTCGTGCTGCGCGTGGTCGTCGGCCTCTCGGCCGAGGAGACGGCGGAGGCCGTCGGCTCCACGCCGGGAGCGGTCCGGGTGGCGCAGCACAGGGCGCTCGCGCGCCTGAGGAAGTCGATGCCCGAGGAGGAGGTGGTCTGAGTGCCCGACGACACGCGCCACCCCTTCGGCGGTTACAACGGCCACGGTGGAAGTCACAACGGCACCAACGGGTCGCGGCCTCATCAGATGGAGGCGCAACCGGTGGCCTTCGACGAGCTCTCCGAGCCGGTCGACCTGGTCGCCGTGCAGGCCGACGACGAGCTCATCAACGCGCTCGCCGCCGGGATGTCCGTGTCGGCGCCGGGCGTCGGGGGCTATGACGCCGACGATCGCGTCGCCGCGATCCTCGCCGCGTGGAAGGCCGACGTCGACGCCGATCCGATCCCGGAGCTCGTCGACGTCGACACGGCCGTGTCCACGGTGCGCGCCGCACGGCCCCCGTCCGGGCGCATCCGGCATCTGGTCCCCGTCGCGGCGGCAGCCGCGTTCCTGGTGCTCGCGATCGGCGGGGTGTCGGTCAGCTCCTACAACGCCCAGCCGGACGACGCCCTGTGGGGCATCTCCAAGGTGCTCTACAGCGAGCGCGCCGAGTCGGTGGAGGCGGCGGCACGAGTCGAGGAGCGGATCGACAACGCCAAGGACGCGCTCTCCGCCGGGCAGCCGGTGCTCGCCGCGCGGGAGCTCGCGCAGGCCCAGAAGGACCTCGCGGCAGTGCGTCCCCAGGAGGGGCAGAGCGAGCTCGCGGAGGCGCAGGACTTCCTCCGGGCGAAGGCCGCCGAGACCCCCGAGGGCAAGAAGGTGAACCCGGCGTCGCCGCTCGCCACCCAGCCCTCCCGTGAGGTGCCGGAGAGCGTGCGGGAGCCGCGGCCGTCGAACTCCGAGGACGCCGACGCCACCACCGAGGAACCGGACTCCTCGTCCGCCACCCCGGAGGGTGAGCCGGGCCCCGAGGTCGCCAGGACACCCGACGACCCCACCGGCACCGGCACCACCCACCCCACCGCCGACCCGCGTCGCGCGGTCGCTCCCGAACAGGGGAGCTCGACGCCCACGAGCAGCCCGAGCAGCCCCGCGCCCGGCAACGGGCACGGGGAGGGCAAGCCGGACACGCCGACGAGCGGGAACAACCCGCCGGCCACCTCGGAGGGCAGGCCCGACCCCACCACGTCACCGGCGCCGCCGCCGCGCGGCGACGAGGGCGGGGGCGACTCGCCCGACCCCAGTGGCCCGAGCGCTTCCGGGGAGGAAGCCCCGGCCACCGGCAACTGACGCGAACACGACGAAGCCCCCCGATCCCAACGGATCGGGGGGCTTCGTCGTGTGGTCGGTGCTGGTGTCAGGAGTCGGACAGCACCGCGTCGGCGTAACCGCGGCAGTACTCCCAGGTGACGTAGTTCGTCGGGTCGGGGTCGAAGGCCGGCTCGTGCGGGCGCATCTGGCCCTCGTCGAGCAACTGCTGGAGGCTGGAGCGCAACAGGCTCCACTCGTGGAAGTGCTGCTCGCCGCAGTCACCGCAGTCGACGACGATGCCGCGCACGCCGCGTGCCTCCAGGAGAGCCTGGTAGACCGCGAGATCGGCGAGGTCGGCCACGACCTCGTCGCGCTCGGCCTCGCTCAGCGAATCCTGTTCGACGGTCTCCGGGCGGTCGAGCGACAGCGCGGGGTCGTGCGGATCCCCGGCGAACGGGTCCGGTGGCAGCGCATCACGTGACACGGAACTCACGATACTCGCACGTGAGACGCTCCGACTCCACCGCACGGCGATCGCCGGTACCAGCGGGTGATCACGCCCGGGGCAACGGCGTGGATCGGTGTGGGCGGGGCCTCCCACGACCCGCGCGGCCGGCGGGACACCCGCAGATACGATGGGTGGGAGGGGTCGTGAAGGGGCGAGACGGGATGGTGGCGATGACGACCGAGGCCGCGAGCCGGGAACTGGCCCCCAAGTTCGCGATGCTGGGCCTGACCTTCGACGACGTGCTGTTGCTACCCGCGGAGTCGGACGTCGTGCCGAGTGCGGCCGACACGAGCACGCAGGTCACCCGGCGCGTCCGGTTGAAGGTGCCGATCGTGTCCTCGCCGATGGACACGGTCACCGAGTCACGGATGGCGATCGCGATGGCCCGGGCCGGCGGGCTGGGGGTGCTGCACCGCAACCTGTCGCCGGAGGAGCAGGCCGCGCAGGCCGAGGTCGTGAAGCGGTCGGAGGCCGGGATGGTCACCGACCCGGTCACGTGCTCGCCCGACGACACGCTGGCCGACGTCGATGCGCTGTGCGCCAAGTTCCGGATCTCCGGTGTGCCGGTCACCGACGCGGCCGGGCACCTGGTCGGGATCATCACGAACCGGGACATGCGGTTCGAGATGGACCACTCGCGCCCGGTCCACGAGGTGATGACCCACGCGCCGTTGATCACGGCGCGGGTCGGCGTCACCGCCGAGGCCGCGCTCGGGCTGCTGCGCCGCCACAAGCTGGAGAAGCTGCCGATCATCGACGGCGACGGCATCCTGCGCGGGCTCATCACCATCAAGGACTTCAACAAGACGGAGAAGTACCCCCTCGCCACGAAGGACCCGGACGGGCGCCTCGTGGTCGCGGCCGCGGTGGGCGTCGGTGACGACGGGTACGCGCGCGCGATGAACCTGGTCGACGCCGGGGTCGACGTGCTGATCGTCGACACCGCCCACGGCCACTCCCGCCGGGTGCTGGAGACCGTCGCCAAGCTCAGGGCCGAGGTCGGGCACAACGTCGACGTGGTCGGCGGCAACGTCGCCACCCGGGCGGGTGCCGCGGCTCTCGTCGAGGCCGGTGCGGACGCGGTGAAGGTCGGGGTGGGCCCCGGGTCGATCTGCACCACGCGCGTGGTGGCCGGCGTCGGCGCACCGCAGATCACCGCCATCTACGAGGCCACGCAGGCGTGCGCCCCGGCGGGTGTGCCGGTGATCGGCGACGGCGGCATCCAGTACTCGGGGGACATCACCAAGGCGATCGTCGCCGGCGCGTCCACGGTGATGCTGGGGAGCCTGCTCGCGGGCACGGCGGAGTCCCCGGGTGAGGTGGTCCTCGTCGGCGGCAAGCAGTTCAAGACCTACCGCGGCATGGGCTCGATCGGGGCGATGCGCTCGCGCGGCGACGCCCGTTCGTACTCGAAGGACCGCTACGCCCAGGACGACGTGCTGAGCGAGGACAAGCTCGTGCCGGAGGGCATCGAGGGCCGCATCCCGTTCCGCGGGCCGCTCGCGCAGGTGGTGCACCAGCTGGTCGGCGGGCTGCGCTCCGGGATGGGCTACGCAGGCGCCCAGACGATCGAGCAGCTCCAGCAGGCCCAGCTCGTGCGGATCACGGCCGCGGGGCTCAAGGAGAGCCACCCGCACGACATCACCATGACGGTCGAGGCGCCCAACTACTCCGCCCGCTGAACGGCTCTCTAGGCTGGTCACCCGTGCGTGACCTCGTGGAGATCGGGATGGGCCGGGAGGCCCGTCGTAGCTACGACCTGACCCAGGTCGAGATCGTGCCGTCCCGGCGGACGCGGAGCTCCCAGGAGGTCTCGACCGCCTGGCAGCTCGACGCGTACCACTTCGGGATCCCCCTCGTCACCCATCCCACCGACGCGATCGTGTCGCCCGCCACCGCGGCGCGGATCGGCGGGCTGGGTGGGCTCGCGGTGCTCAACGCGGAGGGCCTGTGGGCCCGCCACGCCGACGCCGAGGGGGCGCTGGAGCAGGTCGTCACCGCCGCGGACGACGACGACCCGCTCGCCGCCGTCCGGCTGCTGCAGGAGCTGCACTCCGCCCCGATCCAGCCCGCGCTGCTCACCGAGGCGCTCAAGACCATGCGCGAGGCCGGCGTCACCGTCGCCGCCCGGGTGAGCCCGCAGCACGCCCGCGAGCTCACTCCCGACCTGCTCGCAGGCGGCGTCGAGATCCTGTTCGTGCAGGGCACGATCATCTCCGCCGAGCATGTGTCCGGCGGGGAGCCGCTCAACCTCAAGGAGTTCATCAACTCCCTCGACGTCCCCGTGGTCGCGGGTGGGTGCGGCGACTACCGCACGGCGATGCACCTCATGCGCACCGGCGCGGCCGGCGTGATCGTCGGGTACGGCGAGTCGTCGGCCACCACAACCGACGACGTCCTCGGCATCGGCGTGCCCATGGCCACCGCGATCGTCGACGCCGCCGCGGCCCGCCGCGACTACCTCGACGAGACCGGTGGCCGGTACGTCCACGTGATCGCCGACGGGGGCATGGCGGGGTCCGGTGACATGGCCAAGGCGATCGCCTGCGGCGCCGACGCCGTGATGCTGGGCGAGCAGCTCGCCGGCGCGGCCGAGAGCCCCGGCCGCGGCCTGTACTGGACGTCGGCGGTGGCGCACCCGTCGCTCCCGCGCTCGGAGATCACCGGCTTCCTCCAGGGCGAGATCGACCTGGAGACCCTGCTCTTCGGCCCGACCCGCAGCCCGTACGGCACCGTCAACCTCTTCGGCGCCCTCCGGCGGGCGATGGCGAAGACGGGCTACTCGGACCTGAAGGAGTTCCAGCGCGTCGGGCTGACCGTCCGCGGCTGACCCGCCGATGATCGCGTCGGGTCGTGCCGCAGCGTCGTGCGGACCCGGGCCGCCACCAGGTCCGGGTGCCGGATGATGAGGTAGGCCCCGAAGCGCAGCATGGTCCAGCCCGCAGCCGTGACGTACGCCTCGCGCTCCACGTCGCGCCGCGCGCGATCGGGGTCGAGGTGGTCGCGCCCGTTGTACTCGACCGCGATGCGGGCTACGGGCCTCGCCGAGCGGGGTGCGGCGGGCGCTCTGGTGGGAACGTCCCGGTGCTGCTCGTGACGATCACCGCCCCTGGCAGTGGGCCGACGGCGTGGTCAGGGCTTCCGGGCGACGGCGCCCGTGGTCTCCGGAAGGGGCACGACGCTTCCGATGTCGGTGGGGTCGGGCCGCCATTCGGTGATGGACACCACGCCCGGTTCGACCATCTCCATGCCTTCGAAGTAGCTGCGGATCTGCTCGATGGGCTGCGGGATGTAGGGCACCGCTCCCGTCGACTTGTAGTTCTCGCACAGGGTGACGAAGTCGGGGTTGAGGTCGTTGGAGTCGTTCACGGCGAGGTAGCTGCCCGGGGGCACGGCGTCCATGATGTGCGCCACGACCTCACGTGCGGCGTCGAAGCTGCGTGCGTGACCGAGCACGCCCATGAACAGGACCGCGATCGGCTTCTCGAAGTCGAGGACCTCACGGGCACCGGAGATGATCAACTCCGGGTGGTGGTAGTCCGCGTCGATGTACGTGGTCACGCCGTCAGGGCTGGTGTTGGTCAGCAACGCGCGCGCGTGTGCCAGCACGATCGGGTCGTTGTCCACGTAGACGATCCGCGACTCCGGCGCGATCGACTGGGCGATCTCGTGGGTGTTCTGCATGGTGGGCAGGCCGGTGCCCACGTCGAGGAACTGCCGGATACCGGCCTCGCCGGCCAGGAACCGCACGACGCGGATGAGGAACTGCCGCGACTGCTTGGCGACCGTGGCCATGTCGAACAGCTGCAGTGCGGCGTCACCGGCTTCCCAGTCGGCCTTGTAGTTGTCCTTGCCGCCCAGCCAGTAGTTCCAGATGCGGGCAGCGCCCGGGATGTCGGGCCTGATCCGGTGGTTCGGTTCCTGGTCGTCCCGCACGTCCACCACGTGGAAGCTCACCCCTGAGTTCTCGTCCCGCCTGGGCCTCGCCCGACGGAGGGTACGCCATTCGTGGTTGCCGTCACCCCGGCCACGGCGAGGCGAACCGGCATTTACGCTGGACCCGTGCAGCCCCCCACCGTCCTCGTCGTCGACTACGGCGCGCAGTACGCCCAGCTCATCGCCCGCCGGGTACGGGAGGCGCAGGTCTACTCGGAGATCGTGCCGGGGGACCTGCCGGTGGCCGAGATCGTCGCCCGCAAGCCCGCGGCGCTGATCCTCTCCGGCGGGCCGTCGAGCGTGTACGAGCCGGGGGCGCCGGCCGTCGACCCCGAGCTGTTCCGCACCGGCATCCCGGTGCTGGGGCTGTGCTACGGGTTCCAGGCGATGGCGCGGGCGCTCGGTGGGGAGGTGGCGCCGGACGGCACCCGCGAGTACGGCCGCACCGAGCTCTCGCTGTGCGGGGGCAGCGTCCTGCACGACGGGCTGCCGGAGCGGCACCCGGTGTGGATGAGCCACGGCGACTCGGTCGTGCGCGCCCCGGAGGGTTTCACGGTCACGGCCTCGTCGGAGCGCGCGGCGGTGGCGGCGTTCGAGGACCCGGTGCGGCGGCTGGCCGGGGTGCAGTACCACCCCGAGGTCGGGCACTCCCCGCACGGGCAGGAGGTGTTGCGCCGGTTCCTGCACGAGGTCGCGGGCATCACGCCGGGCTGGACCACGTCCTCGATCATCGACGACACGATCGACGCCGTGCGCGCCCAGGTCGGGGACGGGCGGGCGATCTGCGGCCTCTCCGGCGGGGTCGACTCGGCGGTCGCGGCTGCCCTCGTGCAGCGCGCCATCGGCGAGCGGCTCACGTGCGTGTTCGTCGACCACGGCCTGCTGCGGTCCGGCGAGCGCGAGCAGGTGGAGCGCGACTTCGTGGCCGCCACGGGCGCGAAGCTGCACACGGTGGACGCCCGGGGCCGCTTCCTCGACGCCCTCGCCGGGGTCAGCGACCCCGAGGAGAAGCGCAAGATCATCGGCCGCGAGTTCATCCGGGTCTTCGAGGCCGCCACCGCCGACGTCGCCGCGGAGGAGCACGTCGGCTTCCTCGTCCAGGGCACGCTCTACCCGGACGTCGTCGAGTCCGGCGGCGGGTCCGGCACGGCCACGATCAAGAGCCATCACAACGTCGGCGGGCTGCCGGACGACCTCGAGTTCGAGCTGGTGGAGCCGCTGCGGGCGCTGTTCAAGGACGAGGTGCGCCGCGTGGGCGCCGAGCTGGGCCTGCCCGAGACGATCGTGCACCGCCAGCCGTTCCCCGGGCCCGGCCTCGGCATCCGGATCATCGGTGAGGTCACGGCCGACCGGCTGGCCACGCTGCGGGCCGCCGACGCGATCGCCCGCGAGGAGCTCACCTACGCGGGGCTCGACCGCGACATCTGGCAGTGCCCGGTGGTGCTGCTGGCCGACGTCCGCAGCGTCGGCGTCCAGGGCGACGGGCGCACCTACGGCCACCCCGTGGTCCTGCGCCCCGTCTCCAGCGAGGACGCGATGACCGCCGACTGGACGCGGCTCCCGTACGACCTGCTCGAGCGCATCTCCACGCGCATCACCAACGAGGTGGCCGAGGTCAACCGGGTGGTCCTGGACGTCACGAGCAAGCCGCCGGGCACCATCGAGTGGGAATAGCCGTGAGTGGCTACGAGTGCTCCGGCACTCGTAGCCACTCACGGCCTGTGTTGGGACGGCCTTCTGCTAGCGGCGGCGTCCCCGCAGGCTCCCCACGAGCAGCAGCAGCCCGATCACGGCCGCACCCGCCGCCAGCAGCCACCTGGCGTCGAGGCCGGCGAGCGACGGCACCTCGCCGACGAACGCGCTCGCGGCCATCCCCAGCGTGAGGAGCCCGACGACCAGCGCCAGCGGGTCGGGCCCGCGCCTGCGCGTTTCCTTCTTCACCAGCTCAGCCACGGCGCACCTCCACGTCAGCCAGACCTGCATCGATGTCGATCGCGAGCGGGCGCCCGCTGCGCACGCCGTCGGTGCCGAGGTCGTCGATCACCTGCACGTGCGCGTCCGGCCCGTCGTCCTCGAGGCGGTCGAACCGGACGTCACCGAGCCCGGCCCGCGCGGTGACGGTGACGTCGGCCGCGGGCGGCACCCGAACCGTCACGTCGCCCGCGCCCATCGAGATCCGGGTGCGCACCGGGCTCGTGTTCCCGTCCGGCGGCACGGCGAGGTCGAGGTTGCGCAGGTCGAGGTCGATCTCGCCGGCCCCGCGCTCGTAGCTGGGCTGCAGCGCCGCGACCGTGGTGGGTGCGGCGACCAGCTCGCCGTAACCATCGCCCTGCCAGCGGTCCAGCGGGGCAGCCACGAGAGCCCAGGTGAGCGCGCTCAGCAGCAGCGCGAACGGGATGAGGCCGCGCCCGGTGCGCAGGAACGCCCCCACGACCAGGCCGGCGCCGAGCACCGCGAGCACGACGCCGCACAGCACGTCGAGGTTCGCGAGGGTCAGCATGCCCCCGAGCATCATGATCACCGCCGTGGCGCTGCCCGCGATCAGCGCGACGCCGAGCGTCACCGGTGTGACCGGCAGCCTGCGGGGCGGTGGCTCGGCCGGAGGGGGCGACGGCTCCGGCAGGTCCCATGCGAAGGGCGCGGCGCCGAGCGGGTCCCACGCCGGCGGGGCCACCGGCGGCTCGGTGCTGCCGGCCGCACCGGTGCCGTCCGCCACGGGCGACGGGCCGGGCGCGGTCATCGGGGTGGCGACCGTGGGCGCGTCCGCCGTCCGCGTGGCGCGATCGCCGCGGCTGCGGTGCAGCAGGTACAGCAGCGCGGCCACCACCAGCAGCGGCAGGATCACGTCCGGGCCGTTGCCCCCGAACACGGTGCCCATGGTGATCGCGGCGGCGATGGCCAGCGCGATGACGAGCCAGGTGCGCGGCCGCCCCGCCCGCGGGGCCGCCGGGTCGGCGGGCCCGTCGGGCAGCAGGATCCAGCCCGCGATGTAGAGGGCCGCCCCGATCCCGGAGAACGCCGCCACCACGAACCCGACCCGCACCAGGACGGGGTCGATGTCGTAGCGGCGCGCGATGCCCGCCGCGACCCCCGCCACCTGACGGCCGTCCCTCGGGCGGGCGGGGCGCGTCTCCCACATCTCCCGCAGTGTCTCGCCGACGTCCGTACGACTCATGACGCTCAGAGTGCCCGGCGCCGCGCACCCGTGGATGGGGGATGGCCCCGAGCCGTCCCGGAGGTTTCCCCGATGTCCTCCCTTCCCGCGCGTGTGACCATGGACGTGTGATGGGAGTTCCCGCGGCAGGTGCGCCGGCGCCGTTGCCTTCCGGCGCGCCGCCGCTCACCCGCAGGCGCAGCGCCCGCTTCGTGGCGGGCGTCGCGGGCGGCGTGGCCGACCACCTCGGTGTCAACGTGCTGTGGGTGCGCACCGCGTTCGTCGTGCTCGCCGCGATCAACGGTGCCGGTGTCATCGCCTACGGCCTGCTGTGGATATTCGTGCGGCAGGAGCCGGCGGAGGTGCAGCGCCCGTTCGGGCGGGCCGAGCGCCAGCAGGCCCTCGGGCTGGCCGCGCTCGGCATCGGGGCGGGGCTCGCGGCCGCGGCACTCGGCAACACCGTGGTCGGCTGGATCGTCGGCCCGCTCGGGGTGGCGGCCGTCGGCGCAGCGGTCGTGTGGCGGGAGGCCGACGAGTCGCAACGCAGGCGCTGGACCGCCGGCGCGCGATCGGGCGTCACCGGTGTGACCGGTGGTGGCCGGGCCGCGCTGTGGCGCGTGCTGGCGGGCGCGCTGTTCGTCGCCACCGGGATCGGGGTGTTCCTGTTGGGCAACCTGGACCTCTCACAGGTGCAGTTCGGGATGCTCGCGGTGCTGGCCACGCTGCTCGGGGTCGGTGTGCTGACCATCCCGTGGTGGGTGCGTCTGATGCGCGAGCTCTCCGAAGAGCGCCGCGAGCGCATCATCGAGACCGAGCGCGCCGAGATCGCTGCTCACCTGCACGACTCCGTGCTGCAGACGCTGGCGCTCATCCAGCGCCAGTCCGACCAGCCCCGCGAGGTGCTGAGGCTCGCCCGCGGCCAGGAGCGCGAGCTGCGCCACTGGTTGTACGGCCCCACCGGATACGGCCGATCCGGGCGTGCGTCCGGTGATCCCGCGCTCTCGGAGGGGCTCGCCGACGCGATCACCACCGCCGCCGCCGAGGTGGAGGACACGTACGCGATCGACGTGCGGCCGGTCGTCGTCGGCGACCGCCCCCTCGACGACGGGCTCCGCGCGCTCGTGCTCGCCGCCCGCGAGGCGATGGTCAACGCCGCCAAGCACGCGCAGGTGGGCGAGGTCAGCGTCTACGTCGAGGTCGAGCCGGAGGAGGTGCACGTCTTCGTGCGCGACCGCGGTGTCGGCTTCGACCCCGATACCGTCCCGGGCGACCGCCACGGCCTGGCCGACTCGGTGCACGGCAGGATGGAGCGGCACGGCGGCGCCGTGCGGCTGCGCAGCACGCCCGGTGAGGGCACCGAGGTGCACCTCTCCATGACCCTCGAGGGGCCGGCCGACGGGCACACCGCCGAGCAGGACGAACCCGCACCCCCGGTGCGGGCGCAGGAGGAATCCAACACATGACCACTGAATCGACCGACGCGCCCATCCGCGTCTTCCTGGTCGACGACCACGGCCTCTTCCGGTCCGGGGTGCGCGCCGAGCTCGACCGGCACGTCCCGGACGTCACCGTGGTGGGCGAGGCGGGCTCGGTCGACGAGGCCGTGGCCGCCATCCGGCACCTGCGTCCCGACGTGGTGCTGCTGGACGTCCACATGCCGGACGGCGGTGGCGCCGAGGTGCTGCGGCAGCTGCGCCCCGAGCTCCCGGACGTGGTGTTCCTGGCGCTGTCGGTCTCGGACGCCGCGGAGGACGTCATCGCGGTCATCCGTGCGGGCGCCCGCGGCTACGTCACGAAGACGATCTCCGGCCGGGAGCTCGCCGACGCAGTGCGGCGGGTGAAGTCGGGTGACGCGGTGTTCTCGCCACGGCTGGCCGGCTTCGTGCTGGACGTGTTCTCCGACCGGCCCGGCGCCGCCCCGCCGGGCGACCCGGAGCTGGACCTGCTCACCCGCCGGGAGCGCGACGTGCTGCGCCTGCTCGCGCGTGGTTACGCGTACAAGGAGATCGCGGGAGAGCTGTTCATCTCGGTCAAGACGGTGGAGACCCACGTCTCGAGCGTGCTGCGCAAGACCCAGCTGTCGAACCGCTACGAGCTCTCGCGGTGGGCGTCGGACCGGCGCCTCGTCTAGGAGGACACCGGTCCGACGCCGGCGACGGCGTCAGCCGAGCAGGCCACCGACGGTGTCGCTGACGGTGTCGACGAGGCCACCATCGCCGTCGTCGTCACCACCGTCGTCGCTGTCGCTGCCCTCGGAGTCGTCGCTGTCGCCGCTCTTGGCGTCGCTACCGGACTCCGAGTCGTCCTCGTCTTGGGGAGCGGACGAGTCTTCTTCACCTTCATCGGCGGAGAGGAGGCGCATGGACCGGGAGTCCTTGTCGTCGTCCTCGTCGCCGTCGTTCTTGCTGTTGCTCTTCTTGCTGTCGCTCTCGTCGTCGTCATCGCCGAGGCCGAGCACGCCACCGACGGTGTCGACGAGCCCACCGACGAGGCCGTGGTCGCCGTCGTCGTCGGAGTCGTCGTCGTTCGAGCTGCCGGAGTCGTGGCGGGCGTCGGAGTCGCGGCTCGAACCGCCGGCCGAGCTGCCGCTCGACGACGAGTCGCTGCTGCTGGACGACCTGGCGGTCTTGTCGTCGTCGTCGGAGGAGGCGAGCGAGCCCGACTTGCCGTCGTCGCCGGAGCTTCCGCTGGAACCGCCACCGTCGGTGCCGCCGCCGTCGGTGCCGCCGGTGTCCTCGGTGCCGGTGCCGCCGCCGGCCAGTGCACCGGGGAAGGCCACCGGGACCCAGTCGGACGGGGCGGGGGTGCCGGGGTCGAGCGGGTCGCGCGCCGCGGCCTGGTCGATCATGACGCTGTCCGGGGGCGCGGCGACCGGGCCCTCGGGGTCGAGCAGACCCTGGCCGGGGTATGGGGCGTCGTCCTCGGCGCCGCCGGGTGCCGGGGTCTGGTTGGCGGTGGGGGTGACGTCGGTGAGCAGCGCGGCCCCGAGGACGGAGCCCGCGGCCAGGAGCGTGCCCGCGGCGATGGCGCCGCGGCGCACCAGGACGCTCCGGTCGGAGCCGCCCTCGTCGTCACGCGCGGCCTGCTGGCGGGGGCGGGGCTGCAGCGGGCGGTCGGCGGCGCGAGGAGCGCGGCCCTCGCGCCGCAGGAGGGCGCCGACGGAGATGCCCTCGGTGTCCGGCTCGATGTCCGGGTCGGCCTCTCTGAACGGAGCGGGCGCGTTGCGGCTCAGCAGGTCGGCAACGGTGATCACTTCCGTCGCAGGTGCATCTGATCCATCGCGGTACAGGATCTGAGCCACAGCGAGACGTCCTCCCTTGGAGTGAACGGACGCTCGAATGTCTACCGGATGCCGATGACGGGTACCAAGTGTCATTCATCCGCTCGTCGCACGTCACACGAATGGTCTATTTCCGCTCAACGATGATTACCGACCGCTCGGCCGACCGGGCTGCCGCCCGGCGATTCGCTGATCCGCTCGTCGGGCCCGTACCGCCGCTCGACCAGTGAGCGCGCTGCGGTGGGTGGAGCGCGTCGTGATCTTCCCGAGATCGGGAGATCGACGGTTTTCGATCAGGGCAGGGCGCGGAAACGCGAGCGGGTGGAGTCGAGCGCCTGCTTGGCGTAGATGCCGGCACCACCGCCGAGCAGCAGCCCGACGAGATCGATCGGCACCGAGTTGCCTGCGGTGAGCAGCAGCCCGAGCAGCGCGACGCCCGCCGTGCCGCCCGCGACCTTCCACCGGCTGTTCACGTAGTCGGTGGTGGTGCCGCCGGACAGCCCCTTCTTCTTCGCCGCGTTGCCGAGCAACGCCAGGTAGCCGACGTGCCCGAGCGCGACGACCAGGCCGACCAGGGCGATCACTGCTGCAACGATCCCGAACACCGCACCCATGGCACCAGAGTGCCACGGAACGGGGGCTCGTGCGCCCGCGATCGCGCGTATCCGGCTCAGGCGCCGCCGAGGCGTCCCCGGCCCAGCCGCAGGAGGAGCAGTGCGAGGTCACGGCCCTCGCTGCCGAGCTCGCGGAAGCGGGCGAGCACGGCCATCTCCCGGCTGTAGACGATGCGGGGCCCACCGGCGGCCATCCGCGCCTTGCCGATGGTCCTCGACACCTCGGTGCGTCGTTTGACCAGACGCAGGATCTCCGCGTCGAGGTGGTCGATCTCGACCCGCAGGGCGGCGATGTCGGCAGCCGTGGTGTCGGCAGCGGTGGTGTCGGCGGGGGTGTTCTCACTCGTCACGGTCACGGTCTCTTCCTCGCAAAGTGCCCGGCCCGGTCCCGTGACGCGCGAACGCCCCGGGTCCGAAGGACTCCGGGGCGTCGTGGGGGCTGGTCAGCTGGCCACGGGCACCGGTGTCCGGTACCCGTAGAAAAATCGTCCGCTGATCACTGGCACCCCGGCAGTGTGCCACACCGGGGGCTGTCGGGGAGCGGCGGTACCCTTTCGAACACGATGAGTGCGCTGTTCGAACTGCCTACTGACGACCCCGTCCGGCCTCGCACGGAGCGGGGGGCGGCGCTGCTGGAAGGGCTCAACCCACGCCAGCGCGAGGCGGTGGTCCACGCCGGGTCGCCGCTCCTGATCGTCGCCGGGGCGGGCTCGGGCAAGACCCGCGTGCTCACCCACCGCATCGCGTGGCTGCTCGCCGAGCGCGGGGTGCACCCCGGCGAGATCATGTCGATCACCTTCACCAACAAGGCCGCCGCCGAGATGAAGGAGCGGGTCGACGCGCTCGTCGGCCGGCGGGCGAACGCGATGTGGGTGTCCACGTTCCACTCGATGTGCGTGCGCATCCTCCGGCGCGAGGCCAAGCACCTGGGCGTGCGCAGCGCGTTCTCCGTCTACGACGCCGACGACACGCGCCGGCTGGTCGGGCTGGTCGTGCGCGACCTGGAGCTGGATCCGAAGAAGTTCTCCGCCCGCGGGGTGGCCGCCCAGATCTCCAACCTCAAGAACGAGCTGCTGTCGGCCGACGACGCCGCCGAGCGGGCCGCCAACGACTTCGAGCGCAAGGTCGCCGAGGTCTACGCGGTGTACCAGGCCCGGCTGCACACGGCCAACGCGTTCGACTTCGACGACCTGATCATGGAGACGGTCTCGCTGCTGCAGCGGCTGCCGGCCGTGGCGGAGTACTACCGGCGGCGGTTCCGGCACGTGCTCGTCGACGAGTACCAGGACACCAACCACGCCCAGTACGTGCTGGTGCGCGAGCTGGTGGCGCCGGCGGCCGACGGCGTGGAGCCGGGCGAGCTGTGCGTGGTGGGCGACTCCGACCAGTCGATCTACGCGTTCCGCGGGGCGAGCATCCGCAACATCATCGAGTTCGAGCTCGACTTCCCCGACGCCCGCACGATCATGCTGGAGCAGAACTACCGCTCCACCCAGCACATCCTCTCGGCCGCCAACGCCGTCATCGCGCGCAACCCGGACCGGCGCGACAAGCGGCTGTGGTCCGACCAGGGCGACGGTGCCAAGGTGGTCGGGTACGTCGCCGACAACGAGCACGACGAGGCCGCGTTCGTCGCGCAGGAGATCGACCGGCTCGTCGATTCCGGCGAGGTCCGCAACTCGGACGTCGCCGTCTTCTACCGCACCAACTCGCAGTCGCGGGTGTTCGAGGACGTGTTCCTGCGGGTCGGGCTGCCGTACAAGGTCGTCGGCGGGGTGCGCTTCTACGAGCGCAAGGAGGTGCGTGACGCGCTGGCGTACCTGCGGGTGCTGTCCAACCCGGAGGACACCGTCAGCCTGCGCCGCATCCTCAACGTCCCCAAGCGGGGCATCGGCGAGCGCGCCGAGGAGCTGGTGGCCACCTACGCCGACCGGGAGCGCATCTCGTTCGCCGCGGCGCTGCGGATCGCGGCCGATCAGCCGGAGAAGATCCCCGGCCTGGTCACGCGCTCCCAGCGCTGCATCGCCTCGTTCGTCCGGCTGCTCGACGAGCTGAACGAGCTGGTGGAGCGCGGTGAGGAGACCGCGGAGATCCTCGAGGCCGTCTACGCGCGCACCGGCTACACGGCCGAGCTGGAGGCGAGCGACGACCCGCAGGACGGCTCGCGCCGGGAGAACCTCGCCGAGCTCGTCACGGTGGCCCGCGAGTTCGCGGGCGACGCCGCGGTGGCCGACCTGGACGACTCCGACGTGGAGGTCGGTGCGCCGGCGCCCGGCTCGCTGGCCGCATTCCTGGAGCGGGTGGCGCTGGTGGCCGACGCCGACTCCATCCCGGACAACGACGAGGGCATGGTCACGCTGATGACCCTGCACACGGCGAAGGGACTGGAGTTCCCGGTCGTGTTCCTCACCGGCTGGGAGGACGGCGTGTTCCCGCACATGCGGGCCATGGGCGACCCGGCCGAGCTGGCCGAGGAGCGGCGGCTCGCCTACGTCGGCATCACGCGCGCACAGCAGCGGCTGTACCTGTCGCGGGCGATGATCCGGTCCTCGTTCGGCCAACCCAACGCCAACCCGGCCTCGCGCTTCCTGGCCGAGGTGCCCGACGACCTGGTCGACTGGCGGCGCGCCGAGCCGGAGCGCTCGGCCCCGGTCGGGCGGTTCGGGTTCGGCCGCAGGCCCACCGCCACCGACCGCGGCAGCTGGAACGTGCCGAAGGCGGCGCTCAAGGCATCGATCTCCCTCGACGTGGGCGACCGCGTCAACCACGACAAGTACGGCCTCGGCACCGTGATCGAGTCCGACAAGGCCACCCAGCGGGTGCTGATCGACTTCGGGAGCGCGGGCACGGTGCGGCTGATGCTCATCGGCGGGGTGCCGCTGCAAAAGCTGTGAGCGGACGTGGTGGTGGCCGGCGCCGGGTTGGACGTCCTCCACGTGGGAATCGGTGACGTCGTGCTCCTGGCCGAGGTCACCTCACCAGGGAATTCCGGCAGGACCGGATCGTGAAGCACGGCGACTACGCGGAGGCGGGCTTCCCGAGGCCGACCGGTGGGCACTGGCACGCGGGCGTCAGTACTCGATCCCGCGCTTGCGCAGCCATGGGCTCGGGTTGATCTTCGTGCCGTCCGCGCTCCAGATCTCCAGGTGCAGGTGCGGGCCCGTGGAGTAGCCGCGGTTGCCGATCTCGGCGATCTTCTCGCCGGCCTTCACCCGCTCGCCCTCGTCGACGAACATCCGGTTCACGTGCCCGTACACGCTCTGCGTCCCGTCGGTGTGGCGCAGCACCACCCAGAGCCCGAAGCCGGTGGCCGGACCGGCTTCCTCGACCACGCCGTCGGTCAGGGCGTAGATCGGGGTGCCGATCGGGCCCGCGATGTCGATGCCCTGGTGCGAGGTGCCCCAGCGGCTGCCGAACAGGGACGTGAGGTGCCCGACGGCGGGCATGACGTACACGGACTCGCCGTAGAGGAACGCCTCGGGCGCGCCGCCGGCGAGGGCCGCCTCGACCTTCGCCGCCTGCTGGGCGAGCTCCCGCCCGATGTCCACGGCCTTGGCGAGGTTCTGGACGTCCACCTGGGAGGCCGGGTCGAGCGCGTCGACCGCGAGCGGGTCGGGTAGTAGCTGATCGCCTCCGATCGCCCCTTCGAGGGAGGCGGTGGTGGCGTCGGCGGGCGCGTCCTTCACCTGGGCGACGGGCTGCAGTGCAGCGACCGCGTGCGCGCTGTCGAAGAACGTCGTGGCCGCCGTCTGGCCGCCGGCCACCACCGCACCAGCGGCCACCGCGGCGACGGTCGCGCGTCCGCGCACCGACGCAGCAGGTGGCGCCGGGAGACGGTGCACGCCTGGAACGTCGACGACGCGCAGGGGCGTCGTGCGTCCCGGGTCGTCCGCCTGGGCGCCGCTGGGGGAGCGGTGGCGCGCCAAGACCTGCCCTTCTCGACTGACCGGGGTGCCGCGACCGGGCCGGGCGGCGTGGGCTGGGGATCCCGCGGTGGCGCTCGGGGACGCCTCCGGTGCCGCTGTGATCGGCCTGTGACACGGACCGACGGACGGTAGCGAGACGGGTGCGCTAGCGGCAACTCCTCGCTCGGCGTGGCGAGGTGATCGACGGAGCGTCAGGATGTGGGTCGGCCGCGGCCGCGGTGCGCGCTGAAGTAACCCGTGAGTAGGGCTGACCTGGGCAGAACGGGTGAACGTCCCGGGCCGTTCGGCCCAACACCGTGGCTACCCAATGCACCGCCCGCCCGTCGATCGGGAGCGCCAAGTGACCGACGTCACGTATTTCGAGCTCCTCGACGTCCAGGTCGGGGTGGCGGAGCCGCCCGTTGCGCTGCGGCAGGACCATCTGATCCATCCGGCTCCAGACCACGAGGAAGCGCGTGTCGCACGACGGCGCGGGCCGGGCGAGCTCGGCGATCACGTCCGACCCGGGACGGAGCTGGCGGGCGAGCGGTGTGGGGAGGAGGTGGGCGGCCAGCGTGCCGCCGTGCGGCGTACCGAGCGTGACGAGCGTGTCGACGGCGGCGGCGCCGCCCATCCGCTGCACGTAGTAGCGGGCGATCATCCCGCCGAGCGAGTGGCCGACGATGTGGATCCGCTCCGCGCCCGCGAGCTCGCGCAGCTCCTCGACCTGCTCGTGCAGGCGGTGCGCCGCCGTGCGGATGTCCCCGGTGAACACGCTGTAGTTCACGGCGTGCACGACGCCGAACCCGCGGCGTCGCAACGCACGCCGGAACACCGTGAACACCGAGCGGTTGTCCATGATCCCGTGCAACAGCAGGATCGGGGTGCCGGCAGCCTCGACATCGGTGACCACGAGGCTGCGGCGCAACGGCGGCAGCGGGTCGGTGCGATGTCCGGTGGGGGTCTCCAGCTGCGTGCGCACGAGCCCGGCGGGGTAGACGGCGAGGTGCGCGGCGAGCCACGCCCATTCCACGGCCAGACCGCGGATGCCGGCCGGGCTGCCGAACGTCCGAGCGGCGTAGGCGCCGGCGCGGGAGACGTCCACCGCAGCGGCCTGCGCCGCTCCGGCCGCTCGGGCCAGGCGGTCCACCCCTGTATGGACCGGCGCCATACGAGAACGGTAGGTGAGGATCGTCGATGCCGCCCGTTCTGGGCCGGCCGGTGCAACGCGGGCGCTGCAGGGTGACTGCCGTCACCGGACCAGGTCAGGGCGGGTGTGGGGCGCGTCGCTAGGGTCGGCGAGGCAGCGGAATCGCGGGCCGGGCGCCCGCGACGCACAGCGGAGTGGGCAGGGAGACCCGAGTGGACCTCTACGAGTACCAGGCGAAGGAGCTCTTCGCCGCGCACGGAGTGCCGGTCCTGCCGGGCCGCACGGTCGACACGGCGGAGGAGGCCGGCGCCGCCGCCGCGGAGATCGGCACTGCCGTCGTGGTGAAGGCCCAGGTGAAGACCGGCGGGCGGGGCAAGGCCGGCGGCGTGAAGCTCGCCGAGACGCCCGAGGAGGCGAAGGAGAAGGCCTCCGCGATCCTCGGCATGGACATCAAGGGCCACACGGTGCACCAGGTGCTGGTCACCGAGGCCAGCGACATCGCCGAGGAGTACTACTTCTCGTTCCTGCTGGACCGCTCGAACCGCACGTTCCTGGCGATGTGCTCCGCAGAAGGCGGCATGGAGATCGAGCAGCTCGCCGTCGAGCGGCCTGAGGCCCTCGCCCGGGTCCCGGTCGACGCGATCGCCGGGGTCGACCGCGCGAAGGCGGCCGAGATCGTGGCCCAGGGGAAGATCCCGGCCGCAGTCGCCGACCAGGCCGCGGACGTGATCGTCAAGCTGTGGGAGACCTTCGTCTCGGAGGACGCCACCCTCGTCGAGGTCAACCCGCTGGTGCGCGACCCGCAGGACAGGGTCGTGGCGCTCGACGGCAAGGTGACCCTGGACGGGAACGCGGACTTCCGCCACCCCGGGCACGCGGACCTGGTGGACCAGCGCACCGAGGACCCCCTGGAAGCCAAGGCGAAGGCGAAGGACCTCAACTACGTCAAGCTCGACGGCGAGGTCGGGATCATCGGCAACGGCG